>NZ_DASRVN010000391.1:0-13441 GCF_035655035.1 Kribbella sp. | reverse complement strand
CCAGGTCGATGAACGTACGACCGCCCTTGCGGTGCAGTTCGACGATCTGATCCTTGAACTCCTGCGAAAACGGCACCATCGAGACACCTTTCCGTGGCCCTCAAACCACTGTGACGGGTGTCCGTGAAATCCGGGTAGGCCCACGTCGCACATCACCGGCGGGGCGGAACACACCACACAGCCTCGGTCACGGGCGACGAGGGCGTGGCGGATCGACCGGGTGACGAGGCGTTCGCGGCGCCCGACGTCCAGCGGTTCGGAGTTCGAGCCCAGGACGAGGGGGATCACGTTCGCGTCGCAGGCCAGGCGGCGGATGGTCGCCGCGGAGAGGTCGTCGCTGTAGACGGTTTGGCCGGTCGCGTTCGCGGTCGCGGACTTGAGGTCGTCGAGGTCGATCGTGACGGTGATGTTGGCTTTCGCGCCATGACCGGCGGTGTCGGTGTCCCAGGCGTTCGCGGCGACCGTCAGCACAGTTGTCAGGGCATCGGCCTGGCGTTTGTCGCGGGGGCGGGGGTCGTGTTCGCCGTCGAGGGTTTTGCGGGGGCGGGCGCCGGCGTGGATGATCGCGCGCAACAGCTCGGCGTTCTCGTTGGCCAGGTAGCCCCTGAACTTGACGCCGTTCTCGGCCGCGCTCAACGTCAGCGACTCACGGGCGTAGGCCTTCTGTTCTTCGGGTTCGGGGCCGTCGGAGTCCAGCAGGTTGCAGACCTGTTTGGCGGCGGTGCGGAGCTCGCTGGGAGTCAGGTGGGCGGCGAGCCGGACCAATTGGGTCTCGGCGACGTCGAGGTCGTCGACGGGGACTCGGGTGCGAATGCGTTCGAGTTCGGTCACGATCGCGGCCGCGTGGCCGGTCTGCATCGGGCGTACGGCGGGGCCGGTGTCGGTGTCGGTGTGGATGCCGTTGGTGAGGGCGGCGGCGACCGTTGCGTACTTGGACAGCGCGCGGGCCAAACGCACGTCGCGCCAGGCTTCGGGGCGGTCTCGGCGGTGGCGCAGGGTGAGGAGTTCGATGGTGTCGCGGGCGCCGAGTTCTTGGGCGAGGCCGTCGGTTTCGCTGCGGGCGATGAGCTGCAGGCGGAGGCTCTGGAGGTGGATGATCTCGGCGTCCAGCGCGTCGAGCGCAGGCAGCACTTCGTGGTTGCCTAGCGCAACCACCGAGCGTCCGCCGAGAGGATCCATGCCGATAACTCTAGCTACCGCCTCCGACAGTTTTCAACGCGGATCCCCTTGTTTTCAAGAGGATTAAGTTCTCCACAGATTTTGGTCGGCCCAGGGGGCTAGCGGTTGCTTAGACGTCGGGGTGGGATGAGACGAAGCTTTGGTAGGCGGTGTATGGCGGGTTCAGAGGGGTGCCGTCGGATTCGGTGAGGCCCCATTGAGTGCCGCCGTCGAGTTCGTAGAACATGGAGGAGAGGAAGGCCTCGGTGGTGCGGGCCGGCTGGAATTCGGCCAGTTGGCTTTGGATGTACGACGCTCGGTGGGTGGTGCCCTGGTTGGGGTCTGAGTTCCATTCGGTCAGGAGGAACGGCTTGCCGTAGCGGGCCTTGACGTACACGGGCAGGTTGAACGACGGTCCGGCGCCGTCGGTGCCGATGTGGAAGATGTCGCCGTCGCCTTCGTAGTTGTGCCAGGTGGTCAGGTCCCAGCGGATCTGGGGGTAGCCGCCGGTGCCGTCCGGTTGCATGCCGTCCCAGAGGGCGTCCGCGGCCGCGATGTCGGAGTTGCAGAAGTTGATGCCGCACAGCGCGCCCGGCTGGGCGGTCTTCACGCCGTCGATGAGGCCTTTCATGAAGCCGCGCATGATCGGCCAGTTGGCGTTGTTGAAGTCGATCGCCTTCGTGCCCGCGTCGGCCTTGTGGTCGGGCAGGATGATGTACGGGTCGCGGGTCAGTTCGTTGCCGCATTCGTACATCGTGACGCCGTACGGCGCGCAGGCCTGAGCCACCTGCGTGCCGATCGCGCGGGCCGCGTAGTACGCCTCGGACTCGTTGCCGTACGCAAGGTTCCCGCTGCCGTCGCGGAGGCCCGCGTCGATCACCGGGAACGTCGTCTTGCCCGCGCCGTTCAGGTAGTTCGCGATGTTCGCGACCGCGCCGATCGTGTCGGAGCTGCTGCCGGTGTTCACCCGGAAGACGGTGGCTCCGAGATCGGACATCCGGGCCGCGATGGTGGCCGGTGACAGGGCCGTGTCGTGGTGCCCGTTCACGCCGTACATCAGCCCGGCCGGGGCGGACAGCGGGATGCGTGGGTCGGTGACCTTCAGCCAGACGTCGTTCAGTTCGACGTACCACTGGCCGCCGGTGCCGCAGTGGTAGACGCGGCCGCCGTACCACAGCAGAACCGAGACGTTGTACGTGTTTCCGACGGTGCCGCCGTCGCGGTAGATGACGCCGCCGGAGACGGTCCAGACGGCGCCGCCGTTGTCGGTGATCGAGGTGGCCGACGGGATCGTCGTGCCGTCGGGCGAGGCGTTGGGGGAGTCGCCGAGCGGCGCGGCGGTCGCCGGTACGCCGGTCGCGAGGGCGAGGGCGGTGGCTCCGGCGGCGCCGAGCAGGGTGCGACGGGACAGGGCTGCGGGATGGGTCATGCGAGAACTCCTCGGGGTGCGGGCGAGGCAGATTGCGCAATCGTGTGCGCACTCAGGTTGCGCCGCCGGCGCCGGGGCGTCAAGAGCTCGGGCCTATCCCGTTGACAAGGTTGTCTCGGCGGCTCTACCGTCCCCGATCATCACCCTTTCACGCGTGAATCATCCTCGAACGACGGAGTCCTCGTGAAGATTCGACCGCTCTCGGCAGGGCTCGGCCTCGTGCTGCTCTGCGCAATCGCTACCCCGCCATCCGTGCAAGCGTTTTCGCGCGTTCCTCAAGCTCCGGCGGAGGCCGCGCCGCCGACCGGCTGTACGCCGGCGGCGGCCAACCCGACCACCGACAACGTCGCCGACTACCGGCTGGACACGAACGTGGTCGCGCCCGGCCGCTGGTCGTACCAGTCGATCGACGGCAACGCGACCAGCCTGCTGAACAAGGGCGGCTCCGGCGCGTTCGCGGCCGACGAGTGGGCCGCCGACGTGAAGAAGCCGGAACACGCCTGGTTCGTGAAGGCCGACGGTTCGATCGGCACCGACTACCGGTCGATCTCCGAGACCTACACGGTCGCCGACCAGGCCGACGGCAAGACCGTGCACATCCGCGGTTCGTTCAGCTCCCCGGGCGGCCGTTTCCGGGTGCTGCTCGCGCACGACGGCAACCCGGCCGCCGTCACCGGCCCGTTCACCGAGTTGTATACGTATTCAGGCACGGCCGCCTCGTTCGACCTGAACCTGGTCGCGGCGAAGGGCGACGACATCCTGTTCGTCAGCGACCAGGTCAGCACCTGGTGGGTGCCCGGGAAGCTGAAGGCCACGATCACCACCGAGCTGGCCCCGGAGACGGCTCCCGTCACCGCGACGCCCGGCCCCGGCGCGGTCACCAAGGGCACCACCGTGCAGTTGAACAGCTCGACCCCGAACGCCTGCATCACCTACACCACCGACGGCAGTGACCCGACCAGCTCGGCGACCGCGCAGCCGTACCGCGGTCCGATCGCGATCACCGCCGACACCGACGTCAAGGCCGTCGCCGGCGCCACCGGCGATGCGCCGAGCGTCGTTGCCGACCTGCCGTTCGTGCTGAACGAACCGTTCCGCGCGTTCGCGGGCGAGAACCAGGGCAGCCAGACCGGTCTGGTCGCCGGCATGCAGTGGGACCGGATGGACTTCGACTGGGGCTCGGTCGAGCCGGCGAAGGGACAGGTCGACAAGGCCGCGATCGCGGAGTACGTCCGCCAGTTCACCCTCGCGAAGGCCCACGGCATCACGATCCTTCCGGTACTGGCGTACACCGCCGGCTGGGCCGCGAACCGTACCGGCTACTCGTACGACTTCCACGGCAAGAACTACGAGTACGGCCCGGTCACGTCCGAGAACAACGGCCAGTTCACGCGGCACCTCACCGTCAAGCAGAACGGCAAGGTGCTGTCCTCGAAGGACGTGCAGACCAGCATCGGCCGTACGCCGCCGCAGAACCCGGACGACTGGAAGAACTTCGTCAAGCTCGCCGTCGACACCCTGAAGCCGCTCGGCATCACGTACTTCCAGATCTGGAACGAGGCGTACCCCGGCTCCGGGTTCTGGGAGGGCGGCATGGACCAGTACATGACCGACATCCACCTGCCGGCCGTCCAGGTCCTGCACGACAACGGCGTCAAGGCCGTGTACGGCGGCTGGATCTGCGGCGCCCCGCTGAGCGAGTACATCGCCTTGCTGGACAAATACCACGCGTGGCAGGGCATCGACGTGTTCGACATGCACTACATGCCGCTCGGCACCATGCAGACGATCTACGCGGCGGCGCAGCAGCGCGGCGTGAAGGACCCGGCCGTCTGGCAGACCGAGCTCGGCTTCACCACCGAGGACAAGTTCGTCGCCGACGTCTACCCGCGAGCATTCCATTGGGCGCTCAGCAAGGGCGGCAACAACCTCGACCGGTTCAAGCTGCTGTACTTCGCCGAGTGGGCGCCGGACGACCCGAACGCCTTCGGGTACAACCGGACCCTGCGCACCGGCAGCAACCTGAGCCCGAAGGGCAGGACGCTCACCACGCTGGCGAACCTGCTCCGCGGCACCAAGGCGGAGACGTACGACAACTTCGCGACCACGCCGGAACTCAAGCCCGAGCTCAACGAGATGCTGTCCACCGCGAACGGTTTCCGCCTGGACGACAAGCGCGTCGTCCTCGCGATCGACCTGAAGCGGCAGAACCAGGCCGACATCTTCGAGGACCCGAACACCGGTGACACCATCCACCTGAACTTCGGCGAGCCGACGATGACCGTGACGTTCCGGGACGTCCGCAACGTGAAGTCGCTGGAGCGCGTCGACCTCTACGGCAACCGTACGCCGCTGCAGTGGAAGAGCATCGGCCAGAACCAGGTCCAGGTCGAGGTACCGATCATCGACCCGGACGCGACCGTGAAGGCGCTCAACCAGACCGAGAACGAGGACGTGTTCTACCTGTCCCTGCAGCAGAACTGACCCGCGCAGCGGACCGCCCTCCCACGCGGAGGGCGGTCCGTACGTCAGAAGGCCAGTGCCTGCATCCAATCCTCTTCGAGCAGCGCGTGCCCGCCGGGGCGGAGGTGGTACCCGATCCCGTCCGCGCCGAACGCCGGCCGCGCCGCCTCGACGGCCAGGTACTCGCCGACCGGATCGGCCCAGGCGTCGTCCTCCGCGCTGCATACGTATACACGCCGCGGCGCGATGCTCGCGAGCAACTGATGCTGATCCACGGGCAGCTCGTCCTCCTTCCCGGCGTACTGCGCGAACGAGGGGACGAACCAGTGTGGGAACCGCCTCGTGATCGCCTCGATGTCCTCGCCGCCCGGATGCCGGAACAGCGAGGCGCCGCAGCATCCGGAGTCGTTCGACACCGTCAGCGCGAACCGCTCGTCCTGGACGCCCGCCCAGAGCGCGGCTTTGCCGAGCCGGGAGTGGCCGATCACCATCGCGCCGGCCGGGTCGATCCTGTCGATCGTCGAGGCGATGTCGAGCAGCCGGGACAGCCCCCACGCCCAGGCGGCGACCGCGCCCCAGGACTCCGACGGGAACAGCCCGCGGACGCCGGGGGCCGGCGGGTTCGGGTCGTCGGGCTCGATCTGGCCGTACTGAGCGGTGAGTACGGCGTACCCGGCGTGGATGATCTTCTCGTACGGCCAGTCCGTCAGGGTCTGGTCGTTGCCGTCGAAGTTCAGGATCACGACGACGCGCGCGTTCCCGCTGGTCGGCAGGTGCAGGAGGGTGTCGAACTCGAGGTCGCCCAGCGGGCACGTGATGGTGGCGCGGTGCCGCAGGCGGTCGGCGGTGCCGTCGAGTACGCCGTCCTCGCGGGACTGCAGGACCAGCCCGGCGAGCTCGCCGCCGGGCGGCGTCCGGCCGTAGATCGTCCGGGTGAACTCGTCGACGGCCCCGGGGCCGAGCGGTGGCAGAGGTGGTAGGTCCGGCATCGCTGCTCCAGTCGGTATGCGCAAGTATTTTCGCGGCCCATTCTCCCCGGTCAGGCGGCATCCATGCGCAAGTGTTTACACTCTGGATTCCGGAACTCGCCGACAGGAGGAACGATGCCGAAGCGGGCCAGCATGAGCGACGTCGCGCGGGTGGCGGGCGTCTCGCTGACCACGGCGTCGCGGGCGCTCAACGGGGTCGGCCGGGTGTCCGCGGAGACCCGGGCCCGGGTGATCGAGGCGGCCGAGCGGCTGCAGTTCCAGCCGGACATGCTGGCGCGGTCGTTCGTCACCGGCAAGAGCTTCATCGTCGGCGTCCTCGCCGAGTCCGCGCTCGGCCGGTTCAGCATGCCGCTGATCATGGGGGCGACCAACTACCTCGGCCGGGAGAACATCGCCACCGTCACGCTCGACGCGCAGGGGACGCCGCGGGTCCTGAGTGAGTACCTGAAACGGCTCCGGGCGCGCCGGATCGACGGCCTGCTGGTGGTCGGCGACGACCCGAACCGGGCCAGCCTGGTGCTGTCCGAGGACTTCGCCGTACCGGTGGTGTTCGCGTCCTCGTCCGCGACACCGGAGACCGACTACGTGGTCGCGCCGGACAACCGCGGCGCCGGGGCGGCGGCCGCGGCGTACCTGATCGGGCTCGGGCGGCGGAACATCGCGCACGTCACCGCGGCCGTCCACGACCCGGCCGTCGACGCGCGGGTCGAGGGGTTCACCGACGCGATGCGGTCGGCCGGGATGCCGATCGCGATGGGCGGCCCGCTGTACGGCAGCTACCTGCAGCGCTGGGGGCTGAACGCGGGGGAGCGGATCCTGGCCGGCGGGCAGCCGGTCGACGCGATCTTCGCCGCCAACGACGAGATCGCGATCGGCCTGTTCGCGACCTTCCACCGGCACGGGGTGCGGGTCCCCGACGACATCGCGATCGTCGGGTACGACAACCGGCTGGCCGGCGTGACGCGCCCCGACCACCCGCTCAGCACCTTCGATCCCGACCTCATCACGGTCGGCGAACGCGCCGCCGAACGCCTCCTGCAAGCCATCGACGGCACCACCACCCCCGGCATCCACTACGTCCAGCCCACCTTCATCGAAGGCCGCTCCACCATCGGCCCGACCCTCGAGCCGTACGACATCCTCTGAGCTACCAGAGCTTGTCGATCTGGCCGGGGTAGAGCGCGATCCGGGACCCGTGGAAAGCGGCCGGTCGGGCGAGTGGGGTGAAGAACGCGGCGACCGTGACCTTGTCGAAGCCCGGTTGGTCGCTGGGGAACGGATCGTTGGGGGTGCCACCGATCAGGACGGTGCCGGGGAGGTGTTGCCAGCCGGTGGATTCGTAGAACGGTAGGAGCGGCCGGTCGCAGGTGAAGATGCCGAGGTCCAGGTGCAGGTCGGCCATCGTGGCGCGGGCGGCCGTGACCAGGCGGTGGCCGTGGCCCCGGCCGCGAAGGTCGGCGCGGGTGACGACGGTACTGAGGCCGCCGGCCTGGAAGGTGCTGCCGGCGTGCTGCAGTTCCTTGCGCAGGATGTCGAGTGCGGCGACCACCACGCCGTCGTCGACGAGGAGCATCGAGAGCGGCCGGAGCGCCGGATCGTGCACCGGTCCTGCGGACTGGGGTCCGGTGGCCGGTCCGGCCGGTGCAGCGGCCGGCGGAGTGGCGGGCGCAGCGGCCGGCGGAGTGGGCGGCGGAGTGGGCGGTGGGGCGGGCGGAGGCCAGGCCTCGTCCTGGAGGGCGTGGACTTGGCGGCGGAGGCGTTCGGGTACGGCGGACTCGGCGTACGACTCGATCCGCATCAGCTGGTCTTGAAGGTGTGCAGGCCCTGCCAGAGCAGGTCCTGGAGCGTACGGGCGACCTTCTCGGGCGGCGGCGGGTTCGCGCTCCGGGTCCGCCAGATCGCCAGCCGCTCGGTGGCGCCGGAGATGCTCTGGGCAACGATCTGGATCTCGTCGTCGTCGGCCGCGCGGTCCGCCGGTACGTTCATCCGGACCATCGTGGCGATCAGCTCGATGAACGCCGCGCGCACCTCGTCCGTGGCCTCGGCGGCCGGACCGGCGCTCAGCATCCCCTCGTCGACCAGCACCGACCACGCCTGCGGGTGCTCGTCGAGGAACCGGAACCAGGCCAGGAACCCGGCGTACAGCGCGTCCTCGGCGCTCGCGGCCGCCATCACCGCGTCGGCGACGGTGTCCAGGAGCTGCCCGCGGAGCCGGGCCAGGCAGGCGAGGAACAGGCCGTCCTTGGAGCCGTAGTACTGGTAGATCAGCGGTTTCGACACCCCGACCTGGGCGGCGACGTCGTCCATCGAGGTGCCCTGGTACCCGCGCTCGCCGAAGATCCGCTCGGCGGCCTCGAGGATCTCCCGCTCGCGGGCGGCCCGGTCGCGGCGGCGCTTGGGTGCGGCAGTGGTCGAGGTCACTTGCACATCCTAACTGACCCAGAGTAAGTTGCGACGTAACTTACTGGGAGTAAGTTCTAGCCAAGGAGGCCGGGAATGAGCGAGCAGCACCGGATCGTGGTGATCGGCACCGGGTTCGCGGGGATCGGGACGGCGGTCCGGCTGAAGCAGGCCGGGTACGACGACTTCGTCGTCCTGGAGCGCGCGGACGACGTCGGCGGCACCTGGCGGGACAACACCTACCCGGGCTGCCGGTGCGACGTACCCTCGCACCTGTACTCGTTCTCGTTCGCGCCGAACCCGGACTGGTCGTCGACGTTCTCGCCGCAGCCCGAGATCGAGGACTACCTGCGCAAGGTCACCGACGCGTTCGGCGTCCGCCCGCACATCCGGTTCGGCCACGCCGTCGAGTCCGCCGACTGGGTGGACGGCAAGTGGCAGGTCACGACCAGCCAGGGCACGTTCACCGCGGACGTCGTGCTCTCCGGGATGGGCCCGCTCGCGGAGCCGTCGTACCCGAAGCTGCCCGGTATCGAGGACTTCGAGGGCGAGGTCTTCCACTCCGCCCGCTGGAACCACGACCTGAACCTGAGCGGCCGCAAGGTCGCGGTGATCGGCACCGGCGCGTCGGCGATCCAGTTCGTGCCGGCGATCCAGCCGGAGGTCGAGGAACTGCACCTGTTCCAGCGGACGCCGCCGTGGGTGATGCCGCGGCCGGACCGGAAGATCTCCGCTGCCGAGAAGGCGATCTACCGGCGCTTTCCTCTTGCGCAGAAAGCGATGCGGGCCGGGATCTACTGGGGGCGCGAGTCGATGGTGCTCGGGTTCGCGAAGCTGCCCGCGATCATGAAGCAGGCACAGAAGGTCGCCGAGAAGCACCTCGCCCACCAGGTCCGCGACCCGCTGCTGCGCGCCGCGCTCACCCCCGACTTCACCCTCGGCTGCAAGCGCGTGCTGATCTCCGACGACTACTACCCGGCGGTCGCGCGGCCGAACGTCGAGGTGGTCACCGACGGGATCGCCGAGGTGACACCGACCGGCATCGTCACCACCGAGGGCGTGAAGCACGAGGTCGACACGATCATCTACGGCACCGGCTTCAAGGTCACCGACCTGCCGGTGATGGACATGGTGCACGGCCGCGACGGCGTCTCGCTGCGGCAGGCCTGGGCCGACGGCATGGAGGCCCACCTCGGTACGGCGATCAACGGCTTCCCGAACTTCTTCATGCTGATCGGGCCGAACACCGGCCTCGGGCACAGCTCGATGGTGTTCATGATCGAGTCGCAGATCGCGTACATCGTCGACGCGCTGCGAACCATGGACGCGCAAGGGCTGCGGGAGGTCGAGGTGCGGCGGGACGTGCAGCGCGCGTTCGTCGACGGGGTCCGCTCGTCGATGCGGAACACGGTCTGGACCCGTGGCGGCTGCAGCAGCTGGTACCTCGACGCCGAGGGCCGGAACACCACGCTCTGGCCGTCGTTCACGTTCCGGTTCCGGCAGCTGACCCGGCGGTTCGACGCCTCGGAGTATCAGACGCTCGCTCGGTGACGTCGCGCGACCCCCCGGCCGAACAATAAGCGAGGCCCGGCAAACCCCCTGCGGTTCGCCGGGCCTCGCTCCGTTTCCGCGTTGGCTCGTCTCAGAACGGAAGCTTGCGGCCGGACGGGGTCCGGAGGTCGAGGGTCTGGTTCCGTTCCTGGCGCCGGGTCGTCCTGGTGCTCGGCCGCCGACGGATCTGGATCTGGCGCATCCGATTCCTCCTGCCTGGTGCCCGTCTCTGATAGCTACACGCTCTCCCATGAGGACCGGTTCACACATGCGGAGAACTACCTATCCGAACCCTGACCTTCACTAAGGGGGGAACGGGGGATCGACCGGTGCCCGCACCGGCGGCAGGGGAAACCGCCGCTAGCCGGTGGAGGGAAGGTTGTCCGGGTTGAGGCCGAGTTCTTCGTAGGCGACCTGTTCGATCTCGCGGGCCATGGCTTCGCGGAAGGCGGCGACCAGGGCCTGGCCGGCCAGCGGGATGATGCCTTCGAGGGTGCGCTGGATGTCGGGCCAGCCGTCGGCCGGCATGCCCGCGTTGGTGAAGTCCCGCCAGACGGTCGAGCGGAACAGTTCGACGTACGTCTTGGCGACCGCGTCGGCCTGCGCGAACAGCTTCGGCAGCATCTCGAAGATCGCCTGCATCGGGACGCCGAGCTTGATCACCTCGAGGCCGGTCCGGAGCAGGTCCGGGTTCGTGATCCGCAGCCGGCCGTCCGGCAGCCGCTCGGCGATCCCGAGCTCGACGATCTGCGTGATCACCGCCGGGTCGTGCGGTACGCCGGCCCGCTCGGCGAGCTGGTACTCGTCGAGCTCCTCGGGCTCGGACGGGGTCCACGGGTTCACCAGCGTCTCGAACACGCCGAGCGCGAGCTCCCCGTCCGGCAGCTCGCCCATCATCCGCTCGACCGCGGCCAGCGTGTAGCCCTTGTCGAGCAGCTCCCGGACCAGGGTCAGGCGGGCCACGTGTTCGGCGCCGTAGTACCCGGTCCGGCCGACCAGCCGGGGCGGCGCGATCAGCCCGCGCCCGGCGTACGCGCGCACGTTCCGGACCGTCATCCCGACCTTGGCGGCCAGCTGGTCGACAGTGAGCTCCTCTTCCACCCTTGACAGTCTTCCAGACTTCACGTTACATAGCGGATGTAACATGACTTATGGCGCATGCCCCAGGTGTCGAAGCCGCCGGTCCCGAAGGAGTCCGCCGATGGCAGTCCCGCTCGCGACGACCGGTACCGCGACCTTCGGCCAGATCGCCGTCGTCGCCGGCGTGGTCGGGTGCCTGTACGTCGCACTCGCCGTACTCCTGTGGCGGGAACGCACCGGCCGCGGGACCCTGGTAGGGAGGCTCGCGGACACCATCGGGAGACTGGACGGAGTCCCCCGATGGGCCGCGCTCACGCCGTACCTGCACGCGGTCTCGCTGCCGGCCCGGACCATCAGGCTCACGAAGGGCTGGCGGATCCCGTGCAGCGCCGCGCTGGTCACGGTGTGCGGCACGTTCGCGCTGGTCGGGTTCCCGCTCGACGACGTCTGGCACCGGCTGTTCGGTGAAGACGTCACGCTGTGGGGCCCGACGCACCTGCTGATGATCGGCGGCGTGGTGTTCTCGATCTTCGCCCGCCTGCTCGCGTTCGCCGAGGTTGAACAACTCGTCGGACCGAACAAGCGCCGGGTCTTCCAGGAGATGGTGTCGGTCGGGGCGCTGCTGATCGCGTGGGACCTGTTCGGCACCGAGTTCACCTACGGCGTACCGCAGTTCCCGCTGATCCTGCAGCCGATCCTGATCGTGTTCGGTGCCGCGATGGCGTTCACGATCCTGCGCGCCCGGCGCGGGCCGGGGTCGACGTTCGTTGCCCTGGGCGTGTATCTGGTGATCCGCGGCGGGATCGCGTACGCCGTGGCCGGGCCGCTCGGGCAGATCGTCGGGCACTTCCCGCTGCTGATCGTCGAGGCGGTCCTGGTCGAGGTGACGGCGTTTGCCCTCGGCAACAAGAACCGCTTCCGGCTCGGCGCGGTCGCCGGCGTACTGATCGGCACCGTCGGCGTGGTCGCGGAGTACGCCTGGAGCCACGTCTGGATGCCGATCGCCTGGCCGCCGTCGATGCTGCCGTCGGCGATCGGGTACGGCGTGGTCGCCGGTGCCGGGGCGGGTCTCGTCGGGGCCTGGCTCGCGACCCGGTACGCCGAGGTGGCCGGTGAGCCGCGCGCCATCGGGATCAAGCACATCCGGGCGGTCGCGGTCCGGCGTACCCATCAACTGGGTGCCGCCGGACTCGTGGCGGTGGCCGCGACGGTGTTCTTCTGCGTGCCGCGGTCCGCGGATCCGGGCGTGACCGGGGTGGTGTCGTTGGAGCGGGTGGCCACGGGGGCCGAGCCGACGGCGTACGTCACGATCTCGGTCACGCCCACCGGGGCCGCCGACGGGGCGCGCTGGTTCGAGGCGCTCGCCTGGCAGGGCGGCAGGCTGGTGTACCACCCGATGGAGAAGGTTGCCGACAGCACCTACCGGTCGCGGGACGCGCTGCCCCTGTACGGGAAGTGGAAGTCGATGGTGCGGCTGCACCGCGGGCAGCGGGACGTGGTCGCGGCCTGGGCGTACGCGCCGGAGGACGCGGCGATCGCGAAACCGGCCGTCCAGGTGTCGAACGGGCAGACCGTCCAGTTCGTCGACGAGCAGCAGGTACTGCGGCGTGAGGAGCGGAACGACGTGCCACGATGGATGTGGAACTCCGGATACGCGTTGCTCGCGGTGGTCGGGCTGCTCGAGGTGGCCGGGATCGCCTGGCTGGTCGGACGCGCCGCCCGCGGCGGACGGATGCGAGCGGCCCATCTGGCGGCCGAAGACGAACGGGAACGGGAGATTGTGTGACGATCCAGCTGGAGCGCTCCGGGGCCACGCAGCGCTATTGGTTGACGTTGGCTGACGGAGTGCGTCTGAACGTCGAGGTGACCGGTCCGGCCGACGCGCCGGTGACCGTGCTGCTGGTGCACGGCTGGACGTGCTCGACCCGCTCGTGGCACAACCAGGTCGAGGGGTTGCCGCAGATCATCGGGCAGGACGCCGTACGCGTCGTCACGTACGACCACCGTGGGCACGGGCGTTCCGACGCGGCGCCTGCTGGTTCGATGCGGCTCGACCAGTTGGCCGACGACCTGGTCGCGGTGCTGGACGAGGTCGTCGGTGACGGACCGGTCGTGTACGCCGGGCACTCGATGGGCGGCATGACCTTGATGGCCGCGGCCGACCGGTATCCGGAGTTGTTCGGCCCGCGGATCCGCGCCGCCGCACTGGTCAGTACCACCTCCGGCCACCTGACCGAAGGCGCCTTCGGCATCCCCGCCCGCTTCGACCCCACGGCCGTGAAGATCGCGCCCCGGGTGCTGAACGCCGTAGGCCGAAGGATCGACCGGAAGGCAGCCCGCCGAGCCGAGGCGACCGCCCGAGCCGAGGCGG
>NZ_DASRVN010000390.1:0-3545 GCF_035655035.1 Kribbella sp. | reverse complement strand
GCAACCTCCACGTGACATGGCGGAAAGTGTGGCACGGACGACCGATTCGCGAGTACTGCGGGTGATGTGGCACTCTCGCTCCGTGATCCGAGCCGACGACCGCCCGTCACGTCGCACCCTCCTCGGCGCCGCCTCCGCCGCGGTCCTGACCGCCGGCTGCTCCGCAACCTCAGACCAGCCGCCCGCAACTCCGGTCGCCGCCCAGGCGATCCCGCCGACCGGCAAGTACCAGGCCGGCATCACCACCCCTCGCACCCCACAACCCAACCTGCTGGCAATCATCGCCGACCTCCCCTCATCCGCCGTTCCGCCTGCCTCCGCCGTCGGGCGGTTGCTTGCGGAGCTCGGGGAGACGATTGTCGCGCTGACCACCGGCACCTCAGCACGACTGCTCGGCCTCGCCCCCGGCGACCTCACCGTCACGGTCGGCGTCGGTCCACGACTCGTGCGAATGGCCGGCCACACCCTCCCCGGCGCAACCGACCTACCGCCCTTCCCCCACGAGCAGATTGCCCCGAAAGCACGCGGCGGCGACGTACTCCTGCAACTCTGCGCCACCGACCCCCTCGTCCTCTCCGTAGCGGCCGCTGCCCTCCTCGACCGAGCCGGCGACCGCCTACAGGAACGCTGGCGCCAGTCCGCCCGACGCGGCCCCGCCGTACCGGTCGCCGACGGACTCACCGCACCCCGCAACCAGCTGGGATTCGTCGACGGCATCGTCGGCCCGCACACCGCCGAGGAGCAACAGCGCAACCTCTGGCTGGACGGCCCGGCCCCGGTCGCCGGCGGCACCATCGCCGTACTCCGCCGCATGGAACTGGACCTCGGCCGCTTCGCCGCCCTCTCCACCGCGGCCCAGGAAGCCGTGATGGGCCGCCACCGCGACAGCGGGATCCCGTTGTCCGGCGGAGTTGTTGCCGACGGCCCCGATCTCGGCGCGAAGACCCCCGACGGGCGGTACGTCGTACCGGCCGGCGCGCACGCCCGTCGCGCCCACGCGGCCGTGGTCGGTGTCGGCCTGATGCTCCGCCGTTCCTACAGCATCGACGAACCGGCCGCCGGCCTGCTGTTCGTCAGCTTCCAGAACGACCTGCGGACCTTCACCGCAACACTGACACACATGGGTAACGGCGACGCTTTGCTCCCGTTCACGACAACGACCGCCAGCGCGACGTTCCTGATCATTCCCGGGTTCGATCCGCAGCGTCCGTTGGGCAGCACGCTCTTCTAGAGCAGGCCGAGTTCGTACGCGCGCAGCACCGCATCCTCACGACTGGAAGCGCCGAGTTTGCGGTAGACACTCTTCACCTGGGTACGCACGGTATTCACGGAAACCACCAGTTTCCCGGCGATTTCCGGCGTACTCCCACCCGCGTCCAGCTCGGTGAGTACGGCGTGTTCCCGGCTGGTCAGCTCCACCAGATCCAGGCGATCCGGGAATACCCCGGGCGCCCGCGCGAGGCGTTCGCGGGCCTCGTCGGTCAACGGAAAGTCCTTGATTTCCTGGATTTCCGCGCGTTCGGCCGGTGCCAGCGAGGCCAGCGACAACACCTCGTCCGGCGCCCGCAGCCGATCGGTCAGGTCCGCGGCGGCCCGTGCCTCCGGTACGTCGCCCATCCGCAACGCCGCGATCGCCTTGAGCAGAAGGAGTTGCCGCAGATCCCGGTACGACGTGACCGTGCCCCAGGACAGGCGGGACGCGAGCGCGCGGACCGCGGCGTACTCGCCGTTGAGGAACCGGATCCGCGCGGTCGGGAGGGTCAGCCACGGCTCGTTCGCACCGGTTTCCTTGATGAGCCGCAACGCCCGTGTTCCTTGGCCGGTCGCGGTCAGCAGGTCGATCCACGCGCGCCGCAGTACCTGCGAGGCCGCGGTGAGTTCGGTGAGCTCCGGCGCATGACTGAGCCGGAGCGTGCCGAGATGCGCGAGCGCCGCCGCCTGGTCGCCGCGGTACAGCCCGTGCGCGAACACCAGCGCGGCCGCGAACGGCCACACCTCGATCCGCCGGGTGCCGTCGCCGATGATCTCCAGCCGGCTCGCGAGTTCGGTGTCGTCGTACCGGTCGAGGGCGTCCCAGCCCTCGGCGATCGATCCGCCGACCGTGAGCAGGAACCGGACCCGCTGCGACGGCGCCTCGAACTCCCGCATCCGTTGCAGCCATTGCCGCGCGGGACCGGCGTGGCCGAGATTCGCGAAGATCATCGCGAGGTTCGCGGCGGCGTTCAGGGCGGTCCCGGCAGTTGGCGGCTCGAGCGTCGCGAGTTCGTACGCGTGCCGGTACAGCTCGACCGCGGCGGGCAGGTCGTCCATCAACGTACGAGTCAGCCCACGCTGCAACGGCAACCAGCCCGGCCGCCACCCACTGTCCACCCCCGGCAGCGGGCTGAGCTGCGCGGCCCGCGCACTGAGCCGCTGCCCCAGCTCCTCCGCCTCGACACATCGCCCCTGCTCCCGCAGCGCGATCATCGCCGCGACACCGACCGTCGTCAGCGTCGCCACCGACGTCTCACTGTCGATGTCCATCGACGCGGCGAGCCGGGTCCCGAGCTCGGTGTAGTGCCGCAGGAACGGCCGCAGCTCGCTGGCATCCGGCTGCGTGGCCGCGTAGTACACACTCAGCCACGACATCATCAGCCGCGGCCGCGCCCGCAACTCGTCGTCCGGCACGAGCGTCAGCACGTCCAGCAACCGCGCGGCCAGCTCGCCGTCCACCGAGAGCAGATGCTGGTCACACACGACCTGCAACGCGTCCCAGTCCCGCTCCGCCGCGATCCTCCCCAACGCCTCCGGCAGCCCGGCCGACACACGACGAGCGACCTGGGCACCACATGGCACCAACTTCTGGTCCTTCCACCCCGGGCAGTCACAGACTGCACGCGCAGATCATGCCGCATCCGGAGAGTTCCCTCAGAATCACCCAGCGTGTCGTTGCCGGGAGGGAATCAGCTTCTGGTGGCTTCGGCGATCTGCTCGTGGTGGCGGATGACCTCGCTGATGATGAAGCCGAGGAGCTTCTCGGCGAAGGCCGGGTCGAGCTTGGCGGTCTCGGCGAGGGTCCGCAGCCGGGCGATCTGCCGGGCCTCGCGCGCCGGATCCCCCGGCGGCAGGGCGTGCTCGGCCTTCAGCCGTCCGACCCGCTGCGTGTACTTGAAGCGTTCGGCAAGGATGTGGACCAGCGCCGCGTCGATGTTGTCGATGCTGTCCCGAAGACTCTCCAGCTCGGCCCGAACCGCCGGGTCGACCTCACGCCGCGGAGCGGCATCACTCGTGGCCATGCCGGCGATCGTATATCGCCCCCGCTACCACGGGGTTCGCGATCAGCGCTGGGCCTCGGCCACCACCCGCACCGGCCCTCAGTTGAGGCCCTTCAGGAGTTGGCGGGCCATGACGATGCGCTGGACCTGGTTGGTGCCTTCGTAGATCTGGGTGATCTTGGCGTCGCGCATCATGCGTTCGACCGGGTAGTCGTGGGTGTAGCCGTAGCCGCCGAGGAGTTGGACGGCGTCGGTGGTGACGGCCATCGCGGTGTCGGAGGCGAAGCACTT
>NZ_DASRVN010000389.1:0-3695 GCF_035655035.1 Kribbella sp. | reverse complement strand
CAGCTCACCGGCGGGGCGGCGGCAGTTCGTCCGTGCCGCGGCCACCTCCGGCGACGAGGGCTGGATGGCCAGTACAGTCGGCGGGCACGGCTCCCACCTGCTGGGCGGCCTGAGCCGGGCGAACGCGCTGATCGTGGTCCCGGAGGACGTGACATCGGTCCGGGCCGGCGATCAGGTCGAGCTGATGCTGCTGGACGACTGATGCTGGACGAGGAGACCTGATGACCGAGCGCCCGACGGGCCTGACTCACGTCGACGAGACGGGAGCGGCGCGGATGGTGGATGTGTCCGCGAAGGACGCCGGCGCCCGGCGGGCCGTTGCCAGCGGCAAGGTTTTCGTGTCGGCCGAGGTGGTGACGGCGCTGCGCGGTGACGGCGTACCGAAGGGCGACGCGCTCGGCGTCGCCCGGATCGCCGGCATCATGGGCGCGAAGCGGACCCCGGACCTGGTGCCGTTGTGTCATCCGATCGCGATCACCGGCGCCAAGGTGGACCTCGAGGTCGCCGACGACGCGGTGCTGATCCGCGCGCAGGTGAAGACCACCGACCGGACCGGCGTCGAGATGGAGGCGCTGACGGCGGTCGCAGTCGCGGGGCTCGCGGTCATCGACATGGTGAAGGCGCTGGACCCGGCGGCCGTGCTGTCCGACGTACGGGTGGAGCTGAAAGAAGGCGGCAAGACCGGGCACTGGGAGCGGCCGTGAGAGCTCTCGTCATCAGCATCTCGAACCGCGCCGCGGCCGGGATCTACACCGACACGACCGGTCCGCTGATCGCGTCCCGGCTGGCCGAGTGGGGATTCGACGTGTCAGGCCCGGATGTCGTCCCGGACGGCGCGCCTGTCGGTGAGGCGTTGCGGGCAGCGGTCGAGGCGTCGTACGACGTGGTGCTCACGACAGGTGGTACCGGGATCTCACCGACCGACGAGACACCCGAGCAGACGGCCGCCGTGTTGACGAAGGTCGTGCCGGGGATCGCGGAAGCCATCAGGGCCTACGGAATCGCCAACGGCGTACCGACGGCAGCATTGTCCCGAGGCCTCGCCGGGATCGCCGGTACGACGGTCGTCGTCAACCTGCCCGGTTCGCGCGGCGGCGTGAAGGACGGGCTCGCCGTACTGGAACCGTTGCTGCGACATGCGGTCGAGCAGGTGCACGGCGGGGACCACGTACGGACGGACACCGACTGATGGCGCTCGTGCAATGGCCGGTCGAGCTGAAGCACGGCCAGGTCGGCCTCCGCCCGCTGCGCGCCGGCGACGGCGGCGAATGGGCCGCCGCCCGCCAGCGGAACGTCAGCTGGCTGCGCCCCTGGGACGCGACCCAACCACCAGGAGCAGAAGACGGCGCGCGCACCTTCCGCGCGATGGCCCGCGATTGGAACCGGCAAGCCCGCTTCGGGCGGATGCTCCCGTTCGTCATCACGTACGGCGGTGCCGCCGGCGCCGGCGCGCGGGCGAAATGGCCGCTCGTCGGACAGCTCACGGTGTCCGGAATCACCTACGGTTCCGCACGTTGGGCGAACCTCGGCTACTGGGTCGACGAACAGTACGCCGGCCGCGGCATCGTGCCGACCGCCGTGGCGATGGCCGCCGACCACTGCTGGTTCACCCTCGGCCTGCACCGGATCGAAGTCGCGATTCGCCCGGAGAACAAGGCAAGTCTGCGGGTCGTTGAGAAACTCGGCTTCCGGTACGAAGGCGAGCGGCCGCGGTTCCTGCACATCGACGGCGACTGGCGCGACCACCGGATCTTTGCCCTCAACATCGAAGAGGTCGGACCCGGTCTCGTAGCGCGACTGACCTGACTACGCTGCGTGCTATTCACATCAGTCACACGAGTCTTCTTGCGACACACCGTGCCACGTACCTCATCTGGCCCCCGCTGCGCCTTAGCGTCGTCGCATGGGGACGACAGGACTGATCTATGTGGCGATCGTCGCCGCGTGGGCCGCCTATCTCGTCCCGATGTGGCTGAAGCGCGGTGACGAAGCCCGGCGCAAGCCGGTCGTGCCGTCCTCCGACGAAGCCCGCGTGCTGTCCCGCGACCCGTCCCGGCCACGGTACGTCGTACGCCCGGCCGGATCGACTGCCGCCGACGCCGGTGACGCCGCAGGCGACCCGTCGCCGCCGAAGCGCTACATCCCGAACCGAGCCCGCCGGGTGGCCGCGATGCGTCGCCGGCGGGTGCTGTCGATCCTGACGCTGTCGCTGCTGTCCGTCGTCGCACTCGCGGGCCTGGCGATCCTGCCGTGGTGGACGGTTGCGATGCCCGGGGCAATGATCGCCGGGTTCGTCGTCCTCACCCGGGTGCAGCTGCGGCGGCAGGACCATGCGCGGGCAGCCGCCGCCGCGGACCGTCGTACCCGGGTCCGCGCCCAGCACGACCGCGGACCGGCCGGCAAACCCGCGCCGACCCCCGACGAGGAGATGACCGTCGAGGTCAAGCTCCCCGCCGAACCCGCCCCTGCGCCGGTGCCGGCCGCGAAGGAAGAGAAGCCGGCCGCCGAGGGGCTGTGGGACCCGGTGCCGGTGACGTTGCCGACGTACGTGATGAAGGAGAAGGCGCCCGACCGTACCGTCCGGACCATCTCCCTCACCGACGACGAAGTGTTCTCCAGCGCCCGCATCACCGACCCCGCGGACAAGCCCGCCGCCACCGAAACCCCGGCCCCCAAGCCGGCCGTCGAGCCCGAGGTGAGACGCGCCGTCGGCGACTGATATCCAGTTTTAGATCGCGGGGCTCCACGTGTTAGAGTTTCGCGGTCGCCAGGGAAAACCTGGCGAGCAAGCCTGGGGCTGTGGCGCAGTTGGTAGCGCGCTTCGTTCGCAACGAAGAGGCCAGGGGTTCGAATCCCCTCAGCTCCACCAGGTCGGTCCTATTAGAACAACCGGTGAGATCGTGACCGGCCAGTAGGACCCGCAGGCGATGGTCTGGCGCAGATTGGCCGTTCCCGGCGACGGGGGCGGCCATTTTGGCGTCTGGGGCGGTTTCAGTGGACAGGACGGGGTTCGGGTCGTCTAGGCCGGTTCGACCGTTGTGGACGCCGTGGAGGGCCGCGAAAGGCTGGCGCAACTCGTACCCGGTGATCTCGTCGTCATCGAGGTACAGCCGATGGAAGATGGCTTGGTTGAGCATCCGCTTCTGATCCTCGTTGCAGCATCGGTACAGCGCCTGCGGATCCTCGAGTAGGGTCAGACTGAGCTCGATCAGACGGGCATCGACTGTGAGGTCCTCAGCGTCCTCTCCGAGCCGCTCGGTCAGGTGCTGGCGCTGTCGGTCGATCTCGCGGAGCTTGGCCTTGATCTTGGCCTGCGGAAGCGATCCGTCCGACGCCAGATCGAGCAGGTTGTCCTCCTTCACTTCCAAGGCTTGAAGCTCGGCGCGAAGCTGCTGACGGAGGAGGCGTGCCGATCGCTGGTGGTTGGACAGTGCATCGGCGACGTGGGCGCGGGTCTGCTCGATGAACTGCCGGCTGAACCGGATGGCGCCGTAGATGCGCTCGATGGCGTCCTCGACGCGCATGATGTTGACGTGACGGCTCATGCACTCACCGGTGCGTTTGTTGGTGCAGAAGAAGTACTGGTACAGGCTGCCGCGCGAGTTCGTGGTGTGCTGGATGACGAGCCGCTGTTCGACACGGCGACGGTGACACGACCCGCAGTAGAGCGACCCTTTGAGGTGATGGTGATGGAT
>NZ_DASRVN010000388.1:0-1903 GCF_035655035.1 Kribbella sp. | reverse complement strand
CGACTGGCAGGAGGCGCAGCGGCCGTCCTGGAACTACAAGTCCGAAGAGGGCGGCGGCATCATCCTGGACATGTTCTGCCACTGGCGGTACGTGCTCGACCAGACGTTCGGCGCGGTCAAGTCGGTGTACTGCCAGGGCGCGACGCACATCCCGACGCGGGTCGACGAGAGCGGCCACGAGTACGCCGCGACCGCGGACGATGCGGCGTACGGCGTGTTCGAGCTCGAGGGCGGGATCGTCGCGCAGCTGAACTCGTCGTGGGCGACCCGGGTGTTCCGGGACGAGCTGGTCGAGTTCCACGTCGACGGTACCGAGGGGTCGGCGGTCGCCGGCCTCCGGAACTGCCGCGTGCAGCACCGCTCGGCGACGCCGAAGCCGGTGTGGAACCCGGACATCCCGGCCACCGAGAAGTTCCGCGACCAGTGGGCGACGGTGCCGGACAACGAGCAGTTCGACAACGGGTTCAAGGTGCAGTGGGAGATGTTCCTCCGGCACGTCGTCGACGACGCGCCCTTCACCTGGGACTTCGTCGAGGCGGCCAAGGGCGTGCAACTCGCCGAACTCGGCCTCCAGTCCTGGCACGAGGGCCGCAAACTCGAGGTCCCGACGCTCGACCTGAAGGCGAACTGATGGAACTGAAGCTTCCTGCCGACGGTGGGTTGCAGACCTACCAGCTGACCGGCGACCCGGTTGCTCAGGGCACCTATCGGCCGGCCTCGTCGCGGGTGGCTTTTGCGGCGGCTCATGTGGTGGGGGATCCGTTGGGGGATAACTCGCCGGGGGCGGCTGCGGTGGTGGATTGGGAGCATACGCTGGGGTTTCGGCGGCATCTTTGGTCGTTGGGGTTGTCGGTTGCGGAGGCGATGGACACGGCTCAGCGTGGGATGGGGCTGGACTGGAAGGCTACGCAGGAGTTGATCCGGCGGTCGGCCGCGGAGGCGCCGGACGGGCGGATCGCGGTGGGGGCGGGGACGGATCAGCTTGCCGCCGGCAAGCATTCCGTGGACGCGGTCGCGGCCGCGTACGAAGAGCAGTTCGCGGTCGCGGAGGCGGCCGGTGCGCAGCCGATCATGATGGCGAGCCGGGCGTTGTGTGCGGCGGCGGAGTCGCCCGACGACTACCGCAAGGTGTACGACCGCCTGCTCACCCAGTCCACCAAACCGGTCATCCTGCACTGGCTCGGCCCCATGTTCGACCCTGCGCTGGAAGGGTACTGGGGCAGCGAATCGTTCGACGAGGCCGCCGCATTCGTCGTGGAGCTGATCAACGACAACGTGACGAAGATCGACGGGATCAAGATCTCGTTGCTCGACGCATCGAAGGAAGTTGCCCTACGCAATCAGCTTCCCGAAGGCGTACGACTGTACACCGGCGACGACTTCAACTACCCGGAGCTGATCCGGGGGGACGGCGAGCGGCACAGCGACGCACTGCTCGGCATTTTCGCCGCGATCGCCCCGGCCGCAGCAGCTGCTCTCAGCGCCCTGGACTCTGGTGATTTGGAGAGCTACGAGCGGATCTTCGCATCCACGGTTCCTCTTGCGCGGCAGATCTTTTCGGCGCCGACCTACTACTACAAGACCGGGATCGCCTTCCTGGCTTGGCTGAACGGGTTCCAGCCCGGCTTCACGATGGTCGGCGGCTTGCAGACCGGGCGGTCGCTGCCCCACCTAGCGGAGACGTTCCGCCTCGCGGATCAGGCCGGCGTACTGACGGATCCGGAGCTCGCCGTCGACCGCTTCCGGCAACTCCTGCGGGTCAGCGGGATCGACGCATGAACCGGTACAGCCTCAACCAGGCGACCACGAAGTACTGGCCGCTCGAAGACGTGGTCGGAGCGAGCGCGAACGCCGGGCTCGAGTGGATCGGGCTGTGGCGCGAGCCGATCCAGGAGTACGGCGT
>NZ_DASRVN010000387.1:0-4192 GCF_035655035.1 Kribbella sp. | reverse complement strand
GGTCTAGATGGGGTTGCGGCTTCGTAGGCGGCGGAGCATTCGGGCGTCTTCGAAGCCGACTGCGCGGGCCGCAGCTTCGACCGTGTCGCCGTGGCCGATCAGGTGTTCGGCGCGTTCGAGGCGGAGGAGTTGCTGGTAGCGCAGCGGGGTCAGGCCGGTGGCGGTGGTGAAGATGCGGGTCAGCGTGCGTTCGCTGACGCCGACGTCGCCGGCCAGCTCCGCCAGCGGGAGCCGGTCGGCGTACCGGGCGTCGATTACGTCCTGTACGCGGTGCGCGAGGTCGTTGAGGTGGCCGCGGTGGCGGAGCATCGCGGATTCCTGGAGTTCATCGCCGTTGCGCCGGGCGTACACGACCATCTCCCGCGCCACCCGGGCGGCGGCCTCCGCGCCGCGGCCGACGGCGACCAGGTGCAGCGCGAGGTCGATGCCGCTGGCGATGCCGGCGGAGGTGATGACCCGGTCGTCCTCGACGTACAGCACGTCCCGGACGATGGTCGCTCGCGGGTAGCGGGCGGCCAGCTCGTCGGTCAGGTCGTGGTGGGTGGTGAACCGCCGCCCGTCCAGGAGCCCGGCCCAGCCGAGCGCGTCGGCTCCCGAGCACACGCTGGCGACCGTCCCGCCGGCCGCGTGGTGTGCCCGCAGCCGGCGCCGGAACTCCGGCCCGATCGGCGGCTCCGGCGACAGCCGCGGCGACCGCCAGCCCGGGACCACGATCAGGTCGCCGGGCTCCAGCTCGGGCCACTCCGACTGCGTGCGCAACGGCACGCCCTGCGCGGTCGCGACCTCGTCGGACTCGGCCACGTACGACACGTCGTAGCCGTATCCGAAGTCGTTCGCGGTGGTGAACACCTGCGCCGGCCCGGCCAGATCCAGCAAGTGGAGCCGAGGCACCAGTACGAAGACCACGCGAGTGGGACGCATCCGGTCAGGATGCCACAGGTACGGCGGTGAGCTCGTCGAGGGTGCGGATGGTGGCGAACCGGCCGGCCAGGACGTACTCCGTGCGCTCGGTGACCTGGTCCGCGGTCAGCGTCCGCGGGTCCGCGAGAACCTCCTCGACGGACGCCTGGTCCCGGATCGACCAGTGCGCGAGCGCCATCGTCGCGGTCGCCTCGGTGACGAACACGACGTCGTACCCGAGGTCCGACCCGACCCGGGCGGTGGTCTCGCAGCACTGCTCGGTACGGATCCCGCAGACAACGATTTCGAAAACGCTTTCCTGGGTGAGCAATTGCTGCAGATTCGTTGTGGTGAAGGCGTTGTGCGAGGTCTTGGTGATCACCGGCTCACCCGGCAGCGGTTCGAGTCCGTCGATCAGCCGGACGTGGCCCTCGGCCGGGTCGAACGCGCCACCGGTACCGGGCTCGGTGTGCAGCACCCACACCACCAGCTCGTCCCGCTCCCGGGCCGCCCGCACCAGGCGCTGCACCCGGTCGGCAATGTCGGGGTGGTTCACCAGGTGCCAGTTCGGGCGGACCCGGAACGATTCCTGGACGTCGATCACGATCAGTGCGGTTCGGCTCATGACCTCAGCATGGCCGCTGCCCGGCGGCCGGCTGAAGGCTCGATCGGGCCCGGGAGCGGACCGATCCGGTCACCCGTGAAGAGATCGGACGAATTCACACCGTTACGAACTGTTCCGCACACCGGTCTGGCGCGCTTATCGTGCCCAGGTCTGGTTTCTACAACGATTGAGGGGATTGCGATGCCCGATCACCTGCCCCGCCGCCAGGTCCTCAGGACCGCCGGCGCACTGGGCCTCGGTGCCGCCGCCGCGGGCGCTCTCAGCAGCACCGCGGAAGCGGCCACCCGAACCGCCGCCACCACTGGTACGCCGGATAAGTTGAGCGGCATGGGCGCACACCACGGCAAGCTCGAGATCCGCAAGGACCCGTTCGGCACCACCCCGGACGGCCAAGGCGTGGACGTGTACACGTTCACCAACGGCCGGGTGACGATCTCGATGCTGACCTGGGGCGCGACCCTGCAGCGGATCGAGACCCCGGACCGCCGCGGCCACACCGAGAACATCAGCCTCGGCTTCGACAACCTGCCGGACTACGCGAAGCTCAGCCCGTACTTCGGCGCCACCATCGGCCGGTACGGGAACCGGATCGCGAAGGGCAGGTTCACGCTCGACGGGACGTCGTACCAGATCCCGGTCAACAACGGCGAGAACGCGCTGCACGGCGGCACGATCGGCTTCGACAAGAAGGTCTGGAAGGCGAAGGTCGTCCAGGACGACAGGTCGGTCGGCGTCGCGTTCACCTACGTCAGCCCGGACGGCGAGATGGGCTTCCCCGGTGAGCTCACCAGCACCGTCACGTACACGCTGGACACCCGCGACACCCTGCGGATCGACTACCACGCGACGGTGGCCGGCAAGCCGACGGTCGTGAACCTCACCAACCACTGCTACTTCAACCTGCTCGGCGAGGGCAACGGCACGATCTACGACCACGTGCTCGAGCTGAACGCGCCGAAGTACACGCCGGTCGACGCGACGCTGATCCCGACCGGCGAGCTCGCCCCGGTCGCCGGTACGCCGTTCGACTTCAGCCGGCCGACCGCGATCGGCGCCCGGCTCCGCGGCGACCACCAGCAACTGGTGTTCGGCCGCGGGTACGACCACAACTTCGTGCTCGGCGGAGAGCCCGGCCAGGACGGCCTGCGGCTCGCGGGCCGGTTCTGGGAGCCCGAGCACGGCCGCACGATCGAGGTGCACACCGACCAGCCGGGCGTGCAGTTCTACAGCGGCAACTTCCTCGACGGCACGTTCCTGGGCATCGGCAAGAAGGCCTACCGCCAGGGCGACGCCTTCGCGTTCGAAACCCAGCACTTCCCGGACTCCCCGAACCACGCCAACTTCCCGTCGACGGTCCTCCGCCCCGGCGAGACCTACAAGTCCACCACCACCTACACCTTCGGCACCAAGTAGCCCGCCGGTACCGCCGCACCTCGAACAGGTGCGGCGGTACCGTCCTCAGGCCGTCTTCACGCTGCCGCCGTCGATCAGGTAGTCGGCGCCGACGATGCTCCCGGTCACCGGCGAGCACAGCTGGACCACCAACGCGGCCACCTCGGCCGGTTCGATCAGCCGGCCGGTGAGCATGCCGGTCTGCTGCGGGAGCGCCGCCAGCAGGTCATCGTGCGGTACGCCGAGCATCCGCGCGAGCTGCCCGCCGTACCCGGCTGGATCCGTCCACAGCGCGGTCCGCACCGGCCCCGGCGACACCGTGTTCACCCGCACTCCTTGCGGACCGAACTCCTCGGCGAGGGCCTTCCCGAGCGCGGTCAGCGCGGCCTTCGCGGTCGTGTACGGCGCCGGGCCGTTCGCGGGCATCCGGGCACCGTTCGACGACACGTTCACGATCGCGCCGCGCTGCCGGAGCAGGCTCGGCAACGCGGCCCGGGTGGTCCGCACGGTCGCGAAGTAGTTCACCTCGAACAGCTGCCGCCACGCCTGGTCGTCGAGGTTCAGGAACCCGGCCGCCAGCTCGCCGTCACCGCCGCCGACGTTGTTCACGAGCAGGTCCAGCTCCCCCACCTCAGCAAGCGCCGCCGCTACCGCCTGCTCCGGCCCGTCGGCCGCGGCGAGATCCGCCGGTACGACGTATGCGCCGGTCTCGCGCAGCTCCGGTGTGGTCGACCGCGCGACCGCGACCACCCGCGCCCCCTCGGCCACGAGCTGCTCCACGACCGCGAGCCCGATGCCCCGGCTGGCCCCGGTGACGAGCGCCGCCTTGTCCTTCAACTGCAGATCCATAGCAACCCCTCTTGCATCTTAAGTGACGCTATTTAAGCTACTACTTGCAACATACGTGTAGCAAGTATGTCGAGAGGGGCAACATGCAGGTACTCTCGGAGCCATGACCGTCCGACCCCTGCGCAGCGACGCCGAGCGGACCGTGCGGACGATCCTGGAGGCGGCCGAGCGGGTCCTGAACCGGAATCCGGCCGCCTCGATGGAGGAGATCGCCGCCGCGGCCGGCGTCGCCCGGACCACCGTCCATCGCCGGTTCGCGACCCGCGAGGCACTCGTGACCACGATGAAGACCTGGGCCTCCACGCAACTCGCGAGCGCCGTCGACGAGGCCCGCTTCGACACCGCGCCGCCGCTGGTCGCGCTCTACCAGGCGACCGCCAACGCCCTCCAGGTCAAGCTGTCCTGGGGCTTCTCGATGAACAGCGC
>NZ_DASRVN010000386.1:0-10805 GCF_035655035.1 Kribbella sp. | reverse complement strand
CGTCAGCAGTCCGATTCCGCGGCCCGACCGCCCGCATGTCCGGCTGCACCGTCATCAGCAGCACCGCGTTGAACCCCTTCGCCTGCCGGTCAGCGGCGTACTCACGAACCTGCTCCGGCGTAGCACGCCAAGGCAACGCCCAAGCGGTATCAGCCACCAGCACAGCCGGAGTCCCGTCCGCATGCACCAAACTTCGCCCACCATCCGCCATCCGCCAGAATCCATGCGCGTAGAACGGGTTGGTCTCCTCCGCGGCCGCAGGCCGTACCTCGAACTCATCCGACTCACCACCACCCGCCCACCGCCACCGCCCCGCGACGGGCGCAGCGAAGCGCACCTTTCGCCCGGCGCCGACGGCGCCGCCAGCTCCACCCGCGGCGCGGGATGCCCCGCCGTCGTAGAAGGTTGGGCGCCGAAGGCGGAGCCCGGACTCGTGTTCGAAATCGACCCAGTCCTCGGTGGTGGGGAACTCGATCTCGTGCCAGGTGGGTGAGATGGACATGACACTCCTGGGGGGCTGGTTGCCGTTAAGCTGATCCGAGAAGAACACACGTGCTCTGGGGTCGGTGAAATTCCGAGCCGGCGGTGACAGTCCGCGACCCGTGACTTCGTGAGAAGAAGCGGTTGACCTGGTGGAACTCCGGGACCGACGGTGAAAGTCCGGATGGGAAGACGCACGTGGCAGCTGCACGTCCCCGAATCCGGGGTCGTGGGGCTTGTCGTTGCCCCGGAGTGCTGGTGAAACACACTGCCGAGAGGACAGCGACCGTGAACACCCTCACCAGCCTTGACACCATTCAACGCGCCGTCGCCGAGATCGCGAGCGGCCGGCCCGTCGTGGTCGTCGACGACGAGAACCGTGAGAACGAAGGCGACCTGACCTTCGCCGCGAGCCTCGCCACCCCCGAACTGATGGCCTTGCTCGTCCGCCACACCAGCGGGTACGTCTGCGCACCCACCACCTCCGAGATCCTGGACCGGCTCGAGCTGCCGCTGATGGTCCCGGACAACCAGGACAGCCTGCGGACGGCGTACACGATCTCCGTGGACGCGGCGACCGGTGTCGGTACCGGCATCTCCGCCGCGGACCGGGCGCGGACCGTCCGCGTGCTGGCCGACCCTTCGGCGCAGCCCGTGGACCTGATCCGGCCCGGTCACATCCTGCCGTTGCGTGCCGTGGACGGCGGGGTCCGGCAGCGGCCCGGTCATACCGAGGCCACTGTCGAACTGCTCCGGCTGGCCGGCCTCCCGCCGGTCGGCGTGATCGGCGAGCTCATGAACGACGACGGCACGCTGATGTCCGGGACCGAGCTGCGGACGTTCGCCGACGCTCATGGCTTCGCGATGATCACGATCGCCGACCTGGTCAGCTACCTGTCGTGACCAGCCGGCGGGCGGCGTCGGCGATGCCCGCGGCGGACAGGCCGTACCGGTCCAGCAGATAACCGGCCGACCCGGTGGGCGCGAACTCGGGGATCCCGAGGATCGTCACCCGGGCCGGATACCGCTGTACGACGGTCTCGGCGACCGCGCCGCCGAGACCGCCACCGGTCACCGCCTCCTCGGCGGTCACGATGCCGGCCGTCTCCCGCGCGGCCGCGACCACCGCGTCGGTGTCCAGCGGTTTCACCGTCGGCATCGACAGCACCCGCGCCGAGATCCCTTCCGCGGCGAGCAGTTCGGCGGCGGCCAGTGCCCGCCAGAGAACGGTCCCGTTGCTGATCACGGTGACGTCGGTGCCCTCGCGGACCGTGATCGCCTTGCCGAGATCGAAGGTGTAGTCCTCGGAGTACACCTTCGGCACGCTCATCCGGCTGACCCGGATGAAGACCGGCCCTTCCGACGCGGCTGCCCAGCGGAGCGCGGCCGCGGTCTCGATCGGGTCCGCCGGGACGATGATCCGGATCCCGGCGATGGCCCGCAGCCAGGCGATGTCCTCGATCGAGTGGTGCGTCGGCCCGAGTTCGCCGTACGCGACGCCGGGGCTCATCCCGCAGAGCTTGACGTTGGTGTTCGAGTACGCGACGTCGGCCTTGATCTGCTCCAGCGCGCGGCCGGTGAGGAAGCAGGACGCCGCCGACACGAACGGGATCCGGCCGCCGTTGGCCAGCCCGGACGCGACGCCGACCATGTCCTGTTCGGCGATCCCGACGTTGATCAGCCGGTCCGGGAACGCCTTCCGGAAGCTGTTCAGCTTGCTGGATCCGACCGAGTCGTTGACCACGCCAACGATCCGGTGGTCCGCGTGCGCGAGCTCGGCGAGGGTCTCGACATACGCGTCCCGGCAGTCGTAGCGCGGCTGATCGGCGATCGAACGGGTGTCGAGGACGGTCATTGCAGCTCCTTCAGGGCCTGCTGGTACTCAGCGGCATCGGGGACCCGGTGGTGCCAGGCGACGTTGTTGCTCATGAACGAGATCGGGTGCCCCTTGTGCGTGTGCGCGATCACGAACGTCGGCTTGCCCGGCCGGAACGGGACCGCGGACAGTACGTCGAGCAGCTCGCCGTGGTCGTGCCCGTTCACCTCGACGACCGCGAACCCGAACGCGGCCGCCTTCTCCGGCAGCGGGTCGAGGTCGTTGGTCTCCTTGGTGGTCGCGCCCTGCTGCAGCCGGTTCCGGTCGACGATCACCGTCAGCCGGTCCAGCTGGTACTGCGAGGCCGCCATCATCGCCTCCCAGTTCGAACCCTCCTGCAGCTCGCCGTCCCCGACCAGGACGTACGTACGCCGGAGCGAGACGTCGAGCTTCGCCGACAGCGCGTGCCCGACGGCGACCGGGAGACCGTGCCCGAGCGGACCGGTGTTCGCCTCGACGCCGGCGACCTTGTTCCGGTTCGGGTGGCCGTTCAGCGCGGACAGCGGCTTCAGGAACGTGGCGAGCTCCGCGACCGGCAGGAACCCGAAGGCGGCCAGCGTCGTGTAGAGCGCGCCCGCGACATGGCCCTTGCTCAGGATGAAGCGGTCCCGCTCGGGGTCGTGCACGGTGTCCGGCGAGATGTCGAGCACCGCGCCGTACAGGGTGGCCAGGATGTCGATCGCGGAGAAGTCGCCGCCGATGTGCCCGGCGCCGGCGTGGTGGACGAGTTTGAGGTCCTGGATCCGGATCTGCTGGGCGGCCTCGGCGATGTGCGCGATCTGCTCGGCGCGACTGCTGTGGATCGGCAGCCGCCCGAGCACCGGCAGCGTCGCGTGCTCGACTGTCAGCGTCATACGATCTCCGCCATCGAACTCAGCAGCACCTTCTGGACCAGCTTCTGCGCGGCCAGTGCGTCGTGCGAGGCCTGGGCGGCCGCGAGCGCTTCGTCGTCGAGTACGTCGAGCGCGTGGTGGATCGCCTTCAGGAAGGTGATCGCCTGCTTCGCGGCCTGCACGCTGTCCTCGCGGAACGGGAACTGGTCGAGCTGCCAGACGCCGTCCCAGTTGTTCTTCCGCAGCGTGTGGAAGAACTCGAACGTCTCCACCAGGTGCACCGAGCCGACGATCATGTCGTCGTCCCAGCCGCGTAGGTTGTCGTTCACGTCGATCGCGAACAGCCGGCCGTAGTCGATCGCCAGCTGCGCCGCGTCGGCGGGCGTCTCCAGGCCGTACAACGAGTGGCCGAAGTCGAGCAGGATGCCGAGGTTGGGCAGTCCGATCTTCTCGATCCCGAGCAGGGTCCGGGCGACGTTCGGGAAGATGATCTTCACCCGCGGCTCGCGCGGCTTGTACTCGATCACGAAGTTGATGTCCGGGTGCGCCGACACCAGCTCCTTCAGGCCGTCCAGCGCCAGGTTCCAGATGTCGTGGTAGTTCACCTGGAACGGGTAGTCCCACCCGTCCTGGCCCGGCCACAGCTTCACGTACGAGCAGCCGAGGTCCTTCGCCAACTCGGTTGCCTGGTGCAACAGTTCCGTCGCCTGCTTGCGTTTCGCCGGGTCCGGGTTGGTCAGCGAGCCCTTGACGAAGTCCTTGGTGTAGATCTCCGGGGTGATCGCGATCGCCTTCAGGTTGTTCCGCCGCAGCGCGGACTTCACCTCGTCGAGCGTCCCGTCGTACCCGGCGAACGGCCAGTTCAGGTCGACGACGGACAGGTCGCCGACCGCGCCGGCACGGTCGATCTGTTCGAGCAGCCCGACGGGTTCGCCGTACCCGTCGGTGGCATAGCGGTCCTTGTAGGTGGCGAAGTGCCAGATACCTGCGCCGAAGACCGGCAGATCAGTCATCTTTGGTTCCTAACCCTTGAGCGAGCCGGCGGTGAGTCCGCCGACGATCCAGCGCTGAAGCAGCGTGTAGGCGATCAGAATCGGGACCACGGCAATCAGGATGCCTGCCGCGAGACCGGTGTTGTTGTTGGCGAACTGGCCCTGGAAGTTCAGCAGGCCGACCGGGATGGTCTTGTGCGCGTCGGAATTCAGCAGGATCAGCGCGAACAGGAACTCGTTCCAGGTGGCGACCGCGTCCAGGATCGCCACCGTGACCAGGGCCGGTACCGACAGTGGCAGGATCATCGTGAAGAACACCCGCCAGTCGCCGGCGCCGTCCACCTTCGCGGCCTCGATGATCTCGTCCGGGATCTGCCGGAAGAACGACTGCAGCACGAGCACCTCGAACGGGATGCCGAACGCCAGGTACGGCCCGATCAGCCCGAAGATGCTGTCGGTCAGGCCGGCCGAGCGCATCATGATGAAGACCGGGACGATCGTGATGTAGATCGGGATGGTGAGACCGAGGAACACCGAGAACATCACGGTCCGGCGGAACTTCATCCGGAGCTTCGCCAGCGCGAAGCCGAGCATCGCGGACACCAGCACACCGAGCGGGACCTTGATGATCGCGAGGATCGCGCTGTTGCGGTACGTGGTGGCGAAGTTGCCGATGCCCCAGGCATCCTTGAAGTTGGTCCAGGTCAGGTGGTCGGGCCAGCTCAGCGGGCCGTTGCCGATGAAGTCCGCGAGCGGGCGTACGGCGGTGATCACCAGGAGGGCGAGTGGTGAGATCCAGAAGAGGGCTATTACCGCCAGGACGAGGGTCATCACCAGGCCACGACGGCCCTTGGGCCCGGGGCTGTTGGATTGCGTGGTCTCGAGCGGCAGGTCCACCGGGGCTGGGGCTGTGATGGTCATGATGCCTGCCTGGTCTGGGAGCGGACGTAGGGGATGCCTACCGCGATGGCTACCAGTGTGATCACGACCGCGATCGCGGTGCCGTAACCGGCCTGGTAGTACTGGAAGACGTTGAAGTACATCCAGGTCCCCATCACCTGCGTCGACGTACCGGGGCCGCCGTACGTCATCGCGTAGATCAGGTCGAAGACCTTGAACGAATCGATCAGGGACAGCGCCAGCACGATGTAGTGCGCGGGCCGCAGGCTGGGCATCGTGACGTGCCAGAACTGCTGCCACTTCGTCGCACCGTCGACGGTCGCGGCCTCGTACAGCTCGTTCGGGATGCCCTGCAGGGCGGCCAAGTAGAGCAACATCGGGAAACCGGTCCGCAGCCAGATGGCCGGCACCATCACCGCCCACAGCGCGGTCGAGTCCTGCCCGAGCCACGCCTGCGCCAGGCCGTCCAGCCCGATCGCGCGCAGCGCCGAGTTGATGGCGCCGTACTGCGGGTTGTAGAGCCAGCCCCAGATACTCGCGATCGATACCAGCGGCAGCACGGCCGGCGTGTAGAAGATCAGCCGGAGGATCGGTTTGCCGCGCACCTTCCCGTTCAGCGCGATCGCGAGCAGCAGGCCGATCACGGTCGGGACCGCGATCGTGACCACGGTCCAGATCAGGTTGTTCTTCACCGCGGTGACGACGACCGCGTCCTGCGGCAGCTTGAAGTAGTTGCTCAGGCCAACGAACTTGTACGAGGCGCTCAGCCCGTCCCAGTTGGTCAGGCTGAACCACAACGAGGACAACGCCGGGTACACCAGGAACGCGACGTACACCCCCAAGGCAGGGATGGCGAACAACCAGGGCGACCAACGGCCACCGCGTTTGAGTGCGACTGTGCCGGCCATGCGCTCAGCTCTTCGCCCAGGCGGAGACGATGTCCTGCATCTTCTTCGCCGCCGCGTCGGGTGCCACCGAGCCCTGCAGCAGGTCGCTCTGCACGCTGAAGTACTGATCGGCCTGCTTCTTCGGGAAAGCCTGGTCCTGGATCGTGTAGAACCCGTTGTTGCCGTACTTCGTCGACCACTCCGCCGACAGCGGCAGCGTCTTCGGGTCCGGCTCGGCGCCCTTCACGGTGGAGGCGGTGATGTTCATCGCCTTCTGCGCCTCGGGCTTCACGATGAAGTCGATCAGCGCGGCCGCCTTGGCCGCGTTACCGGTCTTGGCGTTGATCATGTAGCCCTCGACGAAGCCCGAGTGCCGGGCCGGCGTCTTGTCGGTCGGCAGCTCGAAGTTGCCGAACCCGGACGGGCTCTTCTTCGCGCTCAGGATCGCGCCGGCCTCGGTCCACTGCCCGGCGATCGTGTACGCCGTCTTGCCCTGCACGTACCACGGCTCGACATCGGACGGGTCGAGGCCGAGCGCGCCCTGCGGCAACCACTTCTTGTCCTGCCACTTCTTGAACAGCGTGAACGCCTGGACCACCTCGGGCCGGTCCCAGCTCTCGGCGCCGGTCAGCAGCTTGTCGTGCAGGTCCGGTCCGGCGGTGTGCTCCAGCAGGTACTCGAACAGCCGCATGATGTCCCAGCCGTACTTGCCGCCCAGCCCGCACGGCGTGACACCGACAGCCACCAGTTTGTCGTTCACGGCCTCGAGCTCGGCGTACGTCGTGGGCGGGGCGCTCACACCCGCCTTCGCGAACAGCGACTTGTTGTACCAGGCACCGAGCCCCAGCTGGACGAACGGTACGCCGGACTTCACGCCGTCGAAGGTCATCCCGCTGATCGCGGTGGTGCTGAGCTTCGAGTCCCAGCCGAACTTGTCGTAGTACGGCTTCAGGTCGAGGGCCTGCCGCGCCTTCGCGAACGGCGCTCCGATCTGGCCGCCCCAGATCCGCCAGACGTCCGGGCCCTTGCCGCCGAGGAGCTCGGTGCGGAGCTTGTCCGGGTACACCGCGGCACCCGAACCGGGCAGGCTGTCGACGGTGGTCGTGGTCCCGTTCTGCTCGTCGAACTTCTTCACCTGCGCCTTCAGCAGGCCGATCGTCGAGTCGTCCTCGTAGGTGAACAGGCGCAGGTTGTTCGACGCGGAGCCGGTCGCACCGGTACTGGCCGACGTACCACCGCCGGTGCAGGCGGACAGACCGGCGCCGAGCGCGGCGGCGGACGTGAAACCTAGGAATCCTCGGCGGGTGATCATTGGGTGCTCCTTTGGCGGGCGAAACGGCGGATCTTCGCGAACATGTCCTCCAGCAGGAAGCGCACGTCGACCTGCTCGCAGACCTGGATGGGGTTGTCGGTGCCGGGCAGGTACCAGCCGTCGACGCCGAACCGCGGCGCGGGCCGGACCCGCATGTCCCCGCTGCGGGGGTAGAGCATCAGCGCGATCGCGGGCGAGTCGCCGAGCGACCGCGACTCGATCGGTTCACCGTGGCACTTCTCATTCCACTCGACCAACTGGTCGATCAGGTACTTCCCGAGCGGGCCGGCGTCGCCGATCTTCTCCTCGAGCTCGGCATAGCTCACCGAGACCTTCGTGTACACGTCGCTCGGCACCTGCCAGACGGTCATCCCGGAGCCGAACACCACGTTCGCCGCGTGGATGTCGTTGGACAGGTTGAACTCGATCCCCGGGTACGTGGCGTATCCCCGATAGCCGCGGCCGCCGATCCAGATCACGACCACGTCCCGGTGCACGAGCTCCGGGTCGAGCAGGATCGCCGACGCCATGTCGGTGAGCGGGCCGAGGAACGCCACGAACAGCGGGTCGTCCTTCGAGGCGAGCTTCGACTCCTCGATGATCAGCCGGGCGCCGGGAGAGTCCAGCGGGGTCTGCTCGTCCGGAATGCCGGTGGTCGCGCCGTTGGCGACGGTGACCTGGCCGGTCAGGTCCATCAGGTCCAGCAACAGGTCGATCTCCTCGCGAGACTCTTCCATGCTGCGATCCGACCGGCGGGTGCCGAAGTGCGCGGGAATCAGGCCCCGGATGTCGAAGGTCGGCGACAACAGTCCGTGCACGATCGCGAACTGGTCGTCGGCCTCGTTCTTCGCATCGGTGTCGATGATCACCCGCCGTCTACTCGCCTTCACGCTGTTCTCCTCCGGTCGCCGTCCCACATCCGCGCTTTCCCTGCCCGGTCGCCGTCCCACATCCGCGCTCTCCCTATCCGGTCGCGGTCCCACTCCGCGCTCTTCCTGTCCGGTTGCCGTCCCACATCCGCCGCCGAAGGCGGCGTGCTTTTCGCTTTTCTTGTTCTTGATCCTGTGAATAGATATTCAGTAGTGCATAACCTGTCGCCCCGAGTGTCACCACGGCGCTAGAGTCCCGTCAAGACCTCAGTTGAAACTTGGAGAGCCGATGCGCCAGGCGGTACTCGCGATCGACCAGGGCACCACCAACTCCAAAGCCGCCCTGATCACCGCGGACGGGACGATCCTCGCCACGGCCTCGTCCCCCGTCGCCCTCTTCACCCCTCGACCCGGCTGGGTGGAACAGGACGCCGAGGACATCTGGCAGAGCACGCTGACGGCAATCGCGACCTGCCGGAGCACCGCCGCCGGGGGTACGGGTGGTGGAGTTGAGGTCGCGGGGATCGCGCTTTCGACCCAGCGCGAGTCCGTGGTGGGATGGGATCGCTCCGGATATCCCGTCGGCGCAGTACTGGGATGGCAGGACGTTCGTACCAGTAGTTGGTGCGCCCAACTTCCCGCAACAGTTGACGAGCTGGTACGACGGCGTACCGGACTCCGCGTCGATCCCATGTTCTCGGCACCCAAGATGCGATGGTTGCTGGATCGGTCGGACGCATCCGTCGGTACCGTCGACAGCTGGTTGATCCATCGGCTGACTGGTTGCCGGGAGCACCTGACTGATGCAGGGAACGCAGCTCGGACCTTGCTGTACGACCTGACCTCCCTGGACTGGTCCGCAGAGCTGTTGGCGGCGTTCGGGGTGCCCCGAGCGGCGTTGCCCGAAGTACGGCGGTCGGATGCGGGCTTCGGGTCCACCAAGGACGTGCCGGGTCTACCCGACGGGATCCCGATCGTCGCCGTACTCGCGGATTCGCATGCGGCGATGTACGGCCAGGGGTGCACGCGGACCGGGATGGTGAAGGCGACGTACGGGACCGGCTCGTCCGTGATGACGCCGGTCGCGGAGTTCGTACCGGGCGGCTGCACGCTCGCCTGGCTGACCGACCGCCCGGTCTACGCCCTGGAGGGCAACATCGTCTCGTCCGGCGCCGCGCTCGCCTGGACCGCCGACCTGCTCGGGCTACCGGACGTCGGCGCGCTGATGCGGCTGGCGGCGGCCGTCCCGGCGGCCGACGGCGTCGTACTGGTACCGGCCTTCGCCGGCCTCGGCGCGCCGCACTGGGACCGGGAGGCCCGCGCCGCGCTCACCGGGATGAGCAGCTCGACCACCCGCGCCCACATCGCCCGCGCCGCCGTCGACGCGGTCGCGCACCAGATCTGCGACATCACCGACACCATCCCGGGCGGCCTCAGTACGCTCCGCGCCGACGGCGGCGCGACGGCGTCGGACCTGCTCATGCAGACCCAGGCGGATCTCCTCGGCCGTACGGTCGAAGCCGCCGACGTACCGGAGATCTCCGCCCTCGGCACCGCCGAACTGGCCTGGCAAACCCTCGGCACCCCCACCGACTGGGCGTCAAACCGCACGTTCCGCACCTTCCAACCCACCACCAACCGCACCCACCACCGCACCGAATGGACCACCGCCATCACCGCGGTACGAACCTCCCGCCCCTAAACCACCCCCACCCACGACCGAGCCCCAGCACCACCTCGACCCCACCCGCAGCGAACAACCCCCCTCCGCCCACTCGGAGCAACGGGTCGACCCCCGGTCCGCCGAGTCGTGGCGGATGGCTTGGGTGGGGTTCGGCGAGTCGTGGGGATCGGCTGGGTGATCACAGCCTGTTCTCACGACTCGGCGGGGGTGGGGGGTGGAGATCGCTTTCCGTAGCGGGTTGACTGGGGGGTGGGGGGCATTTATGGTTGCGTTCGCGGGGCTTGGAAAGCCCTTTCCAGAGTGGGCGGCGTGGGAGGCAGGACTGTGAACGAGCGACGCATCGGCATTGTGATGAACGGCGTCACCGGGCGGATGGGCCTGCGCCAGCACCTCGAGCGTTCGATCGTGGCGATCCGCGAGCAGGGCGGACTGCCCGCCGCCGACGGCACGATGATCATCCCCGAGCCGATCCTGGTCGGCCGGAACGAGCTGAAGCTGCGGCAGATCGCCGAGCAGCACGGGCTGGAACGCTGGACCACCGACCTCGCCGAGGCGCTGGCAGAGCCGGACGTCGAGATCTACTTCGACTCCCAGCTCACCCAGCTGCGCGAGAAGGGTGTCCGCGCCGCGGTCGAGGCCGGCAAGGCGATCTACTGCGAGAAGCCGATCGCCGAGAGCCTGGACGCGGCCGTCGACCTGGCCAAGCTGGTCGTCGGGTCCGGGCTGAAGAACGGCGTCGTGATGGACAAGCTGTCGCTGCCCGGCCTGCGGAAGCTGAAGCGGCTGGTCGACGGAGGGTTCTTCGGCAAGATCCTGTCGGTACGCGGCGAATTCGGGTACTGGGTCTTCGAGGGCGACTGGCAGGAGGCGCAGCGGCCGTCCTGGAACTACAAGTCCGAAGAGGGCGGCGGCATCATCCTGGACATGTTCTGCCACTGGCGGTACGTGCTCGACCAGACGTTCGGCGCGGTC
>NZ_DASRVN010000385.1:0-20982 GCF_035655035.1 Kribbella sp. | reverse complement strand
ACCGCCACCACCGACCAACTCCGCCACCCCAACTGACACAACGACGATGCCCCGCGCAGACGTCACCCCGAGAACTCCCAGTCAGCAACTCGCCACGAAGCACCACCGCCCGACTCCGCCCGCCGAGCGCATCCGCAAGCAGCCGATCGAGCGCGGCGCTACTCACGGCCGGAGGTCTTGCAGCGGGGCCGGGGGCTCAGGTTGTTAGTGGATGACTAAGGCCCGCAGTTGCGAGTTGCCGTTGTCGAGTGCTGCTTGGGCTGGCCGACTAGAGATTTGCTATGTGGGAGGCTTGCTGGATCTGTCGAGCGACGGGTTACCGGGTTGCCGGCGAACTGCGCGAGTGCGGTGGGGATCGGCAGGACCAGCAGGCGTCAGGAGGTCGGACAGTACGGCGGCGTCCCAGCAGGCCGACGGCGGCGCCTTGACCGAGTCGTGGGCTCATGGCGTGGGCGGCGTCACCGGCGAGTGCAATCCGTTGGGTGGTCCAATCGTCGGTGACGACTTGGTGGAAGTCGGCGTAGAAGATTGGGGCTCGGTTTGCATTGCGCAGACGAGCGGTCCTTGTAGACGGCGGTAGGGCTCGGCGAGTTTCGGCGAGTGAGGTGTGGCGGTGATGTCCAGCGCGTCGGTGTTGGGGACCTGGAAGCGGACGACCGCGCTACCGGCGTACGAGGCGTGAGGTCCCGCGAGACGGCGTGCCGTGTCCAGGAGTTGATGCCGTCGGCACCGATCACGGCGTCGTACTGCCCGGTGCCGCCGTCGCTGAAGCCGACCTCGACGTACCCGTCGTGTTCGACGAGGGTGTCGGGTGAGGCCCCAGTGTGCGCCGGTGCTCAGCGTGAAGGAGATCGCTGAGGATCCGGGGCTGCGTGCGGGTGGCACGATCGTCGAGGTCGATCAGGAGGAGCGCGGCGAGTTCCTGACGGTCGGGTGTGTGGTCAAGTTCTCCGGGTTCGCACGGAGATCACCGGTGCCCGCTGCTGGGGGAGCACACCGATGGGGTGCTGGTCGGGCTCGGGTACGGCGGTGCCGCGATCGCGGCGATGCGCTCGGCGAAGGTTGTTGCCTGAGACACCGGGTGTCCCGCGCGTGCTTGCGCGGGGCACTAGCTGGTGGACGGTGGCGGGAGATTGCGGCTAGCCGCCATGTGATCGGCGGGCCTGGCTGCGATGCTGGGAGCTGTGGTGACGTGTGTGATTGTTGACGACAGCGCCGGTTTTCTGGAGGCCGCGCGCCGACTGCTCGAGCGGCAGGGACTCGCTGTGCTGGGCGTCGCGTCGACGGCTGACGAGGCGTTCCGGCGGATTGTGGAGCTGGCGCCCGATGTCGCCTTGGTGGATCTGGATCTTGGCGGTGAGAGCGGGCTCGAGCTCGCCGAGCGGCTGGAGGTCGAGGCCGTGGCGGTGCCGGTCGTTATCGTCTCGACCCATTCGGAGGAGGATTACTGGGATCTGGTCGCTACCAGTCCTGCGATCGGTTTCGTGCCGAAGGCGCGGTTGTCCGCGCGAGCTGTTCGCGCGCTGCTCAGCGGCGCGGCTACCGGGCCTCGAGAAAGGTGACCACGGCCAGTACGCGCCGGTGGTCCTCCTGTGTCTCTTGCAGGTTCAGTTTGCCCAGGATGCTGCGGACGTGTTTCTCGACCGTGCCTTCGGTGACCCACAGCTGTTTGGCGATGCCGAGGTTCGACCTGCCTTCGGCCATCAATGCGAGTACCTCGCGCTCGCGGGCGGTGAGGACGGCCAGCGGGTCCTCGCGGTGCCGGGCGGAGACCAGTTCCTGGACCAGTGCGGGGTCGACGACCGAACCGCCTCTGGCTACCCGGTCGACGGCCTCGAGGAAGTCGGTGACGTCCGCGACCCGGCTCTTGAGGAGGTAGCCGATGCCCCGGCCGCTGGCCAGTAGCTCCATTGCGTGCTCGACCTCGACGTGGGCCGACAGCACCAGGATGCGGGTGTCCGGCAGTTCGGCCCGGATCTGCCGGGCGGCGTCCAGGCCTTCCGAGGTCTGGGTGGGAGGCATCCGGATGTCCACGACCGCGAGATCCGGGCGGAGTTCGCGGACCTGGGCGATCAGCGCCTCGGCGTCGCCGGCCTGTCCCACGACCTCGCAGCCGGAGCGCTCGAGGAGGCTCGCGATGCCCTCCCGCAGCAGGACGTCGTCGTCGGCAACGATGACTCGAATCGTGTTCATGGCTCCGCCGACAGTATCGCAGCGATGGCGGTCTGTGTCGCGTTCGCCCGACGGAGTCCGTGACAGACAGTTGTGGTCGTGCGGACACGCTGCAGCCGTGGACGGCCCGCTCGTACGCCGAAAACTATTCGGCCCCGCTCGTGGGCACCGCGCTGAGGCCGAGAACCAGCGGCAGGCCGATGCCGCCGCGCACCCGGGCCAACAGGACGGCAGTCGCCGGGCCAGGAGAGGGCAGCTGCCCGACCGTCGAGCTGCCGCGCGAGCGCAGTACCGGCGCTACAGTTGCTCTAGGCAACCATCACGGAGAACCCCCGGCCGCGATCGTGCGGTTCACGCCGGATCGCTCGGCGAGCAGCAGGCCAGAAACAGCTCTCGGCGGATCGCGTTCAGCGGGTTCGACGAGTCATTTGGCCGCGCTGCGGCGGTGAGAGACAGATGAGAAGTCTGTCATCTGCCGTCGGATCGGCGGTCGGTGCCGCACTGTTGCGCTGACGGCGTGACCGGTCTGCGGGCCGCACGCGTGGGGGATGGCGAGTGGGGAGGGACCGTGATGTCTCGGTGGAGATCTGTGCCGCGGATGCTGGTCGGGCTCAGCCTGATCGCGGCCGTGCTGTCGGTGGGTCAGCTCGGGCGGACCGCCGCGCCGGCGGCCGCTGCCGAGCCGGGCAGCCTGACGCTGCACGTGGAGAGCGCGAGGTCGGTGAACTCGGGGCCCGGGTTCGTGCACGAGCACGATCCGGTGGCCCACTACAAGTGGCTGATCAACGTCGACGACACGGGTGATCCGGGCACCCGGAGCAACCAGCTGACCGACCGGTGCCTGCCCGCGACGGCGCCCGGCGGTTCCTCCGACCCGAACTTCGCGGACACCTGCCCGTGGCCGTCGACCCGGCCGACGTCCGGCTTCGCGCCGATCGTTGCCCAGGGCACCGAGGTGGACCTGAACGACAACCAGGCACTGGGCAACCTGCCGGCCGGCAAGTACCTGATCTCGGTCACCGCGGACGGGTTCAAGATCGACGGACAGCACTTCACCGTCGCCTCCGGGGCGACCGCGCACGCGGTGGTCCGGATGAACCCGACGCCGCTGCCGCTGACGACGCTGCGGCTGCAGGTCTTCAACGACAACCTCCCGGTCGACGCCACCTTCGAGGCCGACGCCGAGCAGGGTCTCGCGGGGTTCACCGCCACGCTGACCGACGTCCTCGGCCTGGTCAGCACCGACTACTACGGCAACCCGCTGTGCACCGTCTACCAGCACGCGAACGCCAACGGCACCGGCGCGATGCTGTTCGACTCCGGCAACCGGCCGATCATCGACACAGCGCACTCGACCGGGCGCTGTGTGAGTGACGCGAAGGGTGAGATCCTCATCCCGAACCTCGGACCGAACCGGTACGCGGCCACCGTCACGCCGCCCGCCGGACAGGCCGCCCAGTGGGTCCAGACGACCACGCTCGAAGGCGGCCACGACCACGACATCTGGCAGCAGGAGGGCGAGACCGGCTACGACACCGAGCAGCTCCGCGGCGCCGAGCTCGTGTCCGCGACCCAGTTCGGCTTCGTCCGCGTCCAGAGCCTCACACCGCCGGCGGGTACGACGCCGACCGGCGAGATCAAGGGTGTCGTCATCGCCGGACTGCCGTACGTCGGCGGCCAGAACGGCCAGGTCCCGGAGCCGGGTGGCTTCGCCGGGGCCAAGTCCGACGGCCCGATCCCGAGCCCGTGGGTGGCCCTGTCCGACCTCGGCGCCGGTGACGCGGCCGTGTACGTCGGTCGCGGTGCGGCCGACGGCAGCTTCGACATCCAGCACGTTCCGGACGGCAGCTATCAACTCACGATGTGGGACGCCGACCAGGACTACATCCTGTACAGCGTCAACACCGAGGTACACAACGGCGCCGTGACCGACGTCGGCAACCAGATGCTGGTCGGCTGGTTCACGCACGTCCAGGGCAGCGTCTTCATCGATGCCAACGGCAACGGCAAGCGCGACCCCGGCGAGCGCGCCGTACCCGGCTTCGCGCTGACTGTCCGGGAGCGGGACAACTCGCTGATCGACCAGGCGACCAACACCACGGTCACCAACGACTCCGGCAACTACGAGATCAAGGAAGCCTATCCGCTGGGGAAGTGGCTGGTCCTGGAAGGCTTCAACACCCGCTACAAGACCACCGGCATCACCTACCAGGCGGCCAACGAACCGAAACCGACCACGCAGCTGGGCAGCCTGGTCGACATCAACTTCCTGCCGATCATCGGCCTGCGCGGGCGGATCGACTGGGGTGTCCAGCCGTACGACGCGGGCACGAACGGCGGCATCGTCGGCACCGTCACCTACGACACCACCCGCAACGAGCTCGACGCCGCGATGGCCGCCACCGAGCCGTACCAGCCGGGCATCCCCGGCATCCCGGTCCATCTGTACCTTCCGAAGGCTTGCACGGACACCACACCGCCCGAGCTCTGCCGGCAAGGATACGAGACCGAGCCGAAGCAGATCTCCGACGGCAACGGCGGCCTGGTGGACAACCCGAAGTACGGCGCGTTCGTGAAGGGGCCGGAGGTCCAGGACTCCTACACGTCCGAGGAGTGGGCGCCGCCGCGCGGCTGTACGGCGCGGACGTACAACGGCCAGCTGCTCACCGACCAGCAGGCGCTGCCGGCCTTCGGTACCACCGAGAACCGGTTGTGCGTGGAGTCTCCGATGATGGGCGTCGCGGTCGGCGCCAGCGACCGTCAAGGCGGCAGCCAGACCGTGAACGGCAACTACGGGTTCGCGACGTCGAAGATCAATCTCTACCCGGCGACCGACACCGTGCACAACCCGGACGGCCTCGAGCTGTACGCGCCGCTGCCCGCCGGACAGGAGCAGGCGCTGCCGGCCCGCGACTACATCGTCTCGGTCGACATCCCGAACGACCCGGTCGACGGCAAGCCGATGTACAAGGTGACCAAGGAGGAGGACGTCAACGTTTTCAACGGCGACAGCTACCTCCCGCAGGAGAACTACCCACCGTCCACCCCGGCACAGGCCAACGACCCGGCCGGACCTCCGAACCCGACCCCCACGCCGCCGGCCCAGCCGCCGTCCCAGCAGGCGGGGATCATCTCGCCCTGCGCCGGACCGCTGCACACCGTTGACGTGACCAACGAAGCCTTCCTGGCCGGCGGCGGCAGCCCGTTCCAGGGCTACGAACGGCCGCTGTGCGGCGACAAGCTGGTCGCGCTGCGGGCGAACCAAGCCACCGCGCCCAACTTCAACCTGTTCACCGACGTGCCGATCCCGACGCACTTCTGGGGCATCACGCTGAACGACCTCGGGCTCACCCTGGACAAGCGCAGCGTGAACTACGGCGAGGCGCAGGGCCTGCCGTTCGTCCCCGTCGGTCTGTACGACTGGGCCGGCCGCCTGGTCGACACCGTGCACACCGATTTCAACGGCCTGTACGAGGCACTCGAACCGTCGACGAGTACGTACAACTGCCCGCTGCCCGCCGGTCCGTGCCCGAACATGTACCGCTTCGTCGGCAACGATCCAGGACAACCCGGAGCGCTGAATCCCGACTACAACTCGCGGTTCAGAACGATCGCGACGAACTTCCAGGCCTGGCCGGGGCTGTTCACCGTGACGGACGAGGCGCCGACGCAGGTCGCGGCGACCGTCCTGGCCCCGGACACGACCACGGTCAACCCGACAATCTGTGACCTCGGCTCGTCGATCCCGCAACTCCTGGCGGTCGACCGGCCGTACATCCGGCGCAGTGACACGAACCGGTCGATCACCGTGACCGGGTTCGGCTTCGGCGCCGCCGGCGGCCCGGACCGCCTCTCCCTCAACGGTACGGCGATGCCCGTGACGAGCTGGACCGACACCAAGATCACCTTCACCGTGCCGGTGCTGTTCTCGCCCGGCGCCGCCGTCCTCGAGATCACCGGCCACAACGGCAAGAAGAGCGTGAACGGCCTCACGCTGCAGGTGCTGGGACTGAGTGTCCCGATTCTCGCCGGCATGTCCGCGACCAACCCGTTGATCGCGGAGGTCGGCCCGACCAAGCAGTACAGGACCGTCCAGGCCGCGCTCGAGGCGGCCACTCCGACCAGGCTGCGGCCGTACTGGCTGGTGGTGGTCTGGCCGAACGCGCAGACCGCCGCGAATCCGCACGGCGACTACAACGAGAACCTGATCGTGCATCACCAGGTCCGCATCCAGGGCGTCGGCCCGGGCGGCTTCGACGCGGCCGGCACCTGGGTGCCGGGCTCGATCCTCGACGGCTCCGGGTTCAACCTGGACAACCCGAACGGAACGGCGTGGGTCAGCCTGCTGAGCAGTCTGCGGTACTCGGGCAACCCGGCGGTGCCGGACTCGGCCGTGGTCACCGTGCTGGACGATCCGGCGCGCGCCGGGTTCGTCCCGAGCAGCTGGCCGGTCACCCTCGACGGCCTCAGCATCACCGGCGGCGCGCAGGCGGACGTGGCCGGCAACGCGAACGTGCTCACCGGGGCCGTCAGCACGCCGTACGGCGCGGCCGGGGCGCTGATCACCCAAGGCGGCGGCGTCTACGTGCACTCGAACGTCCGTGGCCTGCAGGTGACCGACAACGTCATCCACGGCAACGGCGGCTCGTACGGCGGCGGCATCCGGATCGGTACGCCGTACGTCGGTGACAACCGCAACTACGACCCGGTGATCGCCCGCAACCAGGTCCGCGACAACGGCGGCACGAACCTGGCCGGCGGGATCGGGTTGTTCACCGGCAGCGACGGCTACCGGGTGGAGAACAACGCGCTCTGCGGGAACTTCTCCGCCGAGTACGGCGGCGCCCTGACCGCCTTCGGGTATCAGGCGAACCCGGGCGGCAGCATCGGCGGCCGGATCACCGGCAACCGGATCTGGTTCAACCAGTCGTACGACGAGGGCGGCGGCGTGATGGTCGCGGGCGAACTCCCGGCCACGCCGACGGCCCTGTCGCCGGGCACCGGGCCGGTGACGATCGACGCCAACGTGATCTCGGCGAACCTCGCCAACGACGACGGCGGCGGGATCCGGCTGCTGCAGGTCAGTGGGTCGCACATCTCCCGGTCCGATCCGCAGACCATCCACATCACCAACAACACGATCGCGGACAACGTCTCCGCCCACGAGGGCGGGGGACTGGCGCTGGACGACGCGGCCTTCGTGAACGTCGTGAACAACACGATCACGAAGAACCTGACGACGGCTTCGGCGGTGACCAGCAACGGTCAGCCCGCTCCGGCCGGCCTGTCGACCGCGGCGAACAGCGATCCGTTGCAGGCCAGGCTGAGCACCCCGTCGCTCTTCCCCGGCTCACAGACCCTGGCGGCGACGACGTTCAGCAAGCCGACGCTGCTCAACAACGTCTTCTGGGACAACCGGGCCGGTACGTTCGTCGGCGGGTACGTCTACGGCATCGGCGGGCAGTTGCCCGACGGTACGGCGAACTCCGTGAACAACTGGGACATGGGCGTGGCCGACGTACCGGATGCGTTGCTGACGCCGACGCACTCGGTCCTCCAGGACACGACCGGGACCCAGCCGGACGCCACGAACTCGTCGGTCGACCCGGGCTTCGTCTCGCCGTACGAGGTCGCGGTCAACATCCTGGCGGTTCGGTCGTACCCGGCGTTCCGGCAGGCGGTGGTGGTGGCGCAGTTGCTGCCTCCGGAGCTGGCCGGCGACTACCACCTCGCCACTGCCACGCCCGCCTCGTCGGCGCGGGGGCTCGGAGCGGCCAACACCGTGGTCCGGTGGGGGACCGGCAGCACGGGATTCAGTTACACCGTCACCGCTCCGACGCCGGACATCGACGGTCAGCCACGGCCGACCGGCACCGGAACCCAACGCCGGTACGACGCCGGCTCGGACCAGATGACGCCGTGAATCGTGCGGCCCGCCGGTCCCCCACAGCCCTTACCGGCGGGCCGCACTCACGATTCCGATTCGCACTGCTACGGGAGATCCCGATGACCGACAGCTCACCGTCGCGTGGATTGACGCGGCGTTCACTCCTCACCGGCACCGGTGCCCTCGCGGGCGCGGTACTCGGCGGCAGATTGCTGACCAGCAGCTCCGTGATGGCCGCGCCCAGCCGGGCGACGGCCGCCGCCCGGTCCACCGCGGCGGCGGTGTCACATCCGGTCAGGCAAGTCCACCTGGCCGGCACCGACGGCTGGGTCGCGATGCCCGGCGACGCACCGCCGGACCCGCCGTTCTTCCCGGACCCGCTGGCACCGGCGCCGTTCAACACCTACGTGTTCGGCTTCCGCGACGTGACCGGGATGACCTCGAACCTGGTCGCCGCCCAGCGCGGGAAGGCCCAGATCAGCGCGCCGATCATGGCCTTCGACGAGGAGGACGACATCTACCTCACGCTGACCAACCTCGGGCTGGCGCAGCGGCCGGACCTCTTCGACGGGCACACCCTGCACTGGCACGGGTTCGTCAACGCGATCCCGTTGTTCGACGGCGTACCGGAGCTCTCGCTCGCGGTGCCGATCGGCCGGGACCTGACCTACTTCTACCGGCCGCACGACGCCGGCACGTACATGTACCACTGCCACTTCGAGGACGTCGAGCACGTCCAGATGGGGATGACCGGGATGGTGTATGTGCGCCCGAAGCAGGACCGGACGCCGTTGCACCCGGGGGAGCGGTACGCGTACAACGACGGCGACGGGTCGACGGCGTACGACCGGGAGTTCGCGTTCATGATCACCGAGCTGTGGTCGGCCTCGCACTACCGGGACGCGCACATCCAGGTGAACGACTGGACCGACTTCGACCCGAGCTTCTGGCTGCTCAACGGCCGCGCCTATCCGGACACGATCGCGCCGAACGGTGATCCGCTCAGTACGGCGGCGGGCCGGCTGCAGTACCAGCCGATCTCGTCGCTGATCCGCTGCAACGCCGGCGACCGGGTGCTGCTGCGGATGTCGAACTTGGGGTTCCAGAACCACGCCCTGACCGTGGACAACCTCGACCTGACCGTGGTCGCCAAGGACGCGAGCCTGCTGAAGGGCCGTGACGGTACGACGAACTACCTGACGTCGAACCTGGTCGAGATCGGCCCCGGCGAGAGCCGCGACGTCATCTTCGTCGCGCCCGGACCGGGTGAGTACCTGCTGTACGACCGCAAGTACTCCTATCTCCAGAACGGCGGCGGGCCGGGTTACGGCGGCATGATGACGAAGATCGTCGTCGGCGCACCCGGGACCTATCCCGCACAGACCGCGGCGAACGTGTGACGGGGGCGACGATCCGATGAGACGACTCACGGTCCAGCGCGTGCTGGCCTTGACCGCAGCGGCCCTGCTGGTGACCACACCGGCGCTGGTCCGCGCCCAGGCCTCGGCCGCGGAGATGTCGGAAGGCGCACTCTGCGACACCGATCCGAACCAGACGTTCTCGCTGACCGCGAGCGACGGCTACATCTCCACGCCCGACGGCAACTCGATCTACATGTGGGGCTATGGCAACAGCAAGCGCGGCTTCCAGCTGCCCGGTCCGACGCTGTGCGTCGAGTCCGGGCGGACGGTCACCGTGATCCTGCACAACACGTTGCCCGAGGCAACCTCGATCGTGTTCCCCGGGCAGCAGGGGGTGAAGGCGAACGGGAATCCGGCGCAGCCGCAGTTCGACGCCGGCGGGTCGCTGACCTCGCTGGTCCAGACCGCTGATGCCACCGACGGCTCGGTCACCTACACGTTCACCGCGGGAAGTCCCGGGAGCTACCTGTACGAGACCGGGACGGACGTGGACAAGCAGCTCCAGATGGGGCTGTACGGCGCCCTGGTGGTCCGGCCCGCGGGCCACGCGAACCAGGTGAACGACCGCGCCGACTCGGCCTTCGCCGGCGGCAAGGAGTACGTGTTCCTGCTGTCCGAGGTCGACCCCGACGTACACCTCGCGGTCGAGCGTCATCAGCCGGTCGACGTGAACGCCTCGAAGTCGCGGTACTTCATGATCAACGGCCGCAGCATGCCCGACACCCTGGCGCCGAACAACGCGCCGTGGCTGCCGGGACAGCCGTACGGAGCACTCGTACACATCAAGCCGTACGACGCCACCACCAACCCGCTGCCGGCGACGATCCACTACCTGAACGCGGGCAGCGTGAACTATCCGTTCCACCCGCACGGCAGCGACGAACGGGTCGTCAACCGCGACGGGCATCCGCTGCAAGGCCCGGCCGGCCAGGACCTGTCGTACCAGAAGTACGACCTCGACGTCGGGCCGGGACAGACGCTCGACGTGCTGATGGACTGGCGTGACGTCGAGCAGTGGAACCCGGGCACGAACCCGATCCCGACCCAGATCCCGGCGATCACCGACCAGCTGCTGGTCGGCTCGGACACCTGGTTCTCGGAGAGCGGCTACCTCGGCACCAGGAACCCGGTGCCGTCGAACATGGCGCAGAACAACGAATGTGGCGAGTACTACCACATCGCTCACAGCCACGCGCTGGAACAGGCGACCAACTACGGGGCAGCCTTCGGCGGCATGATGACGGTCTTCCGCATCGACCCGCCCGCCGGCTGTGCGAGCCAGTGAGGACACCGACGATGACGAACAGATTCCGGGTCGCCGCGGTAGGCGTCGCGACCACCGCGCTGGCCGCCGGATTGCTCGCTCCGCTGCCGGCCGGCGCCGTGCCCGCGGTCCCGCAGGCGCCGGCGCACACTTCCGTTGCCGTCGGCAAGCTCAGTCCGCGGGGCTGCACCTTCGGCACCGGCACCGCCGCCTGCGAGCTGTACGCGATGACAGGCACCGCCACCATGCTCGGTACAACGGTGCCGATCTGGGGATTCTCGCCGACCGGCGCGGCCGGCTCCGCGACCGCGCCCGGCCCCGCGCTCGTCGTCCATCAGGGCGACCAGGTCACGGTGACGCTGCACAACCAGCTGGCCGGACAGACCGTCTCGCTCGCCTTTCCCGGGCAAGCTCTGCCGGCCGGCGGTGAGGACACCACCGGGATCGACACGGGGACCCGGACGTACACCTTCACCGCAGACCGTCCCGGTACCTTCGTCTACGAGGCGGGGCACACGCCGGGCGGCGCCCGGCAGGTCGCGATGGGCCTGGCGGGCGCATTCGTCGTACTCCCGCCCGACGGTACGGCGTACGGCACGCAGCCGGCCGGCTACCCGGACACCGGGTACGACGACGACGCGCTCGTCGTGCTGAGCGAGGTCGATCCGGCCTTCAACGCGAACCCGACCACGTTCGACCTGCGCGACTTCACGCCGAAGTACCGGCTGATCAACGGGAAGCCGTACCCGGCCAGCGATCCCGTGGCGACGGACCAGGGGCACAAGGTGCTGCTGCGCTACGTGAACGTCGGCTCGCAGACGCATCCGATGACCGTGCTCGGCGGGCTGCAGAACGAGCTCGCCCAAGGTGGGCACCCGGCGCACTTCGCGACCACCGTGGCGTCGGAGAGCATCGAGCCCGGGCAGACGCTCGACGCCGTGGTGACGATGCCGACCGGACCCGAGGCCAAGCTGGCGCTCTACGAGTCGGCCCGGCACCTCGACAACAACGGTCAGCACACCGCCGACCCGGCCCAGTTCGCGTTCGGCGGCATGCTGACCTTCCTGGACACGAACGCGCCGCCGCCGAGCACGGACGGCGTCGGGCCGGTCTCGACCCACCTCCGCCTGGCGCCGAACCCGGCCACCGGTGAGGTTCCGGTCACCGTGACCGCGGACCTCAGCGACGCCACCACCGGCGGCTCGGCGGTCACCCAGGCCGAGTTCGTCATCGACGACGCGGCCACCGTCGGACCGGGATTCGGTACGCCGATGACGCTGCCGGCCGGCGGTGTCAGCGTCACGGGCGCCACCGGTACGATCACGACCGCGATGCTGGCCGCGCTGGACGCCGGTCGCCATACGGTGTTCGTCCGGGCGCTGGATGCGGCCGGCAACTGGGGTGTCGTCGGCTCGGTGATCCTGAACCTGCCGAAGACCGGTCCGCAGACGATCAACGGCTCGGTCGCCGACGTACCGGCCAACGCGACGGTCCCGGTCACGGTGTCCGCCACCGGGGACGACTCCGACGCGGGTGGCGTGATCACCGCGGCGGAGTACTTCCTGGACACCGCGGGCTCCAACGGGACCGGTACGCCGCTGACCCTGAACCGCAGCGCCACGGTGGTGTCCGAGGACGCCGACCTCGCGCCGGCGCTGCTGCAGACCCTTGCCGAGGGCACCCATCACGTCCTCGTCCACAGCAAGGACTCGCTCGGGTTGTGGGGTCCGACGCTGGACATCCCGCTGCCGATCGACATCACCGGACCCGCTGTCGACGCGGCCGCCGTCGGCCCGAACCCGACGAACGGCGTACTGGCCGACAAGAGCCACCCCGGCAGCCTGCTGGTCTCCGCGGAGATCACCGACAAGGACGCCGGTGGCGCGCTGCAAAGTCTGCTCGTGGACGCCGAGGCGTTCGTCGACCCGGCAGTTCCGAACCCGCGCGGCGGGACCGGACTTCAGCTGTTGCCGGTGGACGGGAAGCTCGACTCCACGGGGGAGACGTTCTACGGCTTGATCCCGCTCACGCAGGTGAAGGCCCTTGCCGACGGCACCCATCATGTGTACGTCCGCGGCGAGGACGCGGCCGGGAACTGGGGACCGTTGTTCGCGGTGAACCTGATCGTGGACAAGACCGCGCCGGTACTCGGCGCGCTGACGGCAACCCCGAACCCGACCAACGGCGCGGACAACCTGACGCTGACCGCTCCCGTGACGGACGCCTCGCTGATCGCCAAGGCGGAGTACTGGCTGGGCACCACGGACCCAGGTGTCGGGAAGGGGATCTCGGTGCCGGTCAGCGTTGTCGCGGGCAAGGTACAGGTCACCGTCCCGCTGGCGTCCGTGCCGCAGGGGGCGCAACTGTTCAACCTCCGGGTCCAGGACCTGGCCGGGAACTGGAGCAAGCCGGTCAGCACCAGCGTCTCGGTCCAGCGGCCGAACCGGATCTTCTCCGACGACTTCGAGTCGGGCGGATTCGGCTTCTGGAGCGCCAGTACGGGCGGGGTCGCCAACACGACCGCGGCCGCCCGGCCGAGCACGCTCGAACCGGGGAGCCTCCGCGGCCTGCAGGTCACGCTGCCGGGCGCCGGCTACCTCACCGACAGCACGCCGACGGCGGAAACGTCGTACCACGCAAGGTTCGTGTTCAACCGGAACACGCTCACCTCGGGGGCCACGGCGTTGAGTCTGCTGCAGGCGCGGACCGGGGCCAACGGTCAGGTGTTCGCTCTCGAGTACCGGTACAGCGCGGGATCCGCGCAGGTGCGGACCGTGTTCGACCGTAGCGCCGGCGGGACGGTCACCGGGGCTTGGGTAACGCTTGCTACCGGCAACCACACGCTGCAGGTCGACTGGACGTCCGGGCCGGCGACGGGTGCTTCGGCGGGCTCGCTGCGGCTGCTGGTGGACGGCGTCAGCCGTTCGCTCCAGACAGGGAACACCAGCACGTTGCGGATCGAGACGGCCTGGCTCGGCGTGTCGGCCGGAACGAGCGCGGCGTCCACGGGGACGGCGTACTTCGACACCTTCAACTCGACGCGATACACGATGCCGTAGCGACCAGGTGTCGGGGTCCGGATCCGTCCGGGCCCCGGCACCGTCCTCGGGAGGGGGACCGCCATGCTGGACACAACAACGCGTGCGCCCGTCGGACGGGCGCGGGGGACCAACCGCCTCGTCGTACTCGGCGCGATCCTCGCGATCGCCCTGGTCGCCGGCGTACTCGTGGGCCTCAAGCTCCGGTCGTCCGGCGATTCCGGGGCGTTCCCGCAGAGCACCTCGATCGAGCAGCAGTACGGCGTCCGGTTCAGCCGGATCGCCGTCGTCGGCGACGGCGGTCTGATCACGCTGACGTACGTCGTCCTCGACAGCGAGAAGGCGACCCGGTTCCAGTCCGACGTCGGGCATCCGCCGGAGCTCCGCAGCGAGGCCCGCGACGGTGGGACCAAGCGGGTGTCGGTGATGAAGCAGGGGCATTCGCTGCGGGTGGGGCAGACCTACTATCTCGTCTACCAGAACACCAAGGGCGCACTGCGGCACGGCGAGCGCGCCGCCATCCACGTCGGCAGTCTGACGCTGCTCCATGCGCCGGTGTTGTGACGCATGGCAGCGTCGACGATGTCAGGAAGCCGGAGCCTCGCCCGAGCGCATCGGCAGGAAGACCTCGAACAGCGCGCCGCCCTCGGGGGCGGAGCCGGCGGTGATCCGGCCCCCGTGGGCGCGGATCGCGGCCTGCGCCATCGCCAGGCCGAGGCCGCTGCCCATCGGGACGGCAGCCGGCGGGCGCCGGTGCCAGAAGCGCTCGAAGACGTGTGGCAGATCGGCAGGCCGGATGCCAGGTCCCGCGTCGGCGACACTGATCACACACCACGGGCGCTCCGGTTTGCAGGACAGCCTGATCCGGTCGCCCGGTTCGGTGAAGTGGACGGCGTTCTCGATCAACGCGTCGAGCGCGAGTTCGAGCCAGTCCGGATCCGCGACGATCCGCAGGCCGGGCGCATCGTCGACGATCCAGTCGCGGTCGGCGCTCTCGCGCCAGTTCTTGTCGATGCCGTCGATCAACCGTCCGAGGTCGAGGTCGACGTGCCGCAGGGCACGACCGGATTCCAGCTTCGCCAGTGCCAGCAGCCGGGTGGACAGCGCGGACAGCCGGTCCATCTGGCGCAGCACGATCCGGTAGTCGTCGGCGGACTCCACGGATTGCGTTGCCACCGGCTCGAGCAGTTCGAGATGCCCGACCGCGATGGTGACCGGCGTACGCATCGCGTGCGACGCCTCCCGGAAGAACTCGCGCTCACGTTCGAAGACCGCCAGCCGTTCCTCGGCCATCAGCTCGACCTCGCGCTGCGCCGCGACCCGGCGGCGGGCATGCCAGACCATCGCGAGGAACAGCAGCGGCATCAGCGGGATCTCGGCCCACTCGGCGCGGCTGGTGCCGTCCTGGAGTTGGTGGACGACCAGGATCCAGCCGGTGCTGACGGTGACCAGCAGGGTGACCAGCAACGTCGGCCGGAGCGGCCAGACCCGGAAGCCGTACACCAGGGTGAGCCCGAGGAAGAGCAAGTGGTACGGGATCACCTCACGCTCGAACATCCTGTTCATCAAGGCCAGCATGGCCACGACGAAGAGCGCGAGCGTGAGGTCGACGAGCCTGGCCCACCTGGGGCCGATCCGGTGCCAGACCAGCCCGCTCACCCGGCTCTCACGCAGTCTGAAGCTGATAACCGACATTGCGCACCGTCTGGATCACGTCCCGGGTCATCTTGCCGCGGAGCCGGCGTACGTACACGTCCACCACGTTGGTCGCCGGGTCGAAGTCGTACCCCCAGACCGCGGACAGCAGCTCGCTGCGTGAGCAGACCGTGTCCGGCTTGCGCATCAGGTGCTGCATCAGCAGGAACTCGCGCTCCGAGAGGGCGGCCTCGCGGCCGTCGATCCGCAGCTTCCGGGTCCGGACGTCGAGCAGGATCGCTCCGACCCGCAGGATGAACTCCCCGGTCTCCTTGATCGCCGGCTCCCGTAGCCCGAACCGTACCCTGGCCAGCAGTTCGCGGATCGCGAACGGCTTCGGCAGGATGTCGACTCCTTGCTCCAGGCAACGAACGCGGGCCTCCGCGTCGGCGACCGCGGACAGGACCAGGATCCGGGTCTCCGGACTGCTCACCAGGACGGCCGCGATCACCGCCGCGCCGTCGACCTCTGGCATCCGTAGATCCAGGACCATCAGGTCCGGTTTGCGGGTGAGCGCGGTACGCAGCCCGTCGCCGCCGTCGGTGGCGGTGAGCACCCGGTAGCCCTCCGCCTCGAGCCCGCGCCGTACGAAGCGCACGACCTCAGGCTCGTCGTCAACCACCAAGATCGTTTTCATCGTTCCCCCCACGCCGGCCGCGGCCGGCGCACCTTCGTCCCCCGAGTCCGTTCCCCAACGGACCCAAGGCCATAGTGACGCCCGGCGCCCCTCCGAGGGAACCCCCTGAGCGCCGGGGGCATGACAGTCACATGAGAACGCCGTCACTTTCCGCCTTGTGGCGCCCCCGGTCCGGGATGGTCACGGAGAGCGCTCGTGGTGTCTGAGGGGGAGCCGATGGAGAAGCCGAAGGGCGGTGCCGCGCGCGGGGCGGTCAGGTTGCGCCGGCGGAGCTGGTGGATCCGTCCACTGTTGCTGACCTTCGTCACGGCCGCGCTCTGGTTGACCGCCGGTGGAGTGGCCGAGGCACACCCGGTGCTGCTCCGGTCCACGCCGGCGGACGGGCAGACGGTGCAGGCCGCTCCGCGACAGATCGACCTGTGGTTCTCCGAGCCGCCGACCGCGGCCGGTATCGAGGTCTCGCTGTCGGATCGCGACGGTAGGGCGATCCCGCTCGGGACCCCGCGGATCGAGGACCGTGGCATCCACCTGGTCCTCTCCGGGTTCCCCACCTTGTCACGCTCCGTGTACGAGCTGCACTGGAGCGTGGTGTCGAAGTACGACCTGCACCGGCTGCAGGGGACGTTGGTCTTCGGCGTCGGACAGGCGGCGACGTCGAACGGCGTACCGGCACAGTCGGTCACGGGGCCGGCGGCGACCGTCCTCGACGTGGTGCTCGGCTGGATGGACCTCAGCGCGACGGCGGTCCTGTGCGGCTGGGCGTTCCTCGCGTCCGTACTGGCGCGGCGCCCGAGTCCGGCGTTGCCGGAGCCGGTGGCCGGTACCTTGCTCGGCCTGGCCGTCGCCTTCGGATTCCTGTCCGTCGTCGCGTCGCTCGTCCGCAGCGGCCAGCAGTGGTCGGAGGCGAGGAGCTCGGGTTCGGGGCTGGCGATCCTGATCGATTCCGGCCAGCTGACCCGCTGGGCGCTCCGCGACGTCGCCGTCATCGGAGTCCTCGTCCTGCTGATCCGCCGGCTACGCGGCGCGCCGTCCACGCCGTCCAGGCCGTCCGGGACGGCGTTGCTGGTGGTCTTCCTGCTCGCCGACCTCGTGCTGCGGTCGGCGAGCAGCCATGCCCAGAGCGGGCCGGTGTCGCTGCTCGTCCTGTCCGCGCACCAGGCGGCAGGGCTCACCTGGGCCGGTGGGCTCGGCCTGCTCGCCCTGCTGACCGGCCAGTTGCGCAACGAGCGAGACAAGGCGTTTCGTTTCTGGAGGGCTTTCGGGCCGGTGGCAACGGTCTGCGTGGCGGTCCTCGCGGTGACAGGCCTGCTGCTGGCGGGACGTCAGGTCGCGACCGTTGACGCTGCCATCGGTACCCTCTACGGCAAGGCGCTGCTGGTGAAACTCGCAGTCGTCGCGGTCCTGATGGCGTTCGGCCTGAGATCCGCCCGGGGCATGCATCCCTGGTTGACGCGGCAGCCGGCGCGTGCACCGAGGACACCGAGTCCGCGGGGGCAGGTGATCGCTCCCTTGCTCGGCGTCGGGATCCTTCTGTTCGCCGTGGTGCTCGCCGTTGTGCCTCCCGCACGTGGTCCCCAGTTCGACAAGCCGGAGCCGGTCGCGGCGCGGACGGCGTACCAGGTCGACGATCTGCTGATCACGGTGGCCCTGACACCGAATACTCCCGGCCGCAGCCTGCTGCTGGTGGACGCGGTCAGCAGCCGGCGACCGGTGCCCGGCCCGATCACCGGGATGACCGCAGACCTCGGCGCGGTCACCGGCCTGCGGCTCAAGCGTACGCAGCAGACCGGTCAGGGTGGGGCGCGGTGGCAGAGTGCCGTCGACGTCGACGCAACAGGCGAGCTGCCGTTGCGCATCGTGGTCGTCCGTGGCAACGCCCGACCCACGACGGCCACCAGCACGTGGGTTGTTCCCGGCGGTGTCGCTCCCCGCCCTGTGCTCGTCTCGAACAGTCCGATCACGCCGTGGACGAACGCCGCCGCGGCGGTCCTCGCAGTACTCGCCCTGTTCCTCGGCGCGGCCCTTGCCCGTCGTCGGGACCAGGCGGCCGAGGGGCACGAGCTCGATCCCGCCGGTCGTCGCGCAGGAGCAGGATGACGATGACGGCGAGGATGATCAGGCAGACGACGGCGAACGCGGTCAGCGACACCGGGCTGCTGCCGGGGTGTCAGCTGAGGGTGCCGTTGATCGCCACCGGCGTCCCGTCGACGACGAGCGCAACGGTCCAGGTTCTGATCAGGTGCAGCTTGTGCGGTTCCCGGACCACTACGTCTGGGCGGCCCGACCCTGTCCAGCGAATCCGGTCGTCGCGGAACTGCGCAGTGGCCGACGTGGAAACCTGCCGCCAGACCGGGTCCGGGCCCGGGTCGGCCGGAGCGTGGCGGGTGGCACCCGTGTCCAGGTAGTTGGCCGGCGCGTGCGTACTGAGCCATACACCGTGCGACGTGACCCTCAGATATTCCTCGTGACTCGCTCCGAGTACGACGAGAGTCCGGCGCGTCGGATTGGTGATCCGGAGATACCGCCCGTCGGGCGCCACGGAGATGTGCGTGCCCGGAACCGCGGGCTCGATACTCGTGACCACACTGGCGAAGTGCGGCAACCCACCATGCGCGAACGCCGGCTCGCCCCACGCCGCCCACAACGCGACAACAACCCCCACCACGGCCCCAACCCGCCCCGCAACACCCCGAGCCTGCATCCCAACCCCTCCCACCCACCAACATTCTGAGCCGCGCCACCCCCACACGGAAGACATCACTGTCGTCTTGCGTTTTCTTCGTGTTCGGAGCCGGGCCATGTGTCGTCCCTAAGTTCCTTGGCGGGTTTAGCCCCTTGGAAGGGATGAGTCGATGCAAGTAACACGTCAGAGACGTGAGAAGAACAGCATGGGTCTCCGTGCTCGACGGCTGGGACGCAAGCCGCTCCTCGTGACCGCCGCCCTGGCCGTCGTCGCCGCGAGCGGTACCAGCGCGTTCGCGCAGACCGACCAGTTCGGGTTCCAGCACGTCGGTCAGGTCACCGGCCAGGGCCAGGTCGTGGCCGACGACCAGTACATCAAGCCGATCGGTCAGCGCCTGGTCATCCCTTACGGCAAGATCATGTCGTCATCGGTCAGCCCGGACGGCACGCACCTGGCGGCGTCACTCACCGACGGCGGGCAGGTGCTCGCCATCGTGGACCTGAAGAGCTACAAGGTGCAGCAGTACGTCGGCACCAACGCCCAGTCGGACCTGCGGGTCAGCGGCGGCGACGTGGGCCAGGAAGGCCCGACGTACTCGCCCGACGGTTCGCAGCTGTGGCTGGGCCGGATCGACGGGTACACCAAGTTCACCGTGAACTCCGACGGCAGCCTGGCCAACCCCACGAACGTCAGCATCCCCGCGCAGGGCTCGAAGCACGCACTCTCGGCCGCGCCGGTGTTCTCGGCCGACGGCAAGACCGTGTACGTCGCTGTCAACGGCCAGAACCGGGTGATCGCCCTCGACGCGGCGACCGGCGCCGTACAGCAGAGCTGGCCGGTGGGCATCGCCCCGCGCGGCATGGTCAAGGTCGGCAGCAAGCTGTACGTCAGCAACGAGGGCGGGCGCCCGGCCAGGCCGATGCCCGGCAGCCTGCTCGACCAGGTCAGCACGATCACCGCGAGCGGCGACAACCCGCCGAACGAGGCCGCGGCGAACCTGAAGGACCAGGATCCGGCGACCAAGTGGCTGGCGAAGCAGCCGACCGGCTGGGTCACCTATCAGCTGGCGAAGCCCGCCGCGGTCGTGCACTACTCACTGACCTCCGCGAACGACTCGCCCGGCCGCGACCCCAAGGACTTCACCCTGCAGGGGTCGAACGACGGCAGCGCATGGACCGACCTCGACAAGCGGACGGCGCAGCGCTTCGACTCGCGGTACATCACCAACAGCTACACGTTCAAGAACACCACCGCGTACCGCTACTACCGGCTGAACGTCACCGCGAACTACGGGGACTCGCTCCTGCAGCTCAGCGGATGGGACATCAGCGACTCCACGGCCCCGGCCGAGTCCACGATGAACTCGTACGGCACCGCGGTACCGGCCGATCCGTTCACCGGTTCGTCCACGACGGGCACGGTCAGCGTCATCGACCTGGCGAACCCGGCGGCCGCTCCCGCGAGCATCGGCGTGGGCCTGCACCCGACGTCCGTGTACGCCAAGAACGACGCGGTGTTCGTCACCAACACGGCCGGCGACAACCTGTCGGTCATCGACAGCAAGAACGACAAGGTCGTCCAGACCATCGCCACCCAGCCCTGGCCGGAAGCCGCCGTCGGCTACGAGCCCACCGCGGTGACTGTCACCGACGACGGCCACCTGCTGGTGACCCTCGGCCGCGCCAACGCGGTCGCCGTCTACCGCTACAAGCGTGCGCTGGAGCCCGTCAGCTACATCGGCCTCCTCCCCACGGACTACTTCCCGTCGGAAGTCACCACCGCCGGCGGCAACGTGGTGGTCTCGAACACCCGCGGCATCGATGCCCTCCGCAACAGCACCAGCAGCAGCCACGGCACCCACGACACGACCTCGAGCCTGCAGCAGTTCAAGCTGCCGGACGACGGTGTCATCAGGGCGTCCACGGAGCAGGTCTTCAAGCAGAACGGCTGGACGCCGAACTCGGTGAAGTCCGCCACCGGCCACGGCGCCAAGCCGGTGGCTGTCCCGGCGAAGCTCGGCGACCCGTCGACGATCAAGCATGTCTTCCTGATCGTCAAGGAGAACCGGACCTACGACCAGGTGTACGGCGACATCCCGCAGGGCAACGGCGACCCGGCGCTGACGCAGTACGGCGAGAACGTGACGCCGAACCAGCACGCGCTGGCGAAGCAGTTCGGGCTGTAC
>NZ_DASRVN010000384.1:0-4694 GCF_035655035.1 Kribbella sp. | reverse complement strand
CGGTTCATCTACTTCCAGAAGCTCGGGCTGTACGACACGTTGTGGGCGCTGATCCTGCCCGGAATGTTCACCGTGCTCGGGACTTTCCTGATGCGGCAGTTCTTCGTCAGCCAGCCGTCCGAGTTCGCCGAGGCGGCCCGGATGGACGGCGCGAACGAGTGGCGGGTGTTCACCCGGATCTACTTGCCGTTGGCAACACCGGTGATGAGCGCGCTCGGCATCCTGGCGTTCGTCTGGTCCTGGAACGACTACGAGACGCCGTTGGTGCTGATCAGCAACCCGGACCGGTACACGCTGCCGCTCAGCCTGACCAACTTCGTCGACGAGCAGGGCCAGATCGCGCCGGGCCTGACGATGGCCGCCTCGGTGATCTCGATCGTGCCGGTGCTGCTCGTGTTCGTCGTCCTGCAACGGCGGTTCATCGCCGCCATGACCCATACGGGAATCAAATGACAACCAGCGTTTCCGGCGTTTTCCCGCATCTCGCCCAGGTCGGCGACTTCGGGCCGCCGCGCAGTGAACTCGGCGTCGGCTCGCTGATGCCGTGGAACGGGAAGCTCTACGTCCAGAACTACAACTCGCACAAGGCGTCCTCCGGCGGCGGTGTGAGCCTGCGCCGGATCGACGCCGACCTCTCGATGGAACTCGTTGCGGAAACCGTTGGCGTGGACGGGACGTACACGAACCGGTTCGTGCATTTCCCGACCTCGCGGCTGGTGCTCGGCCCGCACGTGATCTCCGCGGACCACAAGATCGTGACGATCCCTGAGCTGCAGCCGCTCCGGGTCTGCGGTACGTCGCGGCACCTGAAGAAACCGGACACGCACGTGTACGTGCTCGCGATGGAGGGGGAGCTGTTCGAGCTCGACGTCACGACGTACGAGTGCACGCAGCTGTTCGACCTGAACGACGAGCTCGGGACCGACGGCGAGATGAAGGTCCACTACAAGGACTGCTACACGTCGTTCGGCCGGCTCGTCGTCTGCTCGAACGAGTACTCCGAGCCCGAGTGGGCCGGCGTACGATCGCGGGGACGGCTCGCGGAGTACGACGGATCCTCGTGGAAGGTGTTGCGGGAGGACCCGTACACCGCGATCGGCGGGCGGCACGAGTTCGGCGGGACGATCTTCGCGACCGGGTGGGACCGGGCGTCGGCGATCCTCGAGGTGTTCACCGAGGCCGACCAGCAGTGGACGCGGTACCGGTTGCCGAAAGCGTCGCACTGCTTCGACCACAAGTGGCAGACTGAGTGGCCGCGGATCCGCGAGGTCGAGCACGAGCGGCTGCTGATGGACCACCACGGGATGTTCTACGAGCTGTCCCCGTGGGCGTACGGCGGGCGGATCTGGGGCGTGCGCCCGATCTCCACGCACCTGTGGGTGCTCGGGGACTTCTGCTCGTGGCGCGGGATGCTCGTCGCCGGCGCGGACAACGCTTCACCGAGCCACGGGCTGAACCCGACGACCGCGGAACCGCAGTCCGGGTTGTGGTTCGGGAAGACCGACGACCTGTGGAGTTTCGGCAAGCCGGCCGGCTGGGGCGGTCCGTGGTGGGAAACACCGGTTTCCGCCGGGGTGCCGTCCGATCCGTACCTGATGACCGGCTTCGACGGAAAGTGCCTGCACCTGGAGAACTTCTCGGACACCGCGATGACGTTCACGGTCGAGATCGACTTCCACGGGCACGGCCGGTTCGGCGCGGTGGAGACGCTGACGGTCGAGCCCGGAACCGTGCGGTCACACGTTTTCCCGCCGGGTTTCAGCGCGCACTGGGTGCGGGTGGTCAGCGACACCGACGGTGTGGCGAGTGCCCAGTTCGTCTATACGTGACGATTACGGGATGGCAGACATGGAGAGAGCCGGCAGTCCGAGTCCGTTGCAGCAGGTCAAGCGGGTCCTGCCCGAGCTGAACGGGGCGATGCAGCGGGTCGCCGAGCACATCCTGGCGAACCCGGACGACGTCGCGCGCGGATCGATCACCAAGCTGGCCGAGGCCGCGCAGACCTCGGCCGCGACCGTGACCAGGTTGTCCACCCATCTCGGGTACGCCGGGTACCCCGCGCTCCGGGCCGCGCTGGCGGTGGAGGTCGGCCGCGGTATGGAGGCGGGCTGGGCCAGCGACATCGGGCTCGCGATCGGTCCGGCCGACCCGCCCGAGCAGGTGCTCAACGTACTGGCGTCCACCCAGGCGAACGCGCTCCGGAATGCGCTTGCGGCCATCGACCTGGCTGCGGCCACCCGGGTCGCGGACGCGATCGCCGGCGCCCGCCGTACCCACATCTACGGGGAGTGGGGGGACGCGATTCCGGCCCGCGAGCTGTACATCCGGCTGCTCCGGATCGGCATCCCGGTGTGGTTCTTCGACGGCCCGAGCTCCTCGCAGATCGGCGCCGGGCTGCTCGGCGAGGGCGATGTCGCGCTCACCGTGAGCCGCTCCGGGCTCGACCCGACCACGCTGGCGTTCGTCCAGCGCGCGAAGGCCGAGGGCGCGCACACGGTCGCCATCACCGGGATCGTCGACTCACCGGTCGGGCGGGTCACGGACGTCGTCCTGGACACCGGGACGCCGAACGGCACCGCGTGGACCGAGTTCTTCGCCGGGCGGGCGAGTGACGTGCTCACCGCCGGGCTGCTGTTCGTGCTGGTGGCGCAGCGCGTTCCGGACCACCTGACCGCCAACCATCCGAACGGCCCGGGGCAACCGGTCGTACACCCGGACACCACCGTCCCCGCCGTCGTACACCCGGACAGCGTTGTCCGGCCGGACATCTTCGTCCAACCAGACACCTGAGGGGTTTGTGCATGCAGCAGCTCGAGGTCCAGTCCGACCTGACCGTCGTCGGCGGCGGGCTCGCCGGGATCTGCGCGGCGATCGGCGCCGCGCGGCAGGGGAGCACCGTGGCGCTGGTACAGAACCGGCCGGTGCTCGGCGGCAACTCGTCCAGCGAGGTGCGGGTGTGGGTGTGCGGCGCGACCGCGCACGGCGTCCAGAGCTTCGCGCGGGAGACCGGCATCATGGGGGAGCTGTTCGTCGAGAACCAGTTCCGGAATCCGCTCGGAAACCCGTATTACTGGGACCTCGTGCTGCTCGAGGCGGTCCGCGCGGAACCGCGGATAACGCTTTACCTGAACACCGACGTGCGTTCCGTGGAGGCCGCGGACGGCGAGATCCGGTCGGTGACCGGCTGGCAGATGGGGTCCGAGAAGGAGATCCGATTCGTCAGCCCGGTGTTCGTGGACTGCTCCGGCGACGGGCTGGTCGGCCTGCTGGCCGGGGCCGATTTCCGCACCGGGCGGGAGCCGCGATCGCAGTACGACGAGTCCTGGGCGCCAGACGTACCGGACTCGAACACGCTCGGCAGCACGATCCTCTTCTACAGCAAGGACGCCGGGGAACCGGTCCGCTTCGTACCACCGTCGTTCGCGCGAAACATCACGGAAACCGCTGTTCCTGAGCGCCGGGTGATCCGGACCGACCTGAACGGCTGCGCGTTCTGGTGGATCGAATGGGGCGGCGAGCTGGACGTCGTCGACGACAACGAGGCGATCCGGGACGAGCTGCAGGCCGTGGTCTACGGGATCTGGGACTACATCAAGAACAGCGGCAACTTCGACGCCGCCAACCTGACGCTGGAATGGATCGGGTCCGTGCCCGGAAAACGTGAGTACCGGCGTTTTCTCGGCGACCACGTGCTGACCCAGCACGACGTCCTCGAGCAGCGCGAGTTCGACGACCGGGTGGCGTTCGGTGGCTGGTCGATCGACCTGCACCCGCCCGGCGGGGTGTACGCGGCCGAGCGCGGCTCGAAGCACTGGTTCTCGGACGGCAACTACCACATTCCGCTGCGTTCTCTGTACTCGCGGAACGTGCGGAACCTGTGGATGGCCGGGCGGAACATCAGCGCGAGCCACGTCGCGTTCGGGACCACGCGGGTGATGGCGACCTGCGCAGTACTCGGTGAGGCCGCTGGGATCGGCGCATCCGTTGCCTTGCGCAACGGACTGACACCGCGCGAGCTGGCGCACGACCGGTTCGGCCTGATGCGGAAAGCGTTGACCCGCGCGGACGCGTCGGTCCTCGGCGTCGTCGACGAAGATCCGGCGAACCTCGCACTCTCGGCGACCGCGACAGCCTCGTCCACGTTCACGCGGCCCGCACTCGAGGTCTCTTCCGGCACGTTGCCGCTGACGACCGACCTCGGCATGGTGATCCCGGTCGACCCGGCACTGGACGGTTTCGAGCTGCTCGTCGACTCGAACGGCGGCTCGCTCACCGTCGAGCTGCACGACCCGGTCAAGCCGCAGAACTACCTGCCCGCCGAGCTGATCGACTCCTGCACCGTCGAGGTTCCGGCCGGCGAGAAACGTTGGATCCGGCTTCCGGTGTCCTGGCGCCCGGAACGTCCGTCAAACGTTTTCGTGACCCTGCGGAAGACGCCGGACGTCTCCGTCCACACGGCAGCGACCGCACTCCCCGGCACGGTCCACTTCGCGCACCGCGACCCGGCACCGGACGAGCAGTGGACCGAACAGTTCCGCGCCTGGAAACACATCCTTCCGCGCGCCGGCCTGTGCATCCGCCTCGGCGAGACTACGGCGTACGCCCCCGAAAAGGTCATCGGCGGCTACGCCCGCCCGTACGGCGGCCCGAACCTGTGGTCCTCCGAAGACCTGGCCTGGGACCCGACCCCCTGG
>NZ_DASRVN010000383.1:0-6334 GCF_035655035.1 Kribbella sp. | reverse complement strand
AGGTTCGGGTTCGGGAGCCGGGGCGGGTGGCTGAGGGGTGGTTGCGGCGGCGGACTCGGGCGTTGGTGGGGGAGGACGGGCGGCTGTTGATCGTGGCTGCGGATCATCCGGCTCGGGGGGCGCTGGGGGTTCGTGGGGAGCGGATGGCTATGGGGAGCCGGGTGGAGTTGGTGGCCCGGTTGGTGGTGGCGTTGCAGCGGCCGGGGGTGGACGGGGTGCTGGCTACGCCGGATGTGCTCGAGGATCTGTTGCTGCTCGGGGCGTTGGAGGGCAAGGTCGTCATCGGGTCGATGAACCGGGGCGGACTGCAAGGGTCGGCGTTCGAGTTGGACGATCGGTTCACGGCGTACCGGAGTGCCGAGGAGATCGCGGCGCGGCGGCTCGACGGTGGGAAGATGCTGACCCGGATCGATCTCGCGGATGCGGGGACCGTGGCGACGTTGGAGAGCAGTGCCGCGGCGGTGACCGGGTTGGCCGAGCACAAGTTGATGGCGATGGTCGAGCCGTTCTGGTCGGCGCGGGGCGAGGACGGGCGGGTCACGAACCTGCTCGATCCCGACTCGGTGATCAAGTCGATCCAGATCGCGTCCGCTCTCGGTGCGACCAGTGCATACACCTGGCTCAAGCTGCCGGTCGTCGACGAGCTCGATCGGGTGATGGAGGCAACGACCCTGCCGACGCTGCTGCTCGGCGGCGATCCGACCGCGGCCCCGGAGGAGACGTACGCCTCGTGGGGCAAGGCGCTCGAGTTGCCGTCGGTCCGCGGACTCGTGGTGGGACGGGCCTTGCTGTTCCCGCCGGACGGCGATGTGGCCGCGGCGGTCGACCATGCGGCCGCGCTGGTGCACGGCAGCAACACATGACCGGCCCCCGGGCGCTCGGGGAATCTGGCGAAGGGCGATTGGGATGACTGAATGGGTTCGGCCGGCCGGTACGGCGGCTGGTGACGGGTTCGACGTGGTGGTGCGGCCCGGTGAGCCGGACTGGCATCACAGCGGTCTGCTCGTACGGACGTTGCTGCCCGGGCAGTCGGTGGAGATCGACACCGGGGACTGCGAGTACATCGTCCTTCCGTTGAACGGGTCGGCGGAGGTGATCGTGGACGGCGAGTCGGTCCCGCTCGGCGGACGGGCGGACGTGTTCGCCGGTCCGACGGATCTCGCGTACGTCCCGCGTAACGCGACGTTCGCGGTGGTCAGCGCCGGTGGTGCGCGGATCGCGTTCCCGCATGCGAAGGCGGCGGCGGATCACCCGTTCCGGCGGGTCGCCGCCGACGAGGTGGAGACCGAGCTGCGCGGCGCCGGTGTCGCTTCCCGGCAGGTCCGGAACTTCGGTACGCCGGGAGTACTCGACGCGGACTCGATCATCGCGTGCGAGGTGATCACGCCGGCCGGCAACTGGTCGTCCTACCCGCCGCACAAGCACGACGAGCACCGGCCGGGGAAGGAGAGCGAGCTCGAGGAGATCTACTACTTCGAGCTGCAGCTGTCCGACGACGTACCGGAAGGTGTCAAGGGCAACGATCCGATCGGGTACCAGCGGGTCTACGGCACGCAGGAGCGTCCGATCGACGTACTCGCCGAGGTCCGCGGCGGTGACGTCGTCCTGGTCCCGCACGGGTGGCACGGCCCGGCGATGGCGCCGCCCGGCTACGACATGTACTACCTGAACGTGATGGCCGGCCCCGGCACCGAGCGCCAGTGGCTGATCACCGACGACCCGCAGCACGCGTGGGTCCGGGAGTTGTGGAATTCGCAACATATCGATCCTCGGCTGCCTTTTGGAGGGGAAGACTCATGACGGTGCGTCTCACGGTCGCGCAGGCCCTGGTGCGATTCCTGAGCGTCCAGTACTCGGAGCGGGACGGGGTACGGCAGCGGCTGATCGCCGGGAGTCTGGGGATCTTCGGCCACGGCAACGTGGCCGGCGTCGGCCAGGCGTTGCTGCAGTCCGAACTCGAGGACCCGGAGGCATTGCCGTACATCCTGTCCCGCAACGAGCAGGCGATGGTGCATACGGCGACCGCCTTCGCCCGGACTCGTGACCGGCTCCAGACCTACGCCTGCACGGCAAGCGTCGGTCCGGGGTCGACCAACATGGTGACCGGTGCGGCCCTGGCGACGATCAACCGGCTGCCGGTGCTGCTCCTCCCTTCGGATGTATTCGCGACCCGGGTGGCGACACCCGTGCTGCAGGAGCTGGAGAGTTTCGCGGCCGGTGACGTGTCGGTCAACGACGCGTTCCGCCCGGTGTCGAAGTACTTCGACCGGATCTGGCGGCCGGAGCAGTTGCCGTCGGCACTGATGAACGCGATGCGCGTGCTGACCGATCCGGTCGAGACCGGGGCGGTGACCCTGGCCTTACCGCAGGACGTCCAGGCCGAGGCCTACGACTGGCCGGACGAGCTGTTCGCGGAGCGCACCTGGTACGTCGCCCGCCCCTTGCCCGAGGCATCAATTGTCGACAAGGCGGTAGATCTCCTCCGGTCTGCGCGGCGCCCCCTGATCGTGGCCGGCGGCGGTGTGCACTACTCGGGCGCCGAGGACGCACTGCGTGAGTTCGCCGAGCGGACCGGCATCCCGGTGTCGGAAACCCAGGCAGGTAAGGGATCGCTGAGCTACGATCACCCGCAGTCGGTGGGCGCGGTGGGGTCGACCGGGACGACAGCGGCCAACGCGCTGGCGCGGGACGCCGACGTGGTGATCGGGATCGGCACCCGCTACAGCGACTTCACGTCGGCGTCGCGGACCGCGTTCCAGAACCCGCAGGTGAAGTTCCTCAACATCAACGTGGCGCGTTTCGACAGCACTAAGCATGCCGGCCTCCCGGTGGTGGCCGATGCGCGGGAAGCCCTTGTTTCGTTGGGATCCGCACTCGGCGAGTGGTCTGTGGATGCCAAGTACACCGCAGAGTCCCAGGAACTCACCAGGAACTGGAACGGAACTGTTGACGCAGTTTTCCGGCCCTCCGCCGACAGGTCCGCGGCTGAAGGACTGCTCACCCAGGGCGAGGTGATCGGAACCGTCAACGAATTGTCGGCGGCGTCTGATGTGGTTGTCTGCGCGGCCGGCTCGATGCCGGGCGACCTCCACAAACTGTGGCGGACGCGCGACCCGAAGGGATACCACGTCGAATATGGCTACTCCTGTATGGGATACGAGATCGCCGGCGGACTCGGTGTCCGGCTCGGCGCCCCGGACCGCGACGTGTTCGTGCTGGTCGGCGACGGGTCGTACCTGATGATGTCCAGCGAACTGGCCACCGCGGTCCAGGAGAACCTCAAGATCATCGTGGTCCTGGTGCAGAACCACGGGTTCGCCTCGATCGGCGCGCTGTCGGAGTCGCTCGGCTCGCAGCGGTTCGGTACGGCGTACCGCAAGCGCACCGGCGACGGCCGGCTGGACGGGGACTATCTCCCGGTCGACCTGGCGGCGAACGTGCGGAGCTTCGGCGTCGACGTGATCGACGTGCGCAGCCGGACCGAGCTCGAGGAGGCGATCCGGACCGCGAAGGCGGCGACCGGGCCGATCGCGATCCACGTCACCACCGACCCGCTGATCGGCGCGCCGGACAGCGACTCGTGGTGGGACGTGCCGGTCAGCCAGGTCTCGGAGCTGCAGACCACACAGGCGGCCGCAGCGTCGTACGAGGAGAGCAAGAAGGCGCAGCGGCCGTACCTGGCACCGACCGAGGGAGAGAGCTGATGATCAACATCGGTACGGCGCCGGACTCGTGGGGAGTCTGGTTCGCCGACGACCCGCAGCAGACCACGTGGACGCGGTTCCTCGACGAGGTGGTGGTGGCCGGGTACACGCGGATCGAGCTCGGTCCGTACGGGTACCTCCCGACCGACCCGGTGCGGCTGAAGGACGAGCTCGACCGGCGCGGCCTGACGATGACCGCGGGGACGACGTTCGAGCAGCTGCACCGTCCGGACGGGTGGGAGTCGACCTGGCGCGACGTCGCGAAGACGGCCGAGCTGACGGCGGCGATGGGCGCGAAGCACCTGGTCGTGATGCCGTCGATGTGGCGCGGCGACAACGGCGAGATCGTCGAGGAACGCCTCGACCACGAAGGCCAGGCCAAGCACGGGCAGGCGGTCACCGAGCTGGGCCGACGGCTGGCGGAGGAGTTCGGGCTGAAGACGCAGTACCACCCGCACGCCGACGGTCACATCGACACGCAGGACACGGTCGAGCGCTTCCTGGCCGAGACCGACGGCGCGTACGTGAACCTCTGCCTCGACACCGGGCACATCAGCTACTGCGGCGGCGACAACCTCGAGCTGATCCGGAAGTACCCGGACCGGATCGGCTACGTGCACCTCAAACAGGTGGATCCGAAGGTCCTCGCCGAGGTCGAGGCGGAGGGCCTGAGCGTCGACGAGGCGGTACGGCGGGGCGTGTTCCGCGAGCCGCCGTACGGCGTGCCCGAGCTGCCGCCGGTCCTGGACGCGCTGGCGGCCCTCGACGCCGACGTGTTCGCGATCGTGGAGCAGGACATGTACCCGTGCGCCCCCGACGTACCGCTGCCGATCGCGGAGCGGACGCTGACGTATCTGACCACGCACGGGGGTGGCGTAACGAGCTGACGGCCGCGGGAGTGTGACACTCTCGGGTCCCAAGTAAGTCCAGGAACACCCGAAAGGCTGGTACCACGTCATGGTTCGGTGGCAGAAGAAGGCGGTGGCCACGGTAGCGGCCGTCGCACTCGCCGCGGCGCTGGCCGCGTGCAGCTCCTCCGGCGGCAAGCAGAAGGAGCAGAGCTCCGGCGGCAGCGGCGGCAACGTCGCGAACACGCCGCGGATGAAGGTTGCCCTGATCACCCATTCGGGCCCGGGCGACACCTTCTGGGACATCGTCCGGCGCGGCGCCGAGGCAGCCGCGAAGAAGGACAACATCGAGCTGCAGTACTCCGCCGACCCGGACGGCGCCGCCCAGGCGAACTTGGTGCAGACCGCGATCGACTCCAAGGTCGACGGCATCGCGGTCACGCTGAACAAACCCGACGCGGTGATCCCGAACGTCAAGAAGGCGATCGCGGCCGGCATCCCGGTGACGATCCTGAACGGCGGCCTGGACCAGTGGAAGACCACCGGCGCGCTCGGGTACTTCGGCCAGGACGAGCGGATCGCCGGGCAGGCGACCGGTGAGAAGCTCAAGGCGCTCGGCGCGAAGAAGGTGCTCTGCGTGATCCACGAGCAGGGCAACGTCAGCCTGGAGGCGCGCTGCCAGGGCATCAAGGACAAGTTCGGCAACGTCGAGAACGTGAACGTCAACGGCACCGACCAGCCCGGTACGCAGGCGACGCTGACCTCGAAGCTGCAGGCCGACAAGTCCGTCGACTACGTGGTCGCGCTGAACGCCGGGATCGCGCTGACCGCGGTCCAGGCGGTCAAGGACGCCGGCTCGTCGGCGAAGGTCGGCAGCTTCGACATGAGCAAGGAGATGGCCAAGGCGGTCCAGGACGGGACCGTGCAGTTCGCCGTCGACCAGCAGCCGTACCTGCAGGGCTACCTGGCGATCGACGCGATCTGGCTCTACAAGTCCAACGGCGACACCATCGGCGGCGGCCAGGCGACGCTGACCGGCCCGGCTTTCATCGACAAGTCGAACATCGCGTCGGTGCTGAAGTTCGCCGAAGCCGGGACGCGCTGAGGCAGCGTCATGGCATCCACCATCACCTCACCCGCATCGCCGGACGACCGCGTCTCGGCCCGCTCCCTCGGCGCCCGGCTGCTCAGCCGGCCCGAGGTCGGGTCGCTGGTCGGCGCGGCCGTGATCCTGGTGTTCTTCCTGATCGCGGCGCCGCCGTTCCGCAACATCGACAACACCGGCACGATCCTCTACCAGGCCGCTCTGATCGGTGTGATGGCGGTGCCGGTCTCGTTGCTGATGATCGGCGGCGAGTTCGACCTCTCGGCCGGGGTCGCGGTGACGACCTCGGGCCTGACCGCGGGCATCTTCTCCTACCAGTTCAGCCTGAACGTCTGGGTCGGCGTCGTGGTCGCGCTGGTGTTCTCGCTGGCGATCGGTGCGTTCAACGGCTGGCTGCTGATGCGGACCGGACTGCCCAGTTTCCTGGTGTCGCTGGGGACGTTCTTCATTCTGCAGGGCCTGAACATCGCGGTCACCCGGATCACCTCCGGCGCCGTCGCGTCGAACTCGATCGGCGACATGGACGGGTTCGGCGCGGCGAAGGCGATCTTCGCGTCGGAGTTCAAGGTCGGCGGCATCACGGTCAAGATCATCGTGGTCTGGTGGATCGTGTTCGTCGCGATCGCCGCGTGGGTGCTGCTGAAGACGCAGATCGGGAACTGGATCTTCGCCGCCGG
>NZ_DASRVN010000382.1:0-5865 GCF_035655035.1 Kribbella sp. | reverse complement strand
CCGCTGACCTCGCTGAAGCACGCGGGCGGTCCGTGGGAGCTCGGCCTCGCCGAGACCCAGCAGACCCTGCTGCTGAACGGGTTGCGGGACCGGATCGTGGTCCAGACCGACGGCCAGCTGAAGACCGGGCGGGACGTCGTGATCGCGGCGCTGCTCGGCGCCGAGGAGTACGGTTTCGCGACCGCTCCGCTGGTAGTGTCGGGCTGCATCATGATGCGCGTCTGCCACCTGGACACCTGCCCGGTCGGCGTCGCCACCCAGAACCCGGTGCTCCGGGAGCGGTTCTCCGGCAAGCCCGAGTTCGTGGTGAACTTCTTCGAGTTCATCGCCGAGGAGGTCCGCGAGTACCTGGCCGAGCTCGGCTTCCGGACGCTGGACGAGGCGATCGGGCATGCCGAAGTACTGGACATCGAGCGCGCGGTCGACCACTGGAAGGCCGACGGGCTCGACCTGTCGCCGATCCTGCACGTGCCGGCGCTGCCCGAGGGCGCGTCGTTGCACCAGACCGTCGCGCAGAACCACGGGCTGGACAAGGCGCTCGACAACGAGCTGATCCGGATCTGTCAGCCGGCTCTGGACAACGGCGAGCCGGTCCGGGCACAGGTCCCGATCCGGAACGTGAACCGGACCGTCGGCACGATGCTCGGCCACGAGATCACCAAGCGGTACCAGGCCGCCGGGCTCGCGGACGGGACCATCGACCTGACCTTCACCGGGTCGGCCGGCAACTCGTTCGCCGCGTTCGTGCCGCGCGGGGTCACCCTGCGGCTCGAGGGTGACGCCAACGACTACGTCGGCAAGGGCCTGTCCGGCGGCCGGGTCGTGATCCGGCCGGACCGCCGGGCCCGGTTCGACGCCGCCGACCAGATCATCGCCGGCAACGTGATCGCGTACGGCGCGACGTCCGGTGAGCTGTTCATCAGCGGCGGCGCGGGGCAGCGGTTCTGCGTCCGGAACTCCGGCGCCACCGCGGTCGTCGAAGCGGTCGGCGACCACGCCTGCGAGTACATGACCGGCGGGCGCGTCGTCGTACTCGGCGCCGTCGGCCGGAACTTCGCGGCGGGTATGTCGGGCGGCGTGGCCCACGTACTCGACCTGGACCCCGCGCTGGTGAACCCGGAACTGGTGGATCTGCACCCGGTCACCACCGACGAGTCCGAACTGCTGCACGACCTGGTCCGCAGGCACTTCGAGGAGACCGGATCGGAACGGGCCGCCAAGCTGCTCGCCGACTGGCCCGCCGCTGCCGCCAGGTTCACCACGGTGATGCCCCGCGACTACGCCCGGGTGCTGGCGGCCAAGGCGGCCGCCGAGCGCGACGGGCTGGACGAGGACGCCACCACGCGAGCGATGATGGAGGCCATCTGATGGCTGACCCCAAGGGATTCCTGACCACCCCGCGCGAGGTCGCCGACCGGCGGCCGGTGGAGGAACGCAAGCAGGACTGGAAAGAGGTCTACCCCGGCGGGCCCGGCAAGGCGCTGCTGCCGATCATCACCAAGCAGGCCGGCCGCTGCATGGACTGCGGGATCCCGTTCTGCCACAGCGGCTGCCCGCTGGGCAACCTGATCCCGGAGTGGAACGACCTGGTCTGGCGCGACGACTGGTCGAGCGCGATCGAGCGGCTGCACGCGACCAACAACTTCCCGGAGTTCACCGGGCGGCTGTGCCCGGCGCCGTGCGAGACCTCCTGCGTCCTCGGCATCAACCAGGACCCGGTGACGATCAAGAACGTCGAGGTCGCGATCATCGACAAGGCCTGGGAGACCGGTGACGTCAAGCCGCAGCCGCCGGAGTGGCTGACCGGCAAGACGATCGCGGTCGTCGGGTCCGGCCCGGCCGGCCTGGCCGCCGCCCAGCAGTTGACCCGCGCGGGGCACACGGTCGCGGTGTACGAGCGCGCCGACAAGCCCGGCGGCCTGCTGCGCTACGGCATTCCCGAGTTCAAGATGGAGAAGGAGCAGGTCGACCGCCGGATCCAGCAGATGAAGGAGGAGGGTACGGTCTTCCGCTCCGGCGTCAACGTCGGCGTGGACGTGACCGGCACCCAGCTCAAGCAGCGGTACGACGCGGTCGTGATCGCGACCGGCTCCACCGCCGCCCGCGACCTGCCCGTACCGGGCCGTGAGTACGGCGGGATCCACCAGGCGATGGAGTACCTGCCGCAGGCCAACCGGGCCGCGCTCGGGCAGACCGTCGAGGACCAGATCGTTGCCACCGGCAAGGATGTGGTGATCATCGGCGGCGGCGACACCGGCGCCGACTGCCTCGGTACGGCGCACCGTCAGGGTGCCCGGTCGGTGACCCAGCTGGAGATCATGCCGCGGCCGTCGGACGAGCGCCCGGCGGGGCAGCCCTGGCCGACGTACCCGATGATCTACCGGGTCGCCTCCGCCCACGAGGAGGGCGGCGACCGGGTGTACGCCGTCTCCACGGTGAACTTCGAGGCCGATGCCGCAGGCAACGTAGCGGGCCTGAAGCTGGTCGAGGTCGAGTTCTCCGAGGGCCGGTTCAACCCGGTCGAGGGGACCGAGCGGACCATCCCGGCGCAGCTCGTGCTGCTGGCGATGGGCTTCCTCGGCCCGGAGCGCGAGGGCTTCCTCGAGCAGCTCGGCGTGGAGCTGGACGAGCGCGGCAACGTTCGCCGGGACAAGCAGTACCAGACGTCGGTCGACGGTGTGTTCGTCTGCGGCGACGCCGGTCGGGGCCAGTCGCTGATCGTCTGGGCGATCGCCGAGGGCCGCTCCTGCGCCGGCGGCGTGGACGCCCACCTCACCGGCTCGTCGACCCTGCCGACCCCGATCCTGCCGACCGCGCGTCCGCTCGCAGTCTGAGATCAACGCCTCACTTCGGGTGACCGGCGCGGTTCGCCGTGCCTGAGGTGAGGCTTCTCGGTAGGTTGGGGGCCGTGGTCAGGCGACTGATGACGAAAACGCGGCTCCGGGCGATCGCTCCCTGGGCCGCGTTGAGCGTGCTCTTCGCGATGACCTCGATCGTCGTCGGCCTGCTCGTGTTCGCGAACGACTCGCAGCGGATCACGATCGGCGCCCACGCGGCGACCGTGTCACCGACGTTCGACAGGCACGCCACCCTCGACCTCGGCGCGGTGCTGCCGCGGCTGCGGATGCCCAGCAACGAGCCGCTCGGACTCGGCGTCAACATCGACGTCCAGGAGACGAACGCCTCCAACCTCACCGACCTGATCAACCGCGACGCGCTGATCGCCGCCCAGCCCGAAGGTGAGATCGCGCGGATCCAGCAGGCCGTCCAGCAGATGGCGGTCGACGACGCGCTCGCCGGTGCGGGCACCGGGTTCCTGGTCGTCGTACTGGTCGCGACGCTGTGGACGATGATCGGCGTACGGCGCCGGCGCGAGCTGTGGCACCTCGTGCACCGGCACGAGCGCCGGGTCGAGCACCGCGCGGTCGTCGTCCTGGTCGCGCTGCTGATCACCGTCGCCTCGATCATCGGCCCGGGCCGGATCCGCGGCGTCGAGGTGCCGCCGACCCAGTGGACACCGCTCGCGACCCTGCTCCCCGAACTCGATCTGGACCAGCAGTTGCAGGGGGTCGAGGTGGCGGCCGGATTCTCCACCACCGGCGGCGTCGGGTTCGTCAAGACGGCCGTCGAGACGTACCAGCGGTCGACCCAGTTCTACGGCCGGCTCAAGGACAAGGTCGGTGGGGTCAAGGGACAGATCCACCAGCCGGGCAAGGACGAGACGGTCGCGATCCAGCTCAACGACCGGCACGACAACATCGGAATGGACCCGGTCGCCGCCGCGGTCGCCAAGGCCGCCGGGGCGAAGCTGATGATCGATGCCGGCGACGACACGTCGGGCGGGCAGTCCTGGGAAGCGTTCAGCATCAACTCGCTGCGCCAGCACTTCAAGGACTTCACGGTGGTCGCGGTGGCCGGCAACCACGACGCCGGCGGGTACATCGTGGACCAGATGCGCAAGAGCGGTTTCACCGTGCTGGACAGCAAGCCCGTGGAGGTCGAGGGGATCCGGTTCCTCGGTGACAGCGATCCGACCAAGACCGGCCTGGGCACCGGGAACATCCCCGGCAAGGAGACGGTCGAGCAGCAGTCCAAGCGGCTCGCCGACATCGCGTGCGCGCAGCCGCCGGACAAGCGCATCTCGACCTTCGTCGTCCACGACCCGGTGTCGCTCGCGGACACCGCCGCGCGGGGGTGCGCCACCTTGCTGTTGTCCGGGCACCTGCACCACCAGGTCGGGCCGGAGACGAAGGTCGTCGACGGGCGGGCGGTGACGACGTACACGAACGGGACGACCGGGGGAGCGGCGTACTCGTTCGCCCTCGGGTACGCGTTGCGCCTGCCGGGTGAGATGACGCTGATCACCTACCTGAAAGGCGAGCCGGTCGGCCTTCAGACGGTCACCGCCACGACCGGCGGCGAGCTCACCGTCGGGGCCTACACCCCGTTGTCCTCTTGACGATTCAGCGTTCGGCGGAGGAGTTCGCCGGACGTTAACTGTCCAGTAAGGGGGGTGGACCAGCGGGGGCAGTGGTTTGCAGGAGTAGGGTTTTGTGACGTGCGTCGCGCAAAGATCGTTTGTACGCTCGGCCCGGCTACGGCCGCCCCGGAGCGCATCCAGGAACTCGTCCAAGCCGGTATGGACGTCGCCAGGCTCAACCTGAGCCACGGCGCCCACGCCGAGCACGAGCGCATCTACCAGCGGATCCGTACCGCCGCTGCGGAGGCCGGGAGCAACGTCGGGATCCTCGTCGACCTGCAGGGCCCGAAGATCCGGCTCGCGGAGTTCGCCGAGGGGAAGGCCACGCTGACCTACGGCGAGCGCTTCACCATCACCACCCGGGAGGTGCCGGGCGACCAGACCATCTGCGGGACGACGTACGACGGCCTGCCGGGCGACGTGAACCCCGGTGACCAGCTGCTCATCGACGACGGCCGGATCGCGCTGGTCGCCGAGGAGGTCACCGAGACCGACGTGATCTGCCGGGTCACCGTCGGCGGGCCGGTCTCCAACCACAAGGGCATCAACCTGCCGGGCGTGTCGGTCAGCGTGCCGGCGCTGTCCGAGAAGGACGCCGAGGACCTGCGCTGGGCGCTGCACCTGCCGGCCGACATGATCGCGCTGTCGTTCGTGCGCGACGCCGCCGACATCCAGCTGGTGCACAAGATCATGGACGAGGAGGGGCTGCGGCTCCCGGTCGTCGCGAAGATCGAGAAGCCGCAGGCGGTCGCCAACCTGGACGAGATCATCGAGGCCTTCGACGGGTTCATGGTGGCCCGCGGCGACCTCGGCGTGGAGCTCCCGCTCGAGGAGGTCCCGCTGGTCCAGAAGCTGATCATCGACCAGGCCCGGCTGAACGCGAAGCCGGTGATCGTCGCCACCCAGATGCTGGAGTCGATGATCTCCGCGCCGCGGCCGACCCGGGCCGAGGCGTCCGACGTCGCGAACGCCGTACTCGACGGCGCCGACGCGGTGATGCTGTCCGGCGAGACCAGCGTCGGCCGGTTCCCGATCGAGACCGTCAAGACGATGGCCCGGATCGTGGAGTCCACCGAGGAGCACGGCCTCGGCCGGGTCCAGGAGATCGAGTGGGAGCCGAAGACCAAGGGCGGCGTGATCGCCCGCGCGGCCGCCGACGTCGCCGAGCGGCTGGACGCGAAGTACCTGATCGCCTTCACCCAGTCCGGTGACACCGCGCTGCGCCTGGCCCGCTACCGCACCGAGGTCCCGCTGCTGGCCTTCACCCCGGTCCCGTCGGTCAGCTCCTGGCTGAGCGTGGTCTGGGGCATCACCACCCACATCGTCCCCACCGTCGAACACACCGACGAAATGGTCCGCCAGGTCGACCAGCGCCTCCTCGAACT
>NZ_DASRVN010000381.1:0-6057 GCF_035655035.1 Kribbella sp. | reverse complement strand
CTGACGACGTACCGGGATGTCCAGGTGTCACCGGACTTCTCCGAGCTGCGTCGCCGGTTCCGGCGTTTCGTGTTCCCGATGACCGCGCTGTTCCTGGTCTGGTACTTCGTCTACGTCCTGCTCGCCGACTACGCGCACGGCTTCATGTCGCACCGGATCGGCGGCAGCAACATCACCGTCGCGCTGCTGTTCGGCCTCGGCCAGTTCGTGTCCACGTTCGCGATCACGATGATCTACGTCCGCTGGGCGGACCGCCGGATCGACCCGGACGCCGAGAAGCTGCGTCACCAGATCGAAGGAGCCCCGCAGTGACCGCCCCGTTGATGTTGCCGCTGGCAACGGTAGGCAACCCGACCGTGAACATCCTGATCTTCGGGCTGTTCGTGCTGGCCACGCTGGCGATCGTGTTCCGGGCCTCGCGGAACAACAAGACCGCGGCGGACTTCTACGCCGGCGGCCGGAACTTCACTGGTCCGCAGAACGGCATCGCGATCTCCGGCGACTACCTGTCCGCGGCGTCGTTCCTCGGCATCGCCGGCGCGATCGCGCTGAACGGGTACGACGGCTTCCTGTACTCGATCGGCTTCCTGGTCGCCTGGCTGGTGGCTCTGCTGCTGGTCGCCGAACTGCTGCGGAACACCGGCCGGTTCACGATGGCCGACGTACTGTCGTTCCGCCTCAAGCAGCGGCCGGTCCGGATGGCCGCCGCGATCTCGACCCTCGGCGTCTGCTTCTTCTACCTGCTGGCGCAGATGGCCGGCGCCGGGGGTCTGGTCGCGCTCCTGCTCGGGGTGTCCGGGCGCACCGGGCAGAGCATCGTGATCGCGGTGGTCGGCATCCTGATGATCGTGTACGTCCTGGTCGGCGGCATGAAGGGCACCACCTGGGTGCAGATCGTCAAGGCCGTCCTGCTGGTCATCGGCGCCGGGATCATGACGCTCTGGGTGCTGGCGAAGTACTCCTTCAACCTGTCCGGGCTGCTCGGTGCCGCGGTCGACAAGAGCCCGGCGGCCGGCGAGAAGCTGCTGAACCCGGGCCTGCAGTACGGCCTCACCGGGGTCACCAAGCTGGACTTCCTCTCGCTCGCGCTCGCGCTGGTCCTCGGTACCGCGGGCCTGCCGCACGTGCTGATGCGGTTCTACACCGTGCCGGACTCGAAGGAGGCCCGGCGCAGTGTCAGCTGGGCAATCTGGATCATCGGCATCTTCTACCTGTTCACGCTGGTCCTCGGGTACGGCGCTGCCGCGATCGTCGGACCGGACCGGATCAAGGCGGCTCCCGGCAAGGCGAACTCGGCCGCCCCGCTGCTCGCCTACGAACTCGGCGGCGAGGTGCTGCTCGGGATCATCTCCGCGGTCGCGTTCGCCACGATCCTCGCGGTGGTGGCCGGGCTGACGATCACCGCGAGTACGTCGTTCGCGCACGACATCTACGGCCAGATCATCAAGAAGGGCCAGATCAGCGGCGACGGCGAGGTCCGGGTGGCACGGCTGACCGCGGTCGTGATCGGCATCGTCGCGATCATCGGCGGCATCTTCGCGAACGGTCAGAACATCGCGTTCCTGGTGGCGCTCGCGTTCGCGGTCGCGGCCAGTGCGAACCTGCCGACGATCCTGTACTCGCTGTTCTGGCGCCGGTTCAACACCCGCGGCGCGCTGTGGAGCATCTACGGCGGTCTGGCGTCGACGATCATCCTGATCGTGTTCAGCCCGGTCGTCTCCGGCAAGGTCGACAAGAAGACCGGCGCCAGCCTGTCGATGATCACCGACATCGGGATCGACTTCCACTGGTTCCCGCTGGACAACCCGGGCATCATCTCGATCCCGCTGGCATTCCTGCTCGGCTGGCTGGGCACCGTGACCAGTAAGGAACAGGTGGACGTCGACAAGTTCGCCGAAATGGAGGTCCGCTCCCTCACCGGCGCCGGCGCCGAGAAGGCGGTGTCGCACTAGAAGACCTGTCAGGCAGGCCCTGCTGAACCGACGCGAGCCTGCCTGACAGCACTAACGGTCAGATGGTGAAGGTGAGGGACGGCCAGAGTTCGTAGAAGGATTCTCGGGAGGTGTTGCCGCGGGCTTCTTCGGCGGCGTGTAGGCGGCCGTAGGTGAACGGGTTGCCGCCTTCGGCGAAGACCTGGAGGGCCAGGGCGTGCAGGAGCTGGCGGGAGACGACCGAGTCCTGGTGTTCGCCGAGGATCTCCTGGACCTGTTCGGCGCGGTCGGCCAGTTGGCCGGCTTCGTCGCCGAGGACGGGTACGGCGGACTCGGCGGCGTAGCGCAGGCGCTTGGCGGCCTTTCGTACCTCGTGGAGCTCGTGGTCCTGCTCCGCGACCGTCTCGGCGTTCTGCGAGCGGCGGACCGCCTTCCGCATCCGCTTGTAGTCGTGGGACAGCAGGTCACGGATCTGGTTCTTGGCCTTGCGGTCGTCGCCGGTCACCGGCGGTTTCGCGAGCAGGTCGTCGAGCGCGTCGAGCAGCCGGAAGTATCGCGGGCTCTCCAGCGCGGCCAGCGCACCGGCGCGGCCTTCGCGGTACACCCCGCGCAGGTGGTCGTCGATCCGGCCGGCGACCCGGCCCATCACCAGCTCGGTGGGCTGCTCGGCGACCTCGGCCGCGAAGTGTTCGCGCTGCACCTCCGCGTCCCGCGCCGCCCCGAACTCGCCCGCCAGCCACTTCAGCTCGGCGCGGAGCTCGTCACCAGCCGCGCGGTCGATCACCGGCCGGTACGTCGCCAGCGCCGACCGCAGCCGCCGCGTCGCGACCCGGAACTTGTGGATCGAGTCCGGCAGATCCCGCCGTACCTCGGGGTCCCGCTCCTGGATCGCCCGAACCTGCGCGCCGGCGTACGCCCGGAACAGGTCCGACGTCCGCGGCTTCTTCGGCAAGGACCATTCGCGGTACGCCGGGACGCGATCGCCGAGCGCCCTCGCCAGCTTGCTCGGACCACTCGCCGGGCGGGCACCCGCGGACGTGAGCAGCTCGCCGGCGTCCTCGAGCAGCAGGTGGTCGCCGTCGACCAGCTCGACCTCCCACTCGCGCCAGCTCTCCGGCTCACCGCCCGCGACCGTCGCGGTGACGTGGTCGTCGGCCAGCTCCGCGAGCACCGCCCCGTCCGCGTCGAGCAGCCGGTGCACCACCCGCCGGGTCGCCAGCGTCACCACCGGCTCCAGTGGGTGGTCCCGAACATGGACCCGGACCGTCCGCACGACCGCGATCGGAACGCCGCGGACCGAACGCCCCAACGGGTACCGGACCTCCAGCCGGCCGCTCGCCCCGGGGAGCTTCACGTGCCAGCCGTCGTCCTCGCCACCGGTTCGTCGGCGCAGCGTGATCTTGCGGGCGGCCAGCTCGAGGCCGGCGGTGTCGTAGTACACCGCCTCCAGGTCGAGCTCGACCGGCTGCGCGACGCTCGCGACGCCGGGCAGCTCGTGCAGCGCCGGCACGATCGCGTCGTCGCCGACGTCGTACTTCGTCTCGATCTCCAGCTGCTCAGTCGGGGCCATACCCCTTGTTTACCAGGCGTTCATGAACTGGCCCGCAGATCGTCCACCAATCGTTGCAGATCGCGATCTGTGACACCGCCGACGGTGGGCCGGAGCTGTCGGCGCTGGTTCCGGTTCAAGGCCCGGCAGATCGCGGCGATCAGGATCAGGAAGGCGATCATCTTCGTCCCACTCCCTTGAAGAACGTGTAGTGGAAGGTGCCGCCGGGTGCGGCTGACCTCTCCAGGTCGCGGATGCCCGCGGACCACTCGGTCGCGGTCAGCAGCCCGGCGGCGAGCGCGCGTTCGCGGACCGACTCGACCATCGCGACGAACGTCTTCCGGGTGAACCCGTCGACGAGGTGCGGGAGGTTCTGGTCGGCGTACACGGTCCGCGGCCCGACCTCGACATCGGCGTACCCGGCCTGCTCGAGCAGCGGCTGCAACCGGCGGCCGATCAGCGAGTCGCCGCCGGCCGCGGCCTGCAGGTCGACGAGGCAGCCGACGACAGCCTGGGCGCGGGCGCTGCGCGGGTGGAAGAACGCGGACCCGTGGTCGCCCTCGATCACGGTGATGGTGCCGCCCGGGGTGAGGAGGCCGCGGAGCCGGGCGAGGGCGCCGACGGGGTCGGCGAGGTGTTCGAGGACGAAGCAGACGGAGACGTGGTCGAACTTCTCGTCCGGCAGGTCGCGCAGGTCCGCGTGCCGCCAGTCGACCCGTGCGTACGGCGCATGCTCGGCGACGCGGGCCTTCGCCTGCGCGAGCGACGCCTCGGAGATGTCGATCGCGACCAGGTCGATGCCCGGGCTGCGGGTGACGAGCTGGACGGTCTGCGCGCCGACGCCGCAGCCGGCCTCGAGGACCCGGCTGCCGGCCGGGTACCTCGTACCGCCGTGCAGCAGGTCGGCGAGCGTACCGGCCTGGTCGGTGAGCCGGCGGGTCTCCGCCGGGGTATAGCCGTGGACGTAGTCGGTTCCCATAACTCCACGGTCGCGCCACAATGGTCCTGTGAACAGGTCCAATCCGGCACGAAGTGGCCGGTCCAAAGGCGGGTCGGACTTCCTCCAGCTCGATCCGTCCGAGGCGCCACCGGGCGGTCTGGCCGACTGGCTCACCGAACGCCTGCGGTCCGCCATCGCCGGCGGCCGGCTCGCGGTCGGCACCCGCCTCCCCGCGACCCGCACCCTGGCCACCGACCTGGGCATCTCCCGGGGCGTCGTCACCGAGTCCTACCAGCGCCTCACCGAGGACGGGCAGGTCGCGGGCCGCGGGCGCGGCGGCACCGTCGTGGTCGCGGCGCCGATCGTCGACCGCTCGACAGGACGTAGACGTCTACGTACACGAGCCCGCCCGCCTGGCGCGCCCGGCGAACGGGCCGAATCCGCGGACACCTCCTGTCGTCCCGCCGACGACCCGGAGATCTTCGACACCCTGCGATCGGCCCCGGCCCGGGTGGACCTGACGCCGGGGGTGCCGGACTTGGCGGCGTTCCCGCGGGCGGCGTGGTTGCGGGCGGAGCGGGCGGTGCTGAGCGGGCTGGGGGCGGCGGAGTTCGGGTACGGCGATCCGGCCGGGACGCCGGCGCTCCGGCGCGCGGTGGCGGGGTGGCTGGCGCGGTACCGCGGGATCGTGGCCGACCCGGAGGACCTGATCATCGTCGCCGGGGTCGCGCAGGCCCTCGGGATCATGGCGCAGGTCCTCGAACGGCACGGCCTCGAGGAGATCGCCGTGGAGGATCCCGGCTCGCTCGGCTCCCGGCAGCACCTGCAGCACTGGGGGATGCGGACCCCGCCGATCCCGGTCGACGAGCGCGGGCTCCAGGTCGACGTACTGCGGAAGTCCGAGGCCGCGGTGGTGATGGCGACACCGGCGCACCACTTCCCGACCGGGGTGGTCCTCGACGGTGAACGGCGCCGCGAACTCGTCCAGTGGGCCACCGACGGCGGCCTGATCATCGAGGACGACTACGACGCCGAGCACCGGTACGACCGGCCGCCCGTACCGGCGTTGCGCGCGATGCTCCCCGACCAGGTGTTCTACGTCGGCAGCGTCTCCAAGCTGCTCGCGCCCGCGCTGCGGATCGGCTGGATGCTCGCGCCCCCGCAGTACAAGCACGAGGTGATCGCCCGCAAGCGCCTGGCCGACCTCGGCAACGCGGCGCTCCCGCAGCTCACCCTCGCGGAGCTGATGGAGTCCGGCGAACTCGAACGCCAGCTCCGGCTGCTCCGCCGCCGGCACCGCACCCGCCGGGACGCGATGGTCGCCGCGATCCGCACAAACTTGCCGACGGCAACCATCCACGGCGCCGCCGCCGGGCTGCACCTGACCATCACCTTCGACGAGGCGGACGACATAGCGCTCGCCGCGGCTGCCCTGGATGCGGGCGTGAAGTGCCACCCGCTGTCCTGGCACTGCCAACTCCCGCACGCGCCCGGCCTGGTCCTTGGGTACGCCGCCCGTACCCCGACCGAGATCACCGAAGCAATCGCCACGATCGCGAAGGTCAAGTCCTCCGGGTGATCAGGAACAGCAGGTACGGCGCACCGAGGAAGGCAGTCACCACCCCGACCGGTAGCAC
>NZ_DASRVN010000380.1:0-14435 GCF_035655035.1 Kribbella sp. | reverse complement strand
CAGGTCCAGGTGCTGCTCGTCGGCAGCGAGCCGCTCGGCGAACTCCTGCACCGAGGCGAGGTCGGCGAGGTCGATCCGCCGTACCTCGAGCTGCGCGTCCGGGTGCTCGGCGAGGATCTCGGCACGGGCCGCCTCGCCCTTGGCCGGGGTCCGGACCGCCATCACCACACGGGCTCCGGCGGCGGCGAGGCGCTTGGTGGCCTCCTTGCCGGTGCCGCTGTTGGCGCCGGTCACGACAACGAGTTTGCCGGTCAGGTCGGGTACGTCGTACATGCTGCACACTCCATAAAAGACTGGTGGTCTGTTATGAAGTGACGTTATCAGACCGCTGGTCCGATAACAACAGACCGTCGGTCTGTAGAATGTGTGACATGAGTTTCCAGCGCGCCCGGAGCGCCGAGCAGCGGGCCGAGCGGCGGCGGGCGATCCTCGCCACCGCGGCCGCGATGCTGACCGAGATGCCGGTCGCGGACCTGAGCCTGAACGAGCTGAGCCGGCGCGTCGGCCTGGCGAAGTCGAACGTGCTGAACTACTTCGACTCCCGCGAGGCCGTCCTGCTCGAGCTGTCGAGCAGCGAGCTCGACGCCTGGGTGGACGACCTGTCGGCAGCCCTGTCGAAGGTCCCGTCGACGTTGTCGTGTGACGAGCGCGCGCAACAGCTGGTCAGCACCGTGGTCGGCACGCTGACCGAGCGGCCGGTGCTCTGCGACCTGATCAGTACGCAGGCGGCCGTCCTGGAGCGGAACATCAGCACCGAGACGGCGCTGGCGTTCAAACGCGCCGCGGCGGCCACCTACGAGCGGATGATCGCGGCGATCGCGGCGATCCTGCCCGAGCTGGGCACGGACGGGGCGAGCCAGTTCATCGCCACCGGAAGCGTGCTGGCCGGCGCGATCTGGAGCCACTCCCACCCCGCTCCATCCATCCTCGCCGCCTACGAGGCCGACCCGTCACTGGAAGCGATCCGGCTGGCCTTCGAGCCGTCCCTCTCGGCCGCGTTACGGACGATGCTGTACGGCGCCCTGCCGCGCAATTAGGGCAGACAGTGGCCGGGGTTGGACCTCCCGGGATCCTAGGCTGATCCCGGTGCCGTCCAGACCCTGGCAGGAGAACCATGGCCGAGCTGCTCCCCTACGACTCGCGAGCGGGCGCGTGGGCCGAGTCGATTGTCAGTGTCGCCGGCCCGAACGGCGCGAACACGCGCTGGGACGGCGAGGTCATGGTCCGCGACGGCGACCGGATGCCGAGCGTGACGACGTCCGAGTCGGGGATGAACGGCCTCCAGTACTACCTGTTCATCCTCCGCGAGCATCAGCAGGCGGTGGAGCAGCAGACCCCGGCGGAGCTGACCGCGGAACAGCGGCAGGAGCGCTGGGACACGCTGGTCGAAGCCACCGGCTACGTGACCTCCCAGGCGACCGGGTTGCTGACTCCGTTGGCTGACATGCACCCAGTCGGCCAGGTGGACGCCGATCTGAACGGCGGTCTGGCCGACGTCTGGACCCAGGAGCGGCTGCAGCACGTGTGGCAGCACAGCGACTCGGCCGGCCTGATGTCCGCCGACGGCGTACCGAACCCGCACTTCACGTACGCCGGTCGCGGCCCGGCGGCCGACGCCACCCGCGACGTGCTCACCGAGATCGCCCGCCAGAACGGCCAGGAGCCGTCGTCCGGCGACTTCGTGGAGTCGTGTGACGAGCTGATCCGGATGAAGCCCGACCATCGCTGGGCCGCGCTGGTCGCGAAGCTTCCCGGCGGCGAAACGCTGTCCCGCGACGAGCAACGGAACCTCGGCCACCGGCTCCGGACCCAGTTCAAGTCCGCGGTCGACGCCCGCAACCCCGGCAGCGGTACGCCGGAATCGCCGGCCACCGTCGCGACCCGGAAGGTGGCGTCGGCCGTCCGCACGACCACCCAAGGACGCACCGGCCCCATCGACGACCGGACCGCGTCGTTCGCCCGCGACGCGGCACTGCCCGCCGCCGACGGGGCGAAGGGCAGCAACGCCGGCACCGGCCCGGCCCCGAAGAAGCCGGGACTGCGGATCTTCCGGGGCCTCAGGCGGTAGTCAGTCCGGGTCGTACGCGAGGTTCGGGCGCAGCCAGCGCTCGACCTCCTCGACCGAGAGGTTCCGCCGTACGGCGTAGTCCTCGATCTGATCGCGCCCGAGGCGGCCGACGCTGAAGTAGCGCGAGGCCGGGTGGGCGAAGATCAGCCCGCTGACCGCGGCGGCCGGTGTCATCGCGTACGACTCGGTCAGCCCGAGCCCGATCTGCTCCGCCTCGAGCAGGTCGAACAGGTCCTGCTTCTCGGTGTGGTCCGGGCTCGCCGGGTACCCGAGCGCCGGCCGGATACCGCGGAACCGCTCCGCGTGCAGGTCCTCCAGCACCGGCCGGACGTCCGGCTCGAACCACGCCTTCCGCGCCTCCAGGTGGATCCACTCCGCGAACGCCTCCGCCAGCCGGTCGGCGAGCGCCTTCACCATGATCGCCTTGTAGTCGTCGTTGCGTTCCTCGTACGACTTCGCCAGCACCTCGGCGCCGTGGATCGCGACCCCGAACCCGCCGAGGTGGTCGCCCGCCGGCGCGATGTAGTCCGCCAGGCAGCGGTTGTGCCGTCCGGCCGGCTTCTCGGTCTGCTGCCGCAGCATCGGGAACGACCGGTCGAGCCCGTCCAGCACGATGTCGTCGCCTTCGGCGTGCGCCGGCCAGAACCCGTACACGCCCTCCGCGGTGAAGGACCCGTTCGCGATGATCTCGTCCAGCAGGGTGTTCGCGTCGTCGAAGAGCTCGCGCGCCACCGGCTGGTCGAGGATCGCCGGGTACTTCCCCTTCAGTTCCCAGGCCAGGAACAGGAACTGCCAGTCGACCATCTCGCGCAACGTCTCGATGCTCGGTGAAACCCGCTTGAGCCCGGTGAACGCCGGCACCGGCAACTCGCCGTACTCCACCGGCTCCCGGTTCGCGCGCGCCTCGTCGATCGTCAGCATCGGCGCGCGCTGCTTGTTCGCGTGCTGCTCGCGGAGCCGCTCCTGCTCGATACTGTTGCTCTTGGCAAGCTGTTCGGCGCGGTCGTCGTCGAGCAGGTCGGACACCACGCCGACTACTCGGGACGCGTCCAGCACGTGCACGGTGGTGTTCTCGTACGCCGGGGCGATCCGGACCGCGGTGTGCTGCTTGGACGTGGTCGCACCGCCGATCAGCAACGGCAGCTTCAGCCCGCGGCGCTGCATCTCGGTGGCCACCGAGACCATCTCGTCCAGCGACGGCGTGATCAGCCCGGACAGGCCGACCGCGTCCGCGCCCTCGGCGACCGCGGTGTCCAGGATCCTTGCCGCCGGCACCATCACGCCGAGGTCGATGACCTCGTAGTTGTTGCAGCCGAGCACCACGCCGACGATGTTCTTGCCGATGTCGTGCACGTCGCCCTTCACGGTCGCGAGCACCACCTTGCCCTGGCCGCGGACCATCTCCGCCCGGCCCTCGCGGCGGGCCTGCTCCTTCTCCTCCTCCATGAACGGCTCGAGGTAGGCGACCGACCGCTTCATCACCCGCGCGCTCTTCACCACCTGCGGGAGGAACATCTTGCCGGCACCGAAGAGGTCGCCGACGATCTTCATCCCGTCCATCAACGGGCCCTCGATCACCTCGAGCGGCCGCGGCAACTGCTGCCGCGCCTCCTCGGTGTCGGCCTCGATGTAGTCGACGATCCCGTGCACGAGCGCGTGCGACAGCCGCTCCTCGACCGAGCCCTCCCGCCAGGTCAGGTCGACCTCGCGCTGCTTGCCCTTGCCCTTCACGTTCTCGGCGAACGCGACCAGCCGGTCGGTGGCGTCGTCGCGGCGGTCGAAGATCACGTCCTCGACCAGCTCCAGCAGGTCCTTCGGGATGTCCTCGTACACCGCGAGCTGCCCGGCGTTCACGATTCCCATGTCCAGCCCGGCCTTCCCGGCGTGGTACAGGAACGCCGAGTGCATCGCCTCCCGGACGATGTCGTTGCCGCGGAACGAGAACGACAGGTTCGAGATCCCGCCGCTGATGTGCACGCCCGGGCAACGCGCCTTGATCAACGGCAAAGCGTCGATGAAGTTCTTCGCGTACCCGTTGTGCTCGGCCATCCCGGTCGCGACCGCCAGCACGTTCGGGTCGAAGATGATGTCCTCGGCCCGGAAGCCGATCCCGGTCAGCAGGTCGTACGCCCGCGCGCAGATCTGCACCTTGCGGTCGACGGTGTCCGCCTGCCCCTGCTCGTCGAACGCCATCACCACGGCGCCGGCACCGTAGTCCATGATCTTCCGGGCGTGCTCGAGGAACTGCTCCTCGCCCTCCTTCAGGCTGATCGAGTTCACCACGCCCTTGCCCTGCACGTGTTTCAGCCCGGTCTCGAGCACCGACCACTTCGAGCTGTCGATCATGATCGGGATCCGGGCCACCTCGGGCTCGGTCGCGATCAGGTTCAGGAACGTGGTCATCGCCTGCTCGCTGTCCAGCAGGTCGGCGTCCATGTTCACGTCCAGCAGGTTCGCGCCGCCGCGGACCTGCTCCAGCGCCACGTCGACCGCGGCCTGGTGGTCGTCGCCCTCGATCAGCCGGCGGAACTTCGCCGACCCGGTGACGTTGGTCCGCTCGCCGATCATCACGAACCCGGTGTCCGCGCTGATCTTGAACGGCTCCAGGCCGGAGAACCGGGTGGTGTGGTCGGCCGGTACGACGGTGCGCGGCTCCAGGTTCTCGACCGCGTGGGCGATCCGCTCGATGTGCGCGGGCGTCGTACCGCAGCAGCCGCCGACGATGTTCACCAGCCCGGACTGCGCGAACTCCTCGAGCATCGCGGCCGTCTCGGCGGGCGTCTCGTCGTACCCGCCGAACGCGTTCGGGAGGCCGGCGTTCGGGTGCGAGGCGACGTACGTCCCGGCGAACCGGGCGAGGTCGGCCACGTGCGGGCGCATCTCGGCGGCACCGAGCGAACAGTTCACGCCGACGACCAGCGGATCCGCGTGCTCGACCGAACTCCAGAACGCCTCGACGGTCTGGCCGGACAAGGTACGGCCGCTCAGGTCGACGATCGTCACCGAGATCCAGAGCGGCAGGTGCGGCGCCACTTCGCGGGCCGCGGCGACGGCCGCCTTCGCGTTCAGCGTGTCGAAGATCGTCTCGATCAGCAGCAGGTCGACGCCACCCTCGGCGAGCGCCGCGATCTGCTCGGCGTACGTCGCCTTGACCTGCTCGAACGTCACCGCGCGGTACGCCGGGTCCTCGACCCGCGGGCTCAGCGACAGCGTGACGTTCAACGGGCCGATCGAGCCGGCCACGAACCGCGGGCGGTCCGGGGTTGCGAACTCGTCGGCCGCCTGCCGGGCCAGCCTGGCGCCGGCCAGGTTCATCTCCCGCACGTACTGCTGCAGGGCGTAGTCGGCCTGGCCGATGCTGGACGCGGTGAAGGTGTTCGTGGTGGTGATGTCGGCACCGGCCGCCAGGTACTGCCGGTGGACGTCGAGGATGACGTCCGGCCGGGTCAGGTTGACCAGGTCCGGGTCGCCGACCACGTCGTGCGTCGCGTCGTTGTAGCGCTCGGGCTCGTAGTCCTCGGGCTTCAGCTTGGCGTTCTGCAGCATCGTGCCCCACGCGCCGTCGAGGATCGCGATCCGCTGATCCAGCAGCTCGCGCAGCGCGGTCTCACTCATCTGCCAACCCCTCCAGAAGAAACTCTCCGGAGGCGCCCTTGCAGTCGGTGCACCAGGTCGAGCGTGGCGGACCTGGGTCCGTTGCAGCGCCTCTCGGCCTGGATGCCCCATGTTAGTGGCGTCACATCGTCCGCCAAGTCCTCCGTCCACATAGTAGGACGGGTGTTCAATCAGTGGATGAGCTCCTGGATCGCCGGGGCGTAGAGGCCGGCGATCGTGTCCGGGGTCGCGGCCGCGACCGGGCCGGCCTTGTCGATCGCCAGCAACGCGCCGAGGCCGAGGAGCTGCGCTGTGATCAGGCCGGCCCGCAGGTCGGCGTCCGGGCCGGTCAGCCGGGCGGCGAACGCGCGGGTGACCTGGTCGCGGAAGTGCTCGCGGATCCGGGCTCGCTCGTCACTCTTGCCGGCCGCGAACACGACCCGGACCAGCAGGTCCTGATCGTTCTCCCGGCGGTACTCCACCAGGGTCCGCACGGCGTGCTCGGCGAGCCGCTCGTTCGGTGCGGCGAGCAGCAGTTGGGCGGCCTCGGTGAAGTCGGCGACCCGCTCGAACAGCGCTTCCTTGCCGCCGAAGTACTTCACGATCAGGGCGGCGCTGACGCCGGCGTCCGCGGCCACCCCGCGGAGCGTGACCGCGTCGTACGACTCCCGTGCGAACGCCTTCCGGGCAGCCCGGAGGATCGACGTCCGCCCGGGGTCGGTCATGGCGTCGTCACCTCGTACGCCGGTACGGGACGGCGTACCGGGATCAGCAGCACCAGCCCGGCGGCGACCGCGGCCGCGATGCCCGCGATCACGAACACGATCAGGTACGCCGACAGCGCGGGCGCGACCTTTCCGGCCTCGGAGATCGTGACGTTGGCGAGGACGGTCGCGACGATCGTGCTGCAGATCGCCTGCCCGACCGTGCGCATCAACGTGTTCAGGCCGTTCGCCGCGGCGGTTTCGGTCACCGGCACAGCATGCATGATCAACGCCGGAAGCGCCGAGTACGCCACGGCCGTCCCCGCACTGACCACGGTTGCTCCGACCACGATGCCCGCGACGCTGCCGCTGGTGAACAACCGCACGACGTACCCGGCCGCCATGATCACGGACGCGATCCCGAGCGTGAACCGGGGACCCTTGACAGTGGAGATCCGGGCGGAAACCGGCGACAGCAACACCATCGCCACACCGCCGGGCAGCAGGCACAGTCCGCTGACGACGATCGATTCACCCAGCCCGTAGCCGGTCCACTTCGGCTCCTGCACGAGCTGAGCCGTGGACAAGGAGTTGGCGTAGAACGCGAACCCGATCAGCAGGGCGCTCAGGTTGGTGAACAGTACGGCGGGCCGCGCCGACACCCGGAGGTCTACGAGCGGGCTCTTCGTGCGCAGCTCGTACCACCCCCAGATCGGGACCAGCAGCAGCGCAACGACGTACAGGCCGGCGAGAGTCGACGTACTCCACGAACTGCTCTTCGACACCGCGAGCAGCAGGCAGACCAGGAAGGCGCTCAGCCCGAGCGCGCCGAACACGTCGAAGCGCCCGCTGCTGCGGACCGCCGACTCCGGGACGATCAGCAGCACGAGGACGATGTCCAGCAGGCCGAGGCCGAGGTTGATCCAGAACATCGTGTGCCAGTTCGCGTACTCGACCACGAGCGTCGCGGCCGGGATCCCGAACGCGGCACCGATACCGAGCGTCGAGCTCATGATCGCGATCGCCGGGATCACCCGGCGGGGCGGGAGTTCGTCGCGGAGGATGCTGATCCCCAGCGGTACGACGGCGACCGCGGCGCCTTGGAACGCGCGGCCGGCGATCAGCACGGTCAGGTTCGAACTGGTCGCGCAGAGCAGCGAGCCGACGACCATCGAGGACAGCGCGATCAGGAGTACGCGGCGTTTGCCGTACATGTCACCGGCCCGGCCGAGGAGCGGGGTGAAGACCGCGCCGGTCAGGAGCGTGACGGTGATCAGCCAGCTGACGTCGGACGCCGGACTGTGGGTGATCCCGGGCAGGGCAGGGAGCAGCGGTACGACGATGGTCTGACTGACCGAGACCAGCACACCACAGAACGCGAGCGCGGCCAGGATCAGACGGGGACGGGCAGTCAAGCGGATCCTCACAGGGGTGAACTGCTGTTTACTCAGGAATCGTAAACGCTTGTTCACCCCACCGGAAATGGACCGGGAAACCGCCCACCGATCGGACCAGCAACCCGGGCCGCGGCGTACCTAGTCTGATGCCATGAGGATCTTCGTAGCCGGCGCATCCGGCGCCATCGGCCGCCACCTCATCCCCCACCTGGTCACCCAAGGCCACAAAGTAACCACCCTCACCCGCCACCCCCACCCCGCAATCGGAGCTGCACCCGAACCCGGGACCGGGACTCGAACCAGAGCCGGGGCCGGAACCTGGGCCGAGGCTGGAGCTGGAACCTCAGCCGGGACCAGAGCCCGGACCGGGACCTGGGCCGGGGCTGGAGCCTCGGCCGAGACCGGGTCTCAGGCTGGAGCCGGGACCGCCGCCTGGGCTGAGACCGGAGCTGGGACCGGAGCTGGGACCTGAGCTGGGACCGGAGCTGGGACCGGAGCCGGGACTGGAGGTGGAGGCGGTGGTGCCGGTGGTGTTAGGCCCGGTGCTGGGCCCGGAGGGGTTGGATCTGACGGGGGCGGCGTGGGGTCTTGGGGTGGGGGTGTGACGGTTTGTGTGGGGGATGTGTACGACCGGCAGCGGTTGGGTGAGTTGGTGGGGGCGGCGCGGCCGGAGGTGGTGGTGCATCAGTTGACGGATCTCGGGGCGCGGGACTTCGCGGCGAACAGCCGGATCCGGCGGGAGGGGACGCGGAATCTGGTGGATGCGGCGCTCGCGGCTGGGGTGCGGCGGGTGGTTTCGCAGAGTATTGCGTGGGCGTACGAGCCGGGTCTCGCGCCGGCTGACGAGGGGACGCCGCTCGACGTACATGCGGCTGACGAGGGTCGGCGTACGACAGTTGAGGCGGTTGCCACGCTGGAGGCGATCACGGCGGAGGCGCCTGAGTGGGTGGTGCTGCGGTACGGGATGCTCTACGGGCCTGGTACTTGGTACACGACGGGCGGGCTGATGGCGAGCAGTCAGCTGCCGTACGGGCCCGACGTCACGAGCTTCCTGCACGTCGCGGACGCCGCCGAGGCCGCGGTCGCCGCACTGACCTGGCCGTCCGGTCCGGTCAACATCGTCGACGACGAACCACTCCCCGCCTCCACCTGGGCTCCCGCCTTCGCCCGCGCGGTCGGCGCTCCCCCACCCACTCCGTCCACCCCTACCCCTACCCGAACCCGTGGTCCCGCGGCGCCACCAACACCCACGCCCGCACCCTCGGCTGGACCCCCACCCACCCCACCTTCCTCAAATCCCTCGCTTAACCCACCCAGTCGTGTCGAACGGCTCCCACCCAGTTCGCCGAGTCGTGGGTTTCGGCGCGATTTGGCAGCGGGGTTTCACGACCCGGTGGGCGCAAAGGGGTCGGACCCGGCGCTCCGAGGGGGAGGGGAGCGCACGGGTCCGGGTCGAGGGGCCGCCAGAGGCGGCGCGGGAGCCGGGGCCAGCAGCCGGACTGGGGGCCAGAGGCCCGGAGCCGGGGCCGGGGCCTGAGGCCGGAGCCCGGAGCCAGGGCGGGGGCCGGAGCCCGGAGCCGGGAGCCCGGAGCCCGGGCCGGGGGCTGGGGGTTAGCGGACTGGGCCTTGGATTAGTTGGATGGTGGATTTGTGGGGTTGGCCGGATTGGTCGGTCCAGCCGACTTCTACCTTGTCGCCGGGGTGTTGCTTGTTGAGCAGGGTGGAGAGGGTGTCGGGCGAATCCACGGCGTGACCGGCGAACGAGGTGATCACGTCGCCGGCGGTGATGCCGGCGTCGTCGGCGTGGCCGTTCGCCACTACGTCGCCGACGACCGCGCCGGTGGTACCGGGGCTGGTCACCACCGAGATACCGAGCATCGCCGAGTCGCCGATGTGCACCGACGTCGAGGACTTGCCGTTCTCGATCTGCTGGGCGATACCGAGCGCCTCGTTGATCGGGATCGCGTACCCCTCGGTGGTCGTCCCGGTCCCGCCGCCGTTACCCGACCCGTTCCCATTGCCAGAACCGTTGCCCGAGCCGTCGCCGTACCCGTTCCCATTGCCGTACCCGTTGCCCGAGCCGTTCCCGTTCCCCGAGCCATTGCCGTTGCCCGAACCGTTCCCGGATCCGTACCCGTTCCCGTTGCCCGAGCCGTTGCCGAATGGGAAGCCCGTGCCGTCGCCGTTCCCGTACCCGTCGCCGTTGCCGTACCCGTCGCCCCACGCCGCCAGCGTCGCTGTCGCGGCCGACGCGGTGGACGCCGAGCTCTGTCCCGGAATTCCCTGGCCGCCGTTGCTGCCGCCGTTGCCGGCCACGTCGACGCCGACCACCTGGCCGCCGGAGTTCACCAGCGGGCCGCCGGAGTCGCCGGCCTGGATGTTGGCGTCGGTCTGGATCAGGTTGGTCAGGTTCTCCGGGTCCTGCCCGTTCTGGTCGGTGGCGGTGATCGCCTGGTTCAGGCCGGTCACCTTCCCGGCCGCGTAGCTCGGCGTACCGCCGGTGCCGCCCGCGTTCCCGACCCCGACGACCTGGTCGCCGAGCTTGACCTGGTCGGAGTTCCCGGTCTTGGCGGTCTGCAGCCCGGAGGCGTCCTTCAGCTTCAGTACGGCGATGTCGTGCGCCGAGTCGTACCCGACCACGCTCGCGGTGTAGGTCTTCCCGTTGCCGATGTCGGTGACGGTGATCGCCGTCGCGCCCTGGACCACGTGGTGGTTGGTGAGCACCTCGCCGTCGGAGGTGAGCACGATCCCGGTCCCGGCGGCGCGGGCGTTCTGGTACCCCAGCACGGTGTTCACGTCGACCAGCCCTGGCGACACGTTCGCCGCGACGGACGAGGCGTCGAACGTCTTCTGCGACAGCTGCGAGTTGTGCCCGCCGACCCGCTGGTCGATGCCCCAGGCAACCGAACCGGCGACGAGCACCGCGGCCAGTCCCAGTACTCCGGCACCGAAAAGCCGCCGCCGGTGCTTCTTCGGAGGCTGCGGCGGCGGCCCGAACGGGAACTGCGGCCCGAACGGCCCCGGCTGGTACTGCGGCCCGTGAACGGCCTGCTCGTACTGCGCCCCCGGCTGCTGGTACTGCGGCGCACCCTGCTGGTACGGCCCGTGCGGGTACTGCTGGTAGCCGCCCTGCCCACCCTCGTACGGTCCCGGTCCACCGCTCTGGTTCATCGCTGTCGCCCTCCTCGGCCAATTCCCTCTGTTACGAGTAGACCGCGCCAGACTGAGAACTCCATCGGCCCAACCAATGAATCAGCTGAGAATCCGCTCCACGGCCGCCACCACCGCCGCCCGCCGGACCTTCGCGTCCGGGAGCTCCGCGCCGTACTCCGGGTTCATCGACGACCAACTGGTCGCGATCGCCTGGATCAGCGAGAGCAGGCTCACCGGGGTGAACCGGCGGGACACGGTGCGTCGCCGCATCCCGCGCTGCAGCTCCTCCAGCCGCCGCTGGTTGACCGCGATGATCGCCTCCAGCGGCCGGCCGTCCGGCCGCTCGAGCCGGTACCAGACCGAGAGCCGCAGCCGATCCGGATGCGCCTCGAAGTAGTCGAACACCGTGCCCGCGTACGCCGGCAGGTCGTCGACGTCGAACCCGACCTCGTCGAGGTACTTCTCCAGCGACGCACTGAAGACCGCGTCGAACAGCTCGTCCTTGCTCCCGAAGTACGCGTACAGCATCGCCTTGTTGCACCCGGCCACTTCGGCGATCCGGCTGACCCGCGCACCGCCGATCCCGCGCGCGGCGAACTCCTCGGTGGCCGCGTCCAGGATGCGCGCCCGGGTCCGGTCTGCGTTCCGTTGCTGCATGCCTCGCAGCGTACCAACCAACTGGTTAGTTGATTTCCAACCAACCAGTTGGTTAGATGAAGACCAGATCCAACCAAACGGTTAGTTAGGAATCAGGGATGAGCAAGATCTGGCTGGTCACCGGCAGTTCGCGCGGCCTCGGACGGGCGCTGACCGAGGCGGTGCTGGCGGCCGGCGGCCGGGTCGTCGCGACCGCACGCAGGCCCGAGCAACTCGACGACCTGGTCACCAAGTACGGCGAGCAGCTCCGCGCCGTCGCGCTCGACGTCACGGACGCCGAGGCCGCGCGGGCGGCCGTACGGACGGCGGTCGACGAGTTCGGCGGGCTGGACGTGGTGGCGAACAACGCGGGGTACGCGAACAGCGCGGCGATCGAGGAGATGGCCGACGACGACTTCCGGGCGCAGATCGAGACGAACCTGTTCGGCGTGGTGAACGTGACGAAGGCCGCGCTGCCGGTGTTCCGGGCACAGCGCGGCGGGCACTTCCTGCAGTTCTCGTCGATCGGCGGCCGGGCCGGCGGGACGCCGGGGATGGGCGCCTACCAGACCGCGAAGTTCGCCGTCGAGGGCTTCTCCGAGGTGCTGCACAACGAGGTCCGGCCGTTCGGCGTCCGGGTGACGATCGTCGAGCCGGGCGGTTTCCGGACCGACTGGGGCGGCTCGTCGATGCAGCTCCACGACGTGCACCCGGACTACGAGAGCACGGTCGGCGAGATGCACCGCCGCCGGCTGGAGACCGACGGGAAGCAGCCGGGCGACCCGGCGAAGGCCGCGCAGGCGGTCCTCGAGGTGGTCGGCCTCGAGAACCCGCCACTGCGCCTGCTGCTCGGCAGCGACGCCCTCGCGCTCGCCGAGAGCTCGTCACGCTCCCGCGCCGAGGAGGCTGCCGCCTGGGCCGGCCTCACCCGGTCGACGGACTTCCGGTAGTCAGCCGCGCAGGTCGCGGAAGAACTCCCGTACGTCGGCGACCAGTTCCTCCGGCACCTCGAGCGCGGCGAAGTGGCCGCCGTGGTCGAGGTCCGTCCAGCGGGTGATGTTGTTCGAGACCTCGCAGTACCGGCGGATCGCGACGTCGTGAGCGGTGGCCAGCACCGCGGTCGGTACGCCGGAGTTCGGCCGCGGCGCCCACGAGCGCGGCCAGGCGTACCCGACGTACGCCGCGGTCCCGCCGGTGCCGGTCAGCCAGTACATCATCACGTTCGTCAGCAACCGGTCCTTGCCGATGATTGCCTCGGGCAACTCCGACGCCGGCCAGGTCCAGGCCTTGAACTTGTCCATGATCCAGGCCAGCTGCGCCACCGGCGAGTCCACCAGCCCGTACGCGAGCGTCTGCGGCCGCGTCGACTGGATCGAGATGTAGCCGAACTCGTCCTTCATGAACTGGGCGATCCTCGCCATCTTGTCCTGCTCCAGCGGCGTCAGCGTCCGCAGCTCCTCGTCGGAGATCTGCATCGGCGGCAGGTTCGTCCCGCCGTTCGTGTGTACGCCGACGACGTGCGCGGGCGCGACCCGCCCCACCTCGGGCGACACCGACCCGCCGAGGTCCCCACCCTGTACGCCGTACCGCTCGTACCCGAGCTCCTCCATCAACGCGGCCCAGGCCCGCGCGATCCGCTCGAACGTCCAGTTCTCGTCACTGGTCGGCCCCGAGAACCCGAACCCGGGCAGCGCCGGAATCACCACGTCGAACGCGTCCGCGGCCTGTCCGCCATGAGCGACCGGATCGGTCAGCGGGCCGATCACGTCGAGGAACTCCACGATCGACCCCGGCCAGCCGTGCGTCAGCAGCAGCGGCAACGCGTCCGGCTCCGCCGAGCGGACGTGGATGAAGTGGATCCGCTGCCCGTCGATCTCGGTGGTGAACTGCGGGTACGCGTTCAGCTCCTTCTCTGCCGCCCGCCAGTCGTACGAGGTCCGCCAGTACTCGGCCAGCGACGACAGCCAGGACACCGGTACGCCGGTGTTCCAGTCGTCGCCCGGAAGTGCGACGGGGAACCGGGCACTCGCCAGCTTGGCGGCGAGGTCATCGAGCGCGCTCTGCGGGATGTCGATGCTGAATTCCTTGATCATGTCTCCAGTCTGATCGCCGGTTAGGACACCTTCAGTCCTAGCCAGCTGCCAAACTGAAGAACATGATCGAGACGTCCGCACGACTGCTCAAGCTGCTGAGCCTGTTGCAGCAACCCAAGGAGTGGAGCGGCGCCGCCCTGGCCGGTGAACTCGGCGTCGGGGTCCGGACGGTACGGCGGGACGTCGGCAAGCTGCGCAACCTCGGCTACCCGGTGGACGCCGTACCCGGGGTGGCCGGCTACCGCCTCGGCGCGGGCGCCGCGCTTCCGCCGCTGCTGCTCGACGACGAGGAGGCGGTCGCCGTCGCGGTCGGCCTGCGCGCCGCCGCCAGCGGCACGGTCGCGGGCACCGAGGAGGCGTCCGTCCGCGCCCTCACGAAGCTCGAGCAGGTCCTGCCCTCCCGGCTGCGGTACCGCATCGAGCTGCTCCAGCAGGTCGCCGTCACCCCCGCGGGCGGCCCGTCGGTGCAACCCGACGTACTGCTGGCCGTCGCCGCCGCCTGCCGCGACCACTACCGGCTGCGCTTCGACTACCGCAACCACGACGGTACGGCGGCCACGCGCACGACCGAGCCGCACCGACTCGTGCACACCGGGCGGCGGTGGTACCTGGTGGCGTGGGACCTCGACCGCGACGACTGGCGCACGTTCCGCGTCGACCGGGTGCAGCCGCGGATCCCGACCGGCCCGCGGTTCACGCCCCGCGACGTACCGGAGCTGGCGTCCACGAATCGTGGTGTCGCGTACGGCGGCTACCGCTACCAGGCGCGCATCCTGGTGCACGCGCCCGC
>NZ_DASRVN010000379.1:0-16530 GCF_035655035.1 Kribbella sp. | reverse complement strand
GAGGCCGTGTTCGAGGAGCTGCAGCTGAAGAAGACGATCTTCGCCGACCTGGAGAAGATCGTCCGGCCCGACGCGATCCTGGCGACCAACACGTCGTCGTTGCCGGTGACCGAGATGGCCGCGGACCTCGAGCACCCGGAGCGGGTCGTCGGGTTCCACTTCTTCAACCCGGTCGCGGTGCTGCCGCTGCTGGAGATCATCCGCGCGGACAGGACGGACGACGAGTCGCTGGCGACGGCGTTCGCGGTCGGCAAGAAGCTGAAGAAGTCGTGCGTGCTGGTGAAGGACGCGCCGGCGTTCGTGGTGAACCGGCTGCTGACCCGTTTCCTCGGTGAGGTCAGCGCGGCGGTGGACGAGGGCACGCCGATCCTCGAGGCGGACAAGGCGCTGTCCGCGCTCGGCCTGCCGATGCCGCCGTTCGTACTGCTGCAGCTGGTCGGTCTCCCGGTCGCGCTGCACGTCGCGGAGACGATGAACCGGGCCTACCCGGAGCGGTTCGCGGTGTCCGGGAACCTCGCGAAGGTGGTTGCCGCCGGCAAGAGTTCGTTCTACGTGTGGCCGGAGGGCAAGCCGGTCGTCGACCCGGAGGTCGAGGCGCTGGTGACGGTCGGCGACAAGCCGTCCACCGCCGACGAGCTGCGCACCCGGGTGCTGACCGCCCTCGCCGAGGAGATCAGGATCATGCTCGACGAGGGCGTGGTCGCGGAGGCGCAGGACATCGACCTCTGTCTGCTGCTCGGCGCCGGCTGGCCGTTCCACCTGGGCGGCATCACGCCGTACCTGGACCGCGCCGGCATCTCCGAGAAGGTCAACGGCACCCGCTTCCTGCCGAAGGGTGTCGCGAGCCTCGCCTAGTACCGCTGGGGGTCGGTGCGGCGCCGGAAGCCCGCTCCGGCCCCCAGCAGCTGTCAGGCCTTCTGTACCTCGCCGGTCTTCTGCTCGAGGCCCACGCGGCTCTTCCGGTACCCGTAGAGCGCGTAGAGGACGAAGCCGAGCACCATCCAGACCAGGAACCGGATCCAGGTCTCGATCGACAGGTTCAGCATCAGGTAGACGCAGATCACCGCGGCCAGGATCGGGATCACCGGGCTGCCCGGCACCCGGAACGAGCGCTTGATGTCCGGCCGGCTGCGGCGCAGCAGCGGCACCGCGATCGAGACCAGCGTGAACGCGGCCAGCGTGCCGATGTTCACCATCTCCTCGAGCTTCCCGATCGGCGTGACCCCGGCGATGATCGCCACCACGACACCGATCCCGATCGTCAGCCGGTACGGCGTACCCCACTTCGGGTGCGTCTTGCCCAGCTGCTTCGGCATCAGGTGGTCACGGCTCATCGCGAACACGACCCGGGCCGCGCCGATCATCAGCGTCAGTACGACGGTGGTCAGACCGGCGACCGCACCGGCCGAGATCAGCGTCGCGAAGCCGCCCCGGCCGACCGACTTGAACGCCTCGGCCAGCGCGGCCTCGCCGTTGATGTCGGTGTACTTGACCATGCCGGTGATCACGATGCAGACCAGCACGTACAGCACCGTGCAGATCGCCAGCGAACCGATGATGCCGCGCGGCAGGTCGCGCTGCGGGTTCTTGGCCTCCTCGGCCGTGGTCGCGACCACGTCGAACCCGATGAACGCGAAGAACACCAGCGACGCACCGGACACCAGGCCCATGATCCCGAACGCCGACGGGGCGCCGAACACGGCCTGGATCAGCGGGGTGGTGACATCGACGTGCGCGTTCGGCGACGGGACGCTCGGCGGGATGAAGGGCGACAGGTTCGAGCCCTTGATGTAGAACAGGCCGGCGACGATCACGAACAGCACCACGAACAGCTTGATGCCGACCAGCACCAGGTTGACCCGCAGCGACTCCTTGATGCCGATGGTCGCCAGCGTCGCCAGCACCAGGACCAGCAGCATCGCCAGCACGTTCACGTGACTGTCAGGCCCTATCGAGGACGGCCAGCCCAACCCGATCTGATCCAGGAACAACGCCGCGTACGTCGACCAGCCCTGCGCCACGACGCTTGCCCCGAGCATCAGTTCCAGCAGCAGGTCCCAGCCGATGATCCAGGCGAAGATCTCGCCCAGCGAGAAGTACGAGAACGTGTACGCCGAACCGGACACCGGCACGGTGGACGAGAACTCGGCGTAGCACAACGCGGCCAGCGCACAGCAGATCGCCGCGAGTACGAAGGACAGTGCGATGCCCGGGCCGGCGTACAGCTTGGCCGCACGCCCGGTCAGGGTGAAGATGCCGGCACCGATGATGACACCGATACCGAAGACGGTCAGGTCGATCGCGGTGAGGCGTTTCTTGAGCTGATACTCCGGCTCGTCCGTGTCGGCGATCGACTGCTCGATCGTCTTCTTCCGCACAAGACTCATCTGCGCCTCCTAGAAGGTGGACGGAACCCTTCGAGGTTGCCTGCTGAGACAGCGCGAGGTCAAACCGCCACTCAGCGTTGTGGCCGGTATGTTGTCAGCGCGGTCCACAGCGTCGCTTCGGTCAGCCCGGTGCGGGCCTGCAGGATCCGGTCGCGGGACGCCTGGTCGGTCCCGTTCCGGGCCAGGTCCTCGTACAGCTCCTCGACCTGGCCGAGACCGATCCTGTGCACGAGGTACCGGACGGCCAGCCAGCTCACGCCGTACACGTCCGCGGTGTTCTGGTAGAAGCCGTTGTCGCCCGGCAGCGAGGACAGCTGCGGTACGGCGGTGTCGACGACCTCCCGCTCCCACTTGACCACCTCGCCCGGTCCGCTGATCGCCTCGATCCCCCGCCAGGACACGTACTCCGCCGTGCCCTCGGCCAGCCACAGCGGCTCGTACCCGCCGAGCGCCGCGGTCACCACGTGGGTGATCTCGTGCGACAGCAGGATCTCGTCGGCCTGGTCGCGCTGGTTCGGGTTGATCACGACGTAGCCGCCGGCGACCGTGCCGTCGGCGGTGTCCTGCCCCGGCAGCGACGAGAACGTCGCACCGGTACTGGCCGCGGACTCGATGTCCTCGTCCGCGAACCGGGCGTCCCGGACAGCAGTCCGGTCGAGCGCGATCACCAGCACCGACCCGGTCCACTTCAGCGGCCAGTACGCCATCACCTCGGCGAGGCCCTCGTTCGCGGCCCGGACGATCGCCCGGCCGCGCCTGGTGTCACCCTTCCCGACGATCACCATCACCCGCGGCGCGCGCTGCACCTCGATCCGGCCGAGGTCCCACGCCTCGCGGTGCGCGCCCGGCCCGAGGTCGGCGTCGAGCTCGCTGTCGGACGTCAGCAGCCAGTGCCCGTCGCGGGCGACGAACGTGTACCCGAGCTCGGTCGTCACCGGTGTGAAGTCGACCTTGGGAATCTGGTACCGCATCAGCACCCGGACGAGGTACGTCGTACGCCCGTGGGCCCTGAGCAGGGCCGGGTCGAAGCGTTCCTCGGCCTGGCTGTAGCCGAGCTCGGTGAACCCGATCTCCATCAGGTTCGCGAACAGGACCTTCTGCGCGGCGACGAGCTTCTTGTTGAGCGGATCGACGTCGGCCAGGAACTGCTGCTCGTCACCGGTCTGCACGGCGCCGGCCCGGCGTACCAGGATCGTGTCGATCGCGACCCGGCGAGCCGCCACGGCCGCGGCGATCCGGGACGGCTTGCTGGGCCGCGCCGACGGCGTGGCCAGCGCCCGGGCGCGTTCGTCCTGTTCGCGTTGTTCAACGGTGTAGGCGACGCCACCGGAGACCAGGACCACCGCCAGCAGCAGACCCAGCCAGCGCCTCATGCTGCCGCGGCTGCTTTCAGGGCACGGAAGAGTCCGGCCTCCGTCATTCCGAGGTGCTCGAGCATGATCCGGTCGCGGTCCTTCTGCGTGACGCCCGTCGAGGCGAGTTCACGGTACAGCGTGCCCACCTCGGTCCCGCCGAACCGCGTGAACAGGTAGTCGAGCGCCAGCCAGGACAGCGGGTACGAGCTGACGGCCTGGTCGAAGAACGTCGCGTCCGGGGGCAGCCCGGTCGCCTTCGCGAGGTACTTCGTCCGGACGTCCTGCCGGTACTGGCTGATCGCCAGGTCCCGCTCCCCCGGCATGTTGTTCAGGAACTCGATGTACGTCGCGGCGCCCTCGACCAGCCAGCGCGGGGCGTACGGCCCGTACGGCGCGGTCGCGACGTGGGTGAACTCGTGCGCGAGGATGCGGGTGTCGACCTTGTCCCGGTTGTGCGGGTTCAGCACGACGTACGAGTCGGTCCGCTCCCCCTCGCCGGTGACCTCGCCGGGCAGCGTGCGGTACACGAAGGTCGCCATCGCGACCGCGTCCGCGGCGTTCCGCGGCTGCGAGTAGTCGGCGCCGCGGACCACCTTGTCGTCGAGCGCGATCACCACGCCGGAGCCGTTCCAGCCGCCGGGCCAGTCCTTGGAGACCGCCTGGACGGCATTCTGTGACATCGTGACGAACTTGTTCGCGAGCGCGTCCTGGCCCTGCTCGACGACCACGAGCACCCGCGGCGCCCGCTTCACCAGGACCGGCCCGAAGTCCCAGGCCTCCTGGTGCGAGCCGCGCGGCAGCCGCTTGTCGAGGTCCGAGTCGGACATCAGCATCCAGGTCCCGTTCGGCCGGCGGCTGAACGTGTACCCGAGCATCGCCCGCACCGGCACCAGGTCGATGCCACGCAGTTGGTACTCCATCGCTACCGCGACCAGGTACGTCGACGGGCCGTACTTCTGCGCGAGCGCGTCGTCGTACTGCTGGGCGAGCTGCTGGTAGGCGAGCTTCGCGAAACCGAACTGGCGGAGGTTCGTGAACAGAGTGCGCTGCCGTTCCACCAGCTTGGTGTTCGCCGGGTCGACGTCCGCGATGAACTCCTGTTCGTTCCCGGTCAGGACCGCCTGCGAACGGCGCTGCAGCACCTGGTTGACGGCCGCGGACCGGGCCGCCAGGTCGATCGCCGGCGTATTCGGGCCGGCGCCGGCCGCGTCGTCGGCGTGCTGGCTCGAACTGTGCAGGTACAGCCCGCCGCCGACCGCCGCCGCGACCAGGGCCAGCGAGAGCAGGATCGGCCAGGCCCGCGACCGCCGACGGACGGCGGCATGCCTGCTGTGTCGCCCTCCCCCGTCCGACATGGCGCCCGGCTAAGAGTTCCGGCCGCCGGCCCGGTGCGGTTCGCCGAGGGCGGCGTCGACGTGCTGCGTGAGCTGCTCGGTGATCTCCCGGGCGATCTCCTGCCCGGTGAGCCCGATCTCCTGCAGTACGGCGGCGCGCTTGGCGTGCTCGAGGAATACCTGCGGTACGCCGAAGTCGCGGAACGTGGTCCGTACGCCGCCGTCGCGGAGCGCCTGCGCGATCATCTCGCCGCAGCCGCCGGCCCGCCCGTTGTCCTCGATCGAGACGACCAGCTTGAAGTCCGCGGCCAGCTCGACGAGCTCCGGGGCCACCGGCTTCACCCAGCGCGGGTCGACCACGGTGACGCCGAAGCCGTGCTGCTCGAGCCGCTGCGCGACGTCCATCGCGGTCGCCGCCATCGAACCGATCCCGACCAGCAGCACGTCCTGGCCGGAGCGCTGCAGTACGTCGACCGAGCCGACCCGGTCGACCTCCTCGATGTCCGCGAACACCTCGCCCTTGGCGAACCGCAGCGCGGTCGGGACGTCGTCCACGTCGACGGCCTCGTTCAGCAGCTCCTGGAGCCGCTTGCCGTCCCGCGGCGCCGCCAGCCGCAGGCCCGGGACGAGCTGCAGCAGCGACATGTCGTACACACCGTTGTGGGTCGGACCGTCGTCACCCGTGACCCCCGCACGGTCGAGGACGAACGTCACACCGCACTTGTGCAGCGCGACGTCCATCATGGTCTGGTCGAAGGCCCGGTTGAGGAACGTGGAGTACAGGCACACGACCGGGTGCAGGCCGCCGAGCGCGAGACCTGCCGCGCTGGTCACCGCGTGCTGCTCGGCGATCCCGACGTCGAAGGTCCGGCCCGGGAACTCCTCCGCGAACGGCGCCAGCCCGGTCGGGTGCAGCATCGCCGCGGTGATCGCGACCACGTCCGGGCGCCGGTGGCCGATCTTCACCAGCTCGTCGGAGAACACGTCGGTCCAGCCGCGCGGCTTGTTCAGCGGGCGGACCTGGTGCAGGTTGTCCTCCTCGTCCTGCTCGGCGGCCGGGTAGCCGAAGCCCTTCTTGGTGACCGCGTGCACGATCACCGGGCCGCCGAAGGACTTCGCGTTCCGCAGCGCGTCCTCGAGCGCCTGCCGGTCGTGGCCGTCGACCGGGCCGACGTACTTCAGGCCGAGGTCCTCGAACATGCCCTGCGGGGCGAGCATGTCCTTCAGGCCCTTCTTCACGCCGTGCAGCACCTCGTACATCGGCGGGCCGACGTACGGCGTCCGGCCGAGGTTCTTCTTGATCAGGTCGAGGATCTTCTCGTACCGCGGGTTGGTGCGCAGGCTGGTCAGGTGCGTCGCGAGGCCGCCGACGGTCGGGCTGTACGAGCGGCCGTTGTCGTTCACGATGATGACCAGGTTCAGGTCCTTGGCGGCGGCGATGTTGTTCAGCGCCTCCCAGGCCATCCCGCCGGTCAGCGCGCCGTCGCCGATCACCGCGACCACGTGCCGGTTCTCGCCGCGCAGCCGGTACGCCTTCGCCAGGCCGTCGGCGTACGACAGCGCGGTCGAGGCGTGGCAGTTCTCGACGATGTCGTGCTCGGACTCGGACCGGCTCGGGTACCCGGACAGGCCGCCGGCCTGCCGGAGCGTGCCGAAGTCCCCGGCCCGGCCGGTGACCAGCTTGTGCACGTAGGCCTGGTGGCCGATGTCGAAGACCAGCCGGTCCCGCGGGGAGTCGAAGACCCGGTGCATCGCCAGGGTGATCTCGACCATGCCGAGGTTCGGACCGAGGTGGCCGCCGGTGCGGGTCACGGTCTCGACCAGCACGTCACGGATCTCGGTCGCCAGATCGGTCAGCTGCTGATCCGTCAGCTTCTTGAGGTCGTCCGGACCCTCTACCGTCTCCAGCACGCGCATCGAGCTCCTCCCGCAGGTAGTCCTCGAATGCTCTCATATTCCAAGACGCCGGCCACGTGTGGCTGGTTCGAAGGTGTGCTGCGTCTCACTTAGGGTAACGGGTGTGGAGATGGTGAGGACGTTGTTCCGGAAATACGACGGGCAGCCGCACCGCCTGCTCGAGGCGATCCGGCTCGGTGAGGACGAGCACGGCCTGTGGGTCGGCTCGCTGCCCGGCAGCCGGGGCCAGCGCGCCGACGGCAGCTGGCAGTCCATCGACCACCACCGGGTCCGGCTGTTCCCGCGCGGGCAGTGGTGGAGCGCGCTGTTCAACGACGTACCGCACCTGACCGCGATCTACTGCGACATCACGATGCCGGCCGAGTTCGGCGTCGACTCGGTCACCGCGGTCGACCTCGACCTGGACATCCGCCTGCTCCGCGACGGCACGGTCAAGGTGATGGACGAGGACGAGTTCCGCGACCACCAGCTCCGCTACGACTACCCACCGCAAGTGATCGCCACCGCCCAGGCCGTCTGCGACCACCTGGCCGCCACCATCACCAGCACCGAACCGTTCATGACCGCCTACAAGCCGTACCTGGAGCAGCTCCGCTCGCTGACGCCCTGAGCCGGTAAGTTGACGCCCATGCGCGATGTCCGGGTGGTCTACCGCAAGTACGACGAGAAGCTGCACTGGCATCAGTGGATGCGGTATCTCGGTGAGGACGAGTACGGGGTGTGGCTGGGGGCGCCGGCGGGGTCGGTGTCGCAGCGTGGCGCCGAGCCCGAGGTGACGCAGGAGCAGGCGCACGTGCAGCTGTTCCCGCGGGACAAGTGGTTCACCGCGATCTTCAACGACGAGCCGCGGTACACCGAGATCTACGCCGACATCACCACGCCGGTCGAGTTCTCCGACGACGTGGTGACGATGATCGACCTCGACCTGGACGTGATCAAGCGCCGCGACGGCACCGTCTTCGTGGACGACGAGGACGAGTTCGCCGAGCACCAGGTGAAGTACTCGTACCCGCCGGACGTGATCGCCACCGCCCAGCAGACCTGCGACTGGCTCTTCCGCGCCGTCTCCACCGAGGAACCGTTCCTGACCGTCTACAAGACCCACCTGGACAAGATCCGCTAACGCACCTGGTGGACGCTCAGTGAGCCGTTCTTGAGCAGCATCAGGCCGGGGAGCGGGCCGCGTTGGCCGGCGTACATGTCGGCGATCGGGGCGGCGGTCAGGTACAGGTTCTGGCCGGCCGGGACGTCCACCGCGATCGCCGGGAGTTCGAAGGTACGGCGGACACCGTGCGCGGCGCGTTGTTCGCGCAGCGGCATCGTGTTGTTCTGCACGATCTTCGCGGTCAGCGGGTTCGTGCCGACGCTCAGCGCGAAGTACGCCGCCGACTGCGGGATGATCGTGTACACGTTCGCGGTCACGGTCGGCGTACCGGCGATCGTGATCGGGCCCTTCGCGATCGGCAGGTTGACCGGCAGCCCGGCACCGGTCGGTACGACGATCTTGCCGAGCGGGTAGCGCTTGTTCGGCGTCAAGCTCCGTTGCGTGAGGCAACGACCGGCGGCGGTGGACAGGTGGTAGGTGCCGAACCCGGTCAGACCCTCGGACTTGTGCAGCAGCTTCTCCTGCATGAAGCGGATCGACAGGCTCGAGAAGTCCGGCGAGCCGAGCGCGACCGAGCAGGGATCACCGGGCGTCGCGTACCCCGGCGGTACGACGGCGGGCAGCGTGTGACCGCCGTTGTACCCGACGAAGATCGACCGCGCCCGGGCCCGCGCCGTGAGCGCGTGGTCGAAGTTCATCAGGCCCTGGTTGAGGTTGAACAGGTTGTCGGAGATGCCCTGGCCGAACAGCACCGGGATGTCGAGCTTGCGCCCCTGGGACACGTGCCAGGCCGGGCCGTTGTGCGCGAAGAACTCTGTCAGGTCGCGTCCGGCTTTCCCGGCCGGCCACGCGCCGGTGGCGATCAGCGCGACGAACGCCTTCGACACCGCCGGCGGCAGGTGCGTCGCGCCGCCCGCGAACAGGATCGACAGCCACATCGTCCGGGCCGCCTCCTGCGGCGCGAGACTCTGCTTCAGGTCCCACCAGGTGATCTCCGGCGCCAGCGCGTCGAACCGGGTCGCGCCGCGGTCCCGCAGCTCGGTGAACGCGCCGGCGAGCTGGTACCCACCGCCGTACGAGCCTCCGATCGCGCCGATCAGGGGATCACCGGGCCGTTGCTTCGTCACCCAGTCGAGGCTCGCCACCAGGTCGACCAGCTTGACCACGTCGCGGCCCTCGTAGTCCGGGTTCATCACGTGCGCGACGCCGGTGCTCTGCCCGAAGCTCCGCTGGTCGAAGCTCAGTACGCCGAACCCGGCGTCCAGCCACGCCTTGAACGCCTTCGGGTCCGTCGTCCGGCTCCCGCCCCAGCCATGGCTGTGGAAGATCAGCGGCACGGTGTGCTGCTTCGACGCGGTGGACGGTTTGAACAGCGTGTAACAGATCTTCACGGGCGTCGTCGTCCCTGGCTCCGGCACCGAATCGACGCAACCGTTGGTGACCGTGTTGGTGACCGTATCGGCGGCCGCGGCCGGGACCACCGGCGACAGCGACAGCGCCACCACACCGACCAGGGCAAGCACACGACGACGCATCAACCACTCCTGAAATGGTTTGATACCGATTGTGAACATGAGTGTACGAGAGGTGACATCGGCATGATCGTCTCGTTCGGGGTCGCCGGTCTATGGCTCGTGGTCTTCGCGGTCAACTTTCTGCGCGACCGCCGGCTGCTGCTGAACGGCGTCTACCTGGTGCTGGCCTGCCTGTTCGCGCTGGCCGGCCTGGTCTTCGCGCTCGAGCGGCTGTCCCGGACGGCCGCGGAGGTCGTGGTCGTGGCGGTACTGATCGCGATCATGCTGTCCGTCGCCGTACTCGCGGTCTTCCTGATCTGGAACGGGCTGATCATGTTCCGCCGGGAAGGCCGCCGGCTCGGAAACCTGCTCTCACTGCTGGCCGGGCTGGCCATCGTCGCGTTAGGGCTGTTCGGTTTTCTGACCGAGCGGATCGGCTGGCGGCCGTTGGAGATCGTACAGACGTCGCTGCTCCGGATCCTGGCCTACGTGTCGTTCCTGTTCGTGTGCTTCCTGGTGTACTCCACCGTGTACAGCTGGGTCGCGTGGCAGCGCCCGATCGACTTCATCGTCGTCCTCGGTTCGGCGCTCCGCGGCACCCGGGTGCCACCGCTGCTGGCAAGCCGCTTGGATCGCGCCCGAGAGGTCTTCGAGCAGGAACAGTGCCGGCCGCTGCTCATCACCTCCGGCGGACAGGGCAGGGGTGAGGAGATCCCGGAGTCACACGCGATGGCGGAGTACCTGGTCGAGCACGGCGTGCCGGCCGATCGGATCCGGCGCGAGGACCGGTCGAGGTCGACGACGGAGAACCTGGTGTTCAGCGCGCAGATCATGCAGGCGCTGAAGCCGGCGTACCGCTGCCTGATCGTGACGAACAATTTCCATGCCTTCCGGGCCGCGATGACCGCACGCCGGGCCAAGGTCGACGGGCAGGTGATCGGTTCACCGACCGCGCAGTACTACTGGCCCAGTGCGACCCTGCGTGAGTTCGTCGCGATCCTGGTGCAGCACCGGTGGGACAACCTCACCGTCTGTGCCGTGATCGTCGCCGGGGTGATCCTGCAGAACCTCTGACGGTGCGCTCTGCGCGAACCGATGGGTGGAAACCGCGTCGCCGCTGCGACACTGTGCCCGTGCATATCGCGATCGAGGTCGTGGCCCTCGTCGCCGTCGTCGCGGGCGGCGCCGCGCTGGCGCGACGGATCGGCCTCTCGGCTCCCCTGCTGCTGGTGGTCATCGGGATCGCCGCGTCGTACCTGCCGTTCATCCCGCGCGTCGAGCTCCAGCCCGAGGTCGTGCTGGTCGGCTTCCTGCCGCCGCTGCTGTACTCCGCGGCGATCAAGACCAGCCTGGTCGACTTCTCCAAGCACCGCCGGTCGATCGGGCTGCTGTCCGTCGGCCTGGTCGCGTTCACCGCACTCGGTGTCGGCCTGGTCACCTGGTGGCTGCTCGGCCGGGTCGCGGCGTCGATCGGTCAGCAGCCGCTGCCGTTCTGGGCCGCGTTCGCGATCGGTGCGGTGGTCGCGCCGCCGGACGCGGTCGCCGCGACCGCGATCGCCAAACGCGTCGGTCTCCCCCGGCGGATCGTCACAATCCTCGAAGGCGAGAGCCTGCTGAACGACGCGACCGCGCTGGTCTGCCTGCGCACGGCGGTCGCGGCCGCCCTCGTCACGCCGACCGTGCTGCACGTCGGCCTGGACTTCCTGCGCGCGGCCGGTGGCGGCGTACTGATCGGCATCGTCGTCACGTTCGTGCTGGCGAAGATCCGCCGCCGGTTCACCGACCCGGTGCTGGACACCACGCTCAGCCTGACCGCGCCGTTCGTCGCGTACATCGCGGCGGAGAACCACTACATTCACGCGTCCGGCGTACTCGCCGTCGTCGTCACCGGCCTGCTGCTCGGCCACAAGGCGCCGATCATCCAGTCGGCCAAGTCGCGGATGTCGGAGCGGACCAACTGGCGCACGTTCCAGTTCCTGCTGGAGAACACGGTCTTCCTGCTGATCGGCCTGCAGACCCGGTGGATCCTCGACGACCTGACCGCGAGCCCGTTGCCGACCTGGCTGATCGCGGCCACGACGCTCGCGGTGTTCCTCGCGGTCGTGCTGCTGCGCCCGATCTGGGTGATCCCGACGACGATGCTGTCCCGCCGGTTCCTCGGACCGTCGCAGCCGGGGCCGGTGTCCCGGCGCGCGCTGATCGTCGTGTCCTGGGCGGGGATGCGCGGTGTGGTCACACTGGCGGCGGTGTTCACGCTGCCCCCTTCGACGCCGCACCGCGAAGTACTGGTGTTCATCGCGCTCGCCGTCACCGCAGGCACGCTGCTCGTCCAGGGCTCGACACTGCCGTGGCTGGTACGCCGGTTGCGCCTGCCCGGGCCGGACCCGGCGGAGGACGCGCTGCAGGAGGCCGCCGTACTGCAAGGAGCCCACCGGGCCGCGATCGCCAAGCTCGACGAACTCGTGCAGCCGAGCGACCCGCCGGCCGTTCTCGACGTACTGCGGCAGCGGGGTGAGGCCCGGGCACAGGCGGCCTGGGAGCGGCTCGGGCGGCCGGAGAGCGAGTACGAGACGCCGAGCGAGGCGTACCGGCGGCTGCGGATCGCGATGCTCGAGGCGGAGCGCTCGCACATCCTCAAGGTCCGCGACGCCGGCCTGGTCGCGGACGAGGTGCTCCAGCGGGCGCAGAGCGCGCTCGACATCGAGGAGTCGATCCTGGACCGCGACGAGGACGACGACGTCGGCGGGCGCTCCGAGGACCTGCGGCCGAAGGTGCCGCCGGGCGGCGCGTGTTCGCACCTCGAGGAGGCACCGGTGGTGGTCACGCCGAACACGCCGGACGGCTGCGAGGAGTGCCTGGCGACCGGTGGGTCATGGGTTCACCTGCGGCTGTGTCTCGGCTGCGGGCACGTCGGGTGCTGCGACTCGTCGGTGATGAAGCACGCCAGCAAGCACCACGCCACGACCAAGCACCCGGTGATGCGCAGCTTCGAGCCGGGCGAGACTTGGCGTTGGTGCTTCGTGGACGAGAAACTGGGCTGATGGCTGACTGCTTGTTCTGTTCAATCATCGCGGGTACGACGCCCGCGCAGATCGTCCTGGACACACCTGAGGTCGTCGGGTTCCTGGACGTCCGGCCGGTGTTCAAGGGGCACACGCTGATCGTGCCGCGCGCGCACGTGCCGACGCTGGTCGAGCTGCCGGACGAGCTGACGGTCCCGCTGTTCGGCGCGGCCCGCTCGGTGGCGGCCGCGGTCCGGACGGCGTTCGACGCGCAAGGGTCGTTCGTTGCCGTGAACAACGTCGTGTCGCAGTCGGTGCCGCATCTGCACGTCCACGTCGTACCGCGCACCAAGGGCGACGGGTTGCGCGGCTTCTTCTGGCCGCGGACGAAGTACACCGACACCGCCGAGGCCGAGGAGTACGCCGGGAAGCTACGCGCGGCGCTGCCCTAGCTCGTACTCCACCTGTGGGAGCGGGTTGCCGTCGCCGAAGTCTCTCGTCTGGGTGGCACCGGTCTCGACGAAGCCGCACTTGGTGTAGAAGCGCCGGGACTGTGGGGTGTCGCGCAGGGTCCAGAGGTGTACGCGGTCGGTCGCCAGGTGCTGGAGCGTCGCGTCCATGAGGGCGACCGAGACGCCGCTGCCCCAGCCGTCCGGGTGCGTGTAGAAGCTGTAGATCTCGGCGTACCCGGGCCGCGTCTCGGACGGCAGACTCCACGACATCGCCAACGCCCGCTCCCCGACGAACCCGAGCATCACCAGCCCGCTCCCCACCCGCAGCCGCTCATACCACCGGCCCAGCCGGCTCTCGATCCCCTCCCGCGCAACCTCCGCGGAAAACAGCGGCCCGTACGCCGCACCCCAAGAAGCAGCATGGATCTCCCCCACAACAGCACCATCTCCGGAGGTCGCAGGCCGCGCGGAGATCCGGTCAGCGGATGGGGCGGTCAAGGCGGGTTTCCAGGTTGGTGAGTGCGCGTTCTACGGCGGCTCGCACGGTGTGGTCGGGGTCGTCAGCGAGTGGGCGGAGGGCGGCGGCGTGTTCGTACTCGCCTGCGGCGCCCACCGCACGGACAGCCGCCGCGCGGACCCGTGGGAGTTCGTGGTCGAGGAGCGGGAGCAGTACGTCGACCAGCTGACCGAGCTCACGCTGAGCGGTGATCTTCGCAACGTGCTCCTGCACCCGCCACGCCGGATCCCCCGCGGCGACCCGCAGTACGTCGACGAGGTCATCCCGCCACACGTACAGGAACACCCGCGCCGCCCACACCCGGACCCAGTAGTAGTTGACCGGATCAACCGGCGTCTTCCACCCACCCGGATTCTCCGCCCCGGTGATCGCCACCAACTTCGGCAACGCGGCGCCGTACGCCTCCTCCCCCGAGATCTCCCCACCGAGAAACGCGACACACCAGTCGATCACGGCGTCCTCGCCGTACTCCCCACAAGCCGCCCGAACCACATCCCGAGGCGTATCCCGACCCTTTCCCATCCCCCCACTAAACCCCACCGATCCGACAGTTCTCCGTCGACTCGTGGTTTTCAGCCGACGACACGCCGATCAGCACAACCTCGCTCCACGACTCGCCAAGCGGGCCGCAAGCCATCCGACACGACTCGGTGAGCACGAAGGAGCTGTCGTCAGAGCGCCTTGGCCCACTCAGCGCGGTAGTCGTAGCCGTCCTGGTCCGCCGACTCCCAGCGGACGCGCACGGAGCCGCCCGGCGGCAGGGAGCGGAATCCCTCGGCCTCGATCACCGAGAAGTGGGTCCAGCAGCCGCCGGGGGTGCTGGGGCAGTCAACGACGCCCCAGCCCTCCTCGTCGTGCCAGATCCGGACGACGCCGTCATCCTCGCCGGTCCGACGCTCCATCTCGTCGGCCGCCGTCAGCTCGCGATCAGCGAGCGCAGTACGTATTGCAGGATGCCGCCGTTGCGGTAGTAGTCGGCCTCACCGGGGGTGTCGATCCGGACGACCGCGTCGAACTCCTGCACGCCGCCGTCGGGTGAGGTTGCCTTGACGTGCACCGTGCGCGGGATGTCGCCGTCGTTCAGCGCGGTGACGCCGGTGATGTCGAAGGTCTCCTCGCCGGTCAGGCCGAGCGACTCCGCGGTCTCGCCCTCCGGGTACTGCAGCGGCAGCACGCCCATGCCGATCAGGTTCGACCGGTGGATGCGCTCGAACGACTCGGTGATGACGGCCTTCGCGCCGAGCAGCGCCGTACCCTTCGCGGCCCAGTCCCGCGACGAACCCGAGCCGTACTCCTTGCCGGCCAGGATCACCAGCGGGGTGCCCTGCTCGGCGTACGCCTGGGCCGCGTCGTAGATCGTGGTGACCGGCGCGTCGTCCTTGGTGAAGTCGCGGGTGAAACCGCCCTCGGTGCCCGGGGCGATCTGGTTCCGCAGCCGGATGTTCGCGAACGTACCGCGGATCATCACCTCGTGGTTGCCCCGGCGGGAACCGTACGAGTTGAAGTCCTTCCGGTCCACCCCGTGCTCGGCCAGGTACTTGCCGGCCGGGCTGTCGGCCTTGATCGAACCGGCCGGCGAGATGTGGTCGGTGGTGACCGAGTCGCCGAGCTTCGCCAGCACCCGGGCGCCGGCGATGTCGGTGACCGGCGACGGGTCCTTCGCCATCCCGTCGAAGTACGGAGGCTTCCGGACGTACGTCGACTCGGCGTCCCAGGCGAACGTCTTGCCCTCGGGCGTCGGCAGCGACTGCCAGCGCTCGTCACCGGCGAACACGTCGGCGTAGTCCTTCGTGAACATCTCCTTGTTGATCGAGCTCGCGATGGTCCGCTCGACCTCGTCGGCGCTCGGCCAGATGTCGGACAGGAACACGTCGTTCCCGTCGGTGTCCTTGCCGAGGGCATCGTTCTCGAAGTCGAAGTCCATCGTCCCGGCGAGCGCGTACGCGATCACCAGCGGCGGCGACGCCAGGTAGTTCATCTTCACGTCCGGGTTGATCCGGCCCTCGAAGTTCCGGTTGCCGGACAGCACGCTCACGACCGCGAGGTCCGCTTCCTGCACGCCGGCCGAGATCGGCTCGGGCAGCGGGCCGGAGTTGCCGATGCACGTCGTACACCCGTAGCCGACCAGGTGGAAGCCGAGCTTCTCCAGGTACGGCGTCACGCCGGCCTTCTCGTAGTAGTCGGTGACGACCTTCGACCCCGGCGCCAGCGACGTCTTCACCCACGGCTTGGAGGCGAGGCCCTTGTCGACCGCGTTCTTCGCGAGCAGCGCAGCGGCCAGCATGACCGACGGGTTGGAGGTGTTGGTGCAGGAGGTGATGCTCGCGATCACCACGTGGCCGTGGTCGAGCTCGATCTCCTGGCCCTCCAGCGTGACCTTCGTCTTCTTCGACGGACGGTCCTTGCCGGCGGCAACGGTGTGCGGGTTGTCGTCCGGGTGGCCGTGCCCGTTCGGCGCGTCGCTGGCCGGGAAGCTCCCGGTCTCCGACGGGTCGACGTCCTTCTCCTCGGTCGCGTAGTCCGGCAGCACGCCGCGGAACGACTCCTTGGCCTTGCTCAGCTCGATCCGGTCCTGCGGGCGCTTCGGGCCGGCGATCGACGGCACCACCGTCGACAGGTCGAGCTCCAGGTACTCGGAGTACCGCGGCTCGACGGCCGGGTTGTGCCAGAGGCCCTGCTCCTTCGCGTACGCCTCGACCAGCGCGACGTCGTCGTCGGAGCGACCGGTCAGCCGCAGGTAGTCCAGCGTCACGTCGTCGATCGGGAAGATCGCGCAGGTGGAGCCGAACTCCGGGCTCATGTTGCCGATCGTGGCCCGGTTCGCCAGCGGCACCGCCGCGACACCGTCGCCGTAGAACTCGACGAACTTGCCGACCACGCCGTGCTTGCGCAGCATCTGGGTGATCGTCAGCACGACGTCGGTCGCGGTCGCGCCGGCCGGGACCGC
>NZ_DASRVN010000378.1:0-6470 GCF_035655035.1 Kribbella sp. | reverse complement strand
CGCGGCCGCGTGCAGGAACAGGTCCGGCGCGGGCTTGCCGTGCGCGACGTCCTCGGCGCTGAAGATCCGCCCCTCGAACCGGTCCAGGAAGCCGACCGCGGTCAACGCCGTACGGATCCGTCGATGCGTACCGGACGACGCCAGGCAGTACGTGACGCCCCGCGCGTCCAGGTGGTCCAGAACGGCCTCGACGCCCTCGATCGGCTGCAGGTGCGCGAACCCCTCGAACAGCCGCTGGTGATACCGGTCCTCGAGATCCGCGGGCAACGGCCGGCCGAGCTTCGTCTCGGTCAGCTTCCGCATCGACGCCATCGATCCGCCCATGAAGTCCCGCACCGTTTCCTCGAACGTGTACGGCAACCCGGCCTCGGTCAGCAGCTCGGAAAGAATCGTGTTCGCGAGTCGCTCCGAGTCGACCAGCACGCCGTCGTTGTCGAAGATCACCAGTCCCATCACAGCCAGAACCCTAATGCTCCTGGATGCTGAAGCCGTCGAAGGTGAAGCGCCGCGTGGTGCCGGCGGTGGAGACGACTTCCACGCCGTAGTCGACCTGCCAGGTGGTCGGTTTCGGGGCCCAGCCGCGACTGGTCAGGTCGTCGAAGAAGTCGCCGAGCGGCATGGTTCCGGACTTCTGGGTGACCTGGGAGACGTACGCCGTGTACCCGTCCTGGTGCCACACGTCGTACGTGAAGCCGCCGAACGTGACCGTCCCGACCTTGTCCCCGGCCGGGGTCTGGCCTTTGTTATCGGTCCAGATCATCAGCTCGTTGTTCAGCCCGTCGCCGACCCACACGTCGAACGCGACGTCGTACACGCAGCCCGAGCAGTCCGCGGGCGTGGTCGCGCCGAACGTCGCGGACTTGATCCTGGACAGCGGTACGTCGTCGTAGTCCTTGTGCACGTTCGGGTACGCCTGTACGCCGTTGTCACCCGGCTTCGGCTGGGTCACGTCCTCGTACCAGTTGTCGTAGCCGCACACCGACATCGCGTACACACCGTTGTGGTTGTTCCACATGTTGTTGTGCACGTAGTACGGCTCGAAGTCCCGGCCCTCGCCCTGGTTGTCGCGGGACGTGGTCACGAACGACGGATGTGGGCAGGTACCGCTCGGCCCGATCGCGGCGGCCGCCGTCTCGGCCGGTGGGCGCTGGTTCGTACGCACGATCGGTACCGCGACGAGCACGGCAACCGCGAGTACGGCGGCGGCCGCGACGACCATGCGGCGCCGCGGAAATCGGACAGCCATCGTTTCCCCCCAAAGTTTCCCCGAAGAAACCATGCCCCGAACTGCAACGCGAAGGCCAGCGACAGCGTCCTGAGGATGTGAAGACACCGATGATCGCTCTCGCCGCGACAGGCCTGCTCGCCCTGACCGCCTGCGGCAACGAGGCCGGTACCGGCGCGCAGCCCGGGGCCGACCTGAGCGGGCGGACCTTCCTGTCCACCTCGGTCGTCGAGAACGGGAAGCCCAGGACGCCGGCCACCAAGGTCCGGCTGCAGTTCACCACCAACGGCCGGTTGTCCTGGGACGCCGGCTGCAACTCCTCGGAGACCTCTGTGTCGACCGCGGACAACCGCCTGGTCCTCGGCAGCCAGATCACGTCGACCGCGATGGGGTGCCTCGGCCCCGCGGCCGGCGCGGACAAGTGGATCGGCGGCGTCCTCACCGCCAAGCCCACCTGGAAGCTCGACGGTGACAAGCTCGTCGTCAGCACGGCCAGTACGACGATCTCGCTCGTCGACAAGCAGACCGCCGAGCCCGCCGCGGCACTGGACGGCACGAAGTGGGGCTTGTCGACGATCGTCGCCGGCGAGACCGCGTCGCATCCGGCCGGGGCCGAAAAGGCCTGGATGAAGCTGAACGGCGATCGGGTGACCGGCTCGACGGGCTGCAACGAGTTCCAGGGCGTGGTCGCGAACTCCACCGGCAAGCTGACGTTCGGCGAACTGGCCACCACCCGGCGCGCCTGCGCCGGCGACGCCGCGAAGCTGGAATCCCTGCTGCTGAACGGCTTGAAGGGCGACCTGACCTACCGCATCAATGGCTCGGTTCTCAGCCTGCGGTCCTCCAGCGGCGGACTGGACTTCACCGCGTTACGCTGAGCCAAGTGAGTGAGGAGCCCGCGAGCGGGCAGCACTGGACGGGTCTGGTCATTCGGCCGGACGACTGGTTGGACAACGACCTGCTGGCCGCGATCGCGCTGGCGACCGGCAGCACCTTCGAGCGAATCGGCCACACCGGGCTCGGCCTCGTGTTCGCCGCCGGTACCGAGCAGATCATCGAAGTGGAGTGCTCCGGCGCCAAGGCACTCTTCCTCCGGACGCGGAGCCGCGAGCGCAGCGCCGCGATCATCGAGAGCATCGGCCGGCACACGCTGACCTGGACCGAGTCCGTGCTCCGCAACCAACTGGTCCTGGAGACGGAGCCGTACGGCCTGGTTCCGTTGCTGATGGCAACAGGTGGCGCGCCGCCCGAGCCCGGCACCGCGGACCTGCTGCGCCGGGCCGTCGAGCACCCGGACGCGCAGGTCCGCGAGGCGGCCGGCTATGCGATCCGGATGTCGAAGGCCTGGACCTCGTTCTTCGTCGTCTCGTAGGAAACCAGCAGGTGGCCGCGGTCCTTCAACTGCTGACGCTGGGCCGCGGTCAACGGGATCGTCCATTGCTGCACGCCGCGGGTCACCTGCTGCGTGGCCTGTTTCACCAGGTGCCCGCTCATGTCCGGTGACCACGGCGGCGTCGCCCCGTCGGTGATCGCGCACGGCGTGAACCCGTAGTCCGGCGCCGGGTCCGACGTACACGAGGACGTCCACACCGGGATCGCCCCGAGTTCGCCCGAGGTCAGGAACGCCCGGGCGGTGCCGGTGCCCTTCGACGACGTGACGAGTCGTACGGCGTTGCCGTTCAGGCCGGCGTACTGGATCTTCAGGTCGTCCGTCGGGACCCGGCCGGAGATCGGGACACCGTCGCGCGCCGACTGCGCGATCGTCTGCGGGGACAGGGCGCCGTTCAGGTTCGGGTTCGAGACGTCCGGCGGCGCCGGGGTGGTCGGCCGGCCCGCGGGCGGCGTGTACCCGGGCAGTGTGGCGATCCCCCAGCGGTACGGGTCGGACTGGACCGAGCCGAGCGCCGACCAGCCGAGCCGCGTGCTCATGTCGATGTGCCGGAGCGTCGTCGTACCGGGTGCCGCGGTGTTGTCGTTGTCGTACGGCGTGATGTTCAGCCCGAGGTGCGACGGGTCGACGGCCGCGGGCAGGTCCGCCATCGGGATCTTCACCTCGAGGTCGTACCCACCACCGGCGTACGCGTGCGGCACCGTCGTCTCGTTGCTGCCGACCCACTTCGCGGTCGACGCGACCTGGACGCCCGGCGCGTTGCCGGTGTCGAGGGCGCCGCTGGAGTAGCCCTGGTGGTTGTCCGCGTCGCGCTCCCAGCACGGGCCGCCGCTCTGGCTGAACGGGAAGATACCGAGCTTGAACGTGTTCGCCGTGTCCTTCAGGTCCTGGGACGCGGTCCCGCGCGGGTCGAGCAGGATCTCGACCGAGTCGGCCTGCCAGTGCCCGACGCATTCGGCCGGCGTGACGGCGTACGACTGGTAGTCGTCGCGGATGTGGATGAAGAAGTACAGCGCGTCGTCGGACCAGCTGACCTTCGCCGTACTGCCTTCTCCTGTTGACGAAACGCCGCAGTCGTCCACACCGGTGCAGCCCGAAGCGCCCTGCCAGATCCGGCCGAGGTCGAGCGTCGGGCCCGGGTACTCACCCGGCTCCGCCTTCCCGTCGACAACCGGAGCCGCCTGCGGAATCACCGTCGTCGGAACGAGCGTCAGCGTGAGTGTTTCACTCCCGGTTGCCGTCCGGATCGGGATGTTCACGTTCTGCTGGGCGGGCAGCGTCGTGTCGGTATTGGTGAGCTTGAAGGTCACGGTGACGTCGGCGCCCGGCGCCACGTCGTACGGCTTGCTGTTGGCGTCCACCGTGAAATTGCTCGGCAGGTCGAGGGAAACGGCACCGCTCTGCTGCTTCGCGGACCAGTTGTGCACCACGACCGGTACGTCGATCGTCTGCCCGATTCCCATCGACTGGATCGCCTGCGACCGCCCGAGCCGGTCCGCCTGCGGCGCGGTGTTCTGCAGCCAGTCGTCGTACTCCTTCCAGTTCCCCCACCGCTGGAACCGCCCTTCCGCCGCGGAAACGATGCGTACCACGTTGTCCGTGTAGCCGGTCGCGTGTTTCTCGGTGGTGTAGAGCGCGGAAATCTTCGCGTTCTGGTCGACGGTCGCGTCGGCGGCCGGGGTGACCGTGAACGTCACGTCGGCACTCGACCCCGCCGCCACCTGCTTCGGACCGTCGACCGACCAGCCGGGTGGTACCGTCAGCTGGACGTTGCCCTCGGCAAGCTTCCCCTTGAGGTGCAGCGTGGCCTGGAACGGCTCACCGGCCACGTTGTAGAACCGGCTGAACGTCAGGTACTCCAGCGTCCCGAGCGGCAGCCCGCCCGGATCGGGCTTGGTCGCCCCGAACAGGATCGCGTCGTCCCGGCCGGCCTGTGGACTGCTGTTCGGCTGGAACGGTACGAACGACTCGGTCATCCCGAACCGCGGACAGGCCGGCGCGGACACGCCCTTGTACATCACCCGGCTCTGCGTCGGGTACGCCGCGCGCCCCTCGTCGGACACCTGCTGCCAGATCTTCGGCGTACCGGCCGTCTGGCCCTGGGAGTTCCCGGCCGGCCAGGTGTACGGCGAGTTGTACCCGGTCCACACGCCCGCGACCGGGTCCAGGCCGGACGGGGTGAACCCGGTCGTGCAGTTCGCGGACGTCGTCGTACCGCCCGTACCCGCGGTGCTGCCGCCCGAGAAGACCTTCTTCACCTGCCAGGTGCTGAGCGCGTGCGGACCCTTCAGCTGCTCCGGGAACATGTTCGGGTCGGCGGCCGCGAGGACGCCCTCCCAGATCAGTCGCCCGGCCTGCTGGTGGTTGCCGTGCCCGGCGGCGAGCGTCGGCGTGAAGCCGATGTACACCTCCGGCTGCGTCTCCCGGATCACCCGGGTGACCCGCCGGAGCGTCTCCTGCTCGTCCCAGAAGTACTGCGTCAGCGGCGCGCTCTGGTTGTAGAAGAAGTCGACCCGGTCCAGGTTGAAGATGTCGATCGTCCCGGACCGGTAGTGCGCGACCCGGTCCTCGTTCTCCCGGCGAAGCCCGAGCGCCGGCCCGAGCTCGGTACCGGCCGCGTTCCCGCCACCCTCACCCCGGGTCACCATGATCACGCCACACTTCACGCCGTACAGCTGATGCCAGACCCCACACGGCCCGATGAAGCTCGTGTCGTCGTCCGGATGGGCCCACTCCCCCATCACGTCGATCTTCGTCTTCGCATCGGCAACGTACTGCCGCGACTGCTGCGCCTGCGCAGGCACCGGCAGGACGGCAAGCAACGCCAGAACCAACAACCCCACGATTCGCTTCACGAGCACACTCCAAAGGCGGCGGAGGCACCAGACACCACCCAGTCCTACGTCCGACCTCCCGTCCCCGCAACACCACACCGCGCGCCGTGCGCCGGGTTCAGGCGAGGAGGAGCCGGGTGGCTTCGGGGAGTGCGTGGGCGATGGACATCGCGGTGATCGGGCCGGTGGAGGCGGCGAGGGTGCCGGCCGCGGCGTGCAGGTACGCGGCGACCGCGGCCGCCTCGAACTCAGGTAGGCCGCCTGCGAGGAGCGCGCCGCAGATGCCGGCCAGTACATCCCCGGAGCCGGCCGTGGCGAGCCACGGACTCGCGATCGGGTTGACGAAGACCGCGCCGTCGGGTGCCGCGACGACCGTGGTGGCGCCCTTGAGCAGTACGACGAGTTTCCGGTCCGCGGCCACCTGCCGCGCGTAGTGCAGGCGGCGCGCCTCGATCTCTTCCCGCGGTACGCCGATCAACTGGGACAGCTCGCCGGCGTGCGGCGTGATCACCACACGCCCGGCTCGATCGTGGTCGAGCGCCGCGATCGCTCCCGCGTCGACGATCACCGGGACGTCCCGCTGCTGCGTGATGCGGTGGAACCGCTCCAGGTCGACGTTGTCGGTCGACGTACCCGAACCGACCGCCCATGCCTGGACGCGGCCCTCGCCGACGACGACCTCCGGGTGGACGGCCAGTACGGCGTGCGCGACCGGGTCGGGGCCGACGTACCGGACCATGCCGACCGGTCCGGCGAGTGCTCCGGAGGTGGCGATCACCGCGGCGCCCGGGTACTGCGTGGAGCCGACCATCAGGCCGAGTACGCCGCGGGAATACTTGTCGGATTCGCCGTGCGGGACGGGGTAGAGGGCGCGGACGTCGGCGGCCTGGAGCGACTGGACCTCGGCGGGCGGGACGTCCAGTCCGATGTCGACCAGGTGGACCGGCCCGCACGCGGACGCGGCCGGATCGACCAGATGGCAGACCTTGTGCGTCCCGAACGTGACGGTCAACGCGGCCCG
>NZ_DASRVN010000377.1:0-10450 GCF_035655035.1 Kribbella sp. | reverse complement strand
GCCAACGGTCTCGGCCGCGGCACCGGCGCCCCGTCGACCGGCCGCACCGCCACCGGCTCGTCGAAACGCATCCCAACGGGTACGCCGAGCGGCCCTTCCGGTTCCGTGAAGCCGGCGGCCGCGGTCGCGATCGCGTCTGTCCGCAAACCCTCGGTCTGCGCGATCACCGCCGCGAAGTCCCGGCTCAAGTCCCGCAACAGGACGGCATCCAGCAGATCGGGTGCGTCCACGTCGAGCGGTCCCGTCACCAGCGCCTCAACGTCCTCGCCGGCCAGCCAGTTCTTCAGCGCCCACGCGCGACCCACCGCCTCGGGATGCGACGTACCACGGCTGCCCGACCGCAGATCGAGCGAGTCCGCCTGCCGCAGATATGCATCCGGATCCGCCGTGCTCAACCCGGTCTCCAGCTTCAGCAACGCGCGGACGGCCGTACGCAGGTCACCACACGCGGTCAGCGCGCCCCGATCCGCGAACAGCTCCGTCGCGAGCGACCACCGCCGGTGCGTCTCCAGGTACTGCGCCGGCGTACGAGCATCGCCGGCTGCCGCATCCAGCAGCCGATCGACCGCAAGGTACGCACCGTCATCCGCCTGCCACAACAACCGGTGCGCCAACTCGTGCCCGATCACCGCCGTCAACTCGTCCTCGTCGAGCCGCTCCAGCAGCGCCCCCTGAAACAGGATCACCGGCTTGCCCGCCTGATGCAGGTACGACGCATTCGGCTCGCCGCTCACCTGGTAGTAGTCGACGCCCTCGTCCAGCTCGAGCGCCCGCGCCGCCCGCTCACCCGCACGGAAGACGTCCGGATGTACGTCGGCCTCCAAGCGGTACGCGTTCCGCAGCAGCACGTCGTCGAGCGACTCCTCCGGTCCACCGCGCAACGCCGTCCAGGCACGCTCGTCGACCCGGCGGACAACCGCCAGGACGGACCGGTGATACCCGAGCGCAGACAACATGCCCGCCACCATAACCAGCGGGACGGACAGAAACCGAGCCCCTTCCACCGGCCTGTGGATAAGCGCCGTCGCAGGTCGACAGTACGTATACGTCCACTACGGCCAGAACGCACCGGCTTCCAGGCGTGCGGAACGGCTGTAGCAGTCGTATACGTACTGTCGAGCGGCCGATTCCTCGCGCCTCAGCGGTCCTTGGGACGGCAGACCCCGTTGGCCGCCGCGCTGGCGGCGAGCGCCGCGGCCGCGGGGCTGGAGGCGACCGGGCGCGTGGTGTGGCGGCCGATCGGGACCACCATCGGCGTACCGGCGACCGGGTCCGGGACGACCTTGACGGCGAGTCCGAACACGTCCTGGACCACATCCTCGGTGATCACCTCCGAAGGGTTGCCCTCGGCAACGATCGCGCCGTCCTTCATCGCGATCAGGTGGTCCCCGAACCGGCAGGCCTGGTTGAGGTCGTGCAGCACCAGCACGATCGTCCGGTCGTCGGACCTGTTCAGGTCGACCAGCAGGTCCAGCACGTCGAACTGGTGGGTCAGGTCCAGGAACGTCGTCGGCTCGTCCAGCAGCAGGATGTCGGTCTCCTGTGCGAGCGCCATCGCGATCCACACCCGCTGCCGCTGACCGCCGGACAGCTCGTCGATCGGCCGGTCCGCGATCGACAGTACGTCGGTGGCCGTCATCGCCTCTGCGACCGCCTCGTCGTCGGCCTTCGACCACTGCCGGATCCACCGGGTCCGTGGGTACCGCCCACGCCCGACCAGGTCCGCGACCGTGATCCCCTCCGGCGCGGTCGGCGACTGCGGCAGCAGGCCGAGCTTGGTCGCCACCTCGCGGGTCGGGATCTGCTGGATGCTCTTCCCGTCCAGCAGCACCGATCCGCGGGCCGGCTTCAGCAGCCGGGCCAGGGTCTTCAGCAGCGTCGACTTGCCGCAGGCGTTGGCGCCGACGATGACCGTGATCTTCCCGGTCGGGATCCGCACCGACAGGTCGTGGATGATCTCCCGCTGGTCGTAACCGACCGCAAGACCGTCGGCGGCCAGGCTGTGCTGGACCAAGGGCTCCACGAAGTTCTCCTCCATCTCAGCCACCACTCCCGACCCGGTTGGCCCGGGCCAGCAGGAACATCAGGTACGGCGCACCCACCACGCCGGTGACCACACCGACCGGCAACTGGGTCTGTCCGAACGCGTGCTGCGCGACCAGGTCCGACACGGACACCACGAGCGCCCCGAGCAGGCCGGACGTGATCATGGCCGGCCCCGGCGACCTGGTCAGCCGGCGCGCGATCGGCGGCGCCACGAAGGCCACGAACCCGATCGGCCCGGCGGCCGCCGTCGCGACCGCGGCCAGCAGTACGGCGATCACGATCAGCCCGAGCCGGGACGCCTCGACCCGCAGCCCCAGCCCGTACGCCGTATCGTCGCCCAGCTGCAGGATCCGCAACTGCTGCACCAGGAACACCATGCACGGCAGCAGGACGACGAACGTGATCGCCAGCGACCGTACGTTCGACCAGTCCCGCCCGTTCAGGCTGCCGGTCAGCCAGACGAGCGCCTGCTGCGCGATCTCCACCCGGGCCTTGGTCAGCAGGTACGACGTGATGCTGGTCGCGATCGCGCCGATGCCGATCCCGATCAGGATCAGCCGGTAGCTCGACACCCCGTGCCGCCAGGCCAGCACGTACATCAGGAACGCGGTCAGCACCGCGCCGGCGATCGCGAGCGCCGAGACCGCGACACCCGTCAGCCCGAGTGTCACGATCCCGAGCACGGCGAACGCGCTGGCGCCGTACGTCACGCCGATGATGTCGGGACTGGCCAGCGGGTTCCGGGCGATGTTCTGGAAGATCGCCCCGGACAGCCCGAGCGCCGCGCCGACCAGCAGACCGGTCAGTGCCCTGGGCAACCGAAGCTTGTTGACGATGAACTCGGTCGCGTGGTCACCGCCGCCGAACAGCGTCTTCACCACATCGATCACCGGGATCTTGAAGTCCCCCAGCGACAGCGAGACGCAGAACACCGCGAACACCACGACGGCGAGTACGACGATGACGACGAGTGAACGGGTCTGCCGGGCGGCCCGGGCCCTGGCGACGAGCTGTACCGCTTCCGCCGTCACAGGTCCGCCAGCTTTCGGCGGCGAACCAGGACGATGAAGAAGGGCGCGCCGAGGACCGCGGTCACGATGCCGACCTGCAGCTCGCCCGGCAGCGCGACGACGCGGCCGATCACGTCCGACCCGAGCAGCAGGATCGGTGCCAGCAGAGCGGAGTACGGCAGGATCCACCGGTAGTCCGGGCCGGTCACCAGCCGTGCGACGTGCGGGATCGTCAGCCCAACGAACCCGATCGGCCCGGCGGCCGCCGTCGCCGCACCGGCCAGCAGTACGACGACGACCGCGACGAACGCGCGCGCCCACCCCACCCGCTGCCCGAGCGACTTCGCCACGTCGTCCCCCAGCGACAACGCGTTCAGCACCCGACCGCAGAACAGCGCCAGCACGATCCCGACCAGGATGAACGGCGCGACCTGCTTCGCGATCTCCGGTCCACGCCCGGCGAACGACCCCACCGACCAGAACCGGAACTGGTCGAAGGTGTTCACGTCACCGATCAGCAACGCCGTCGTCAGCGACCCGAGCATCGCGGTCAGCGCCGCACCGGCGAGCGCCAGCTTCACCGGCGTCGCACCCTCCCGCCCCATCGAGCCGAGCAGGTACACGGCGACCGACGCCGCGGCCGCGCCCACGAAGGCGAGCCAGACGTACGACGTCAGCGACGACATCCCGAACCAGTAGATGCCGCCGACAACGAACAGCGCGGCACCGCCGTTCACACCGAGGATGCCCGGATCGGCCAGCGGGTTCCTGGTCACGCCCTGCATCAGCGCGCCGGACAGCCCGAGCGCGGCGCCGACCAGCAGCCCGATCAAGGTCCGCGGTATGCGCAGCGACCGGACGATCACGTGATCGGTGTTCGACTCGTTGTAGTGGCGCAGGGCGTCGAGCACCGTGGGCAGCGGGATCTGCTTGGAGCCGATCGCGATGCTGAGCAGGCAGACCAGCACCAGCAGGACCGCGCAGCCGAGCAGTCCGGCGACCAGAGTGGTCCGCCGGGTCCGCCGCGGACGCGACGGGGCAGCTGTCTCCGAGCCGGATTCGGCCGTGGCAGTGGGCGGGGGCATTGGACTTTCGGGATCCTCTTAGGTAAGGCTAACCTTTAGACGCCTCACCATAACCCGGGCGACCTCGGGTCCGCACGTTTCCTCCCCCTGCGAAGTTTATGGAGAAACCCCCGCCATGACGACTCTCCTCGAGCGACCGATCGTGTTCGATTCGATCCTGGCCACCGTGGCGGCCGTCGACGACCTGAGCCCGCACCTGCGCCGCGTGACATTCGTCGCACCGCGGATCGCGGAGGCGGTGACGGCCGGACCGGACCAGCGCATCAAGGTCCTGCTGGCCCCGCCGAACGGCAGCGCGATCCGCCTCCCGGCCGGCCCCGAGTGGTACGCCGACTGGTGCGCGCAGCCCGTCGACGAGCGTTTCATCATGCGGACGTACACCGTGCGCGCACTGCGGCCCGAGGTGGCCGAGCTGGACGTCGAGTTCGTCCTGCACGGTGTGAACGGTCCTGCCTCGGCGTGGGTGAGTGAAGCGAGGCCGGGCGACCAGGTGGGGCTGCTGCTGCCGTTTGCGGTCGACACGACCAGCACGAAGGGCCTGGTGCACTCCGGCGTCGACTACATCCCACCGGCGACCAGTGTCCGCCGCGTGCTCGTAGCGGACGAGACCGCGCTCCCGGCACTGGCCGGGATCCTGGAAGAGCTGCCGGCCGCAGTACATGCCACCGTTTTTGTTGCAGTACCATCCGCAGCCGACGTACAGCCGCTCGCTGATTCGGCTGATGTCACCTGGGTGACGGATGGCTCGTTGCTGGATGCACTGAAGTCGGCAGCTCTGCCGTTCGATCTTGACTACGCCTGGGTCGCCGGTGAGTCGTCAATGATCAAAGAGGTACGCCGTCATCTCGTGAACGCTGTCGGGATGCCGAAGTCGGCCATCTCCTTCCAGGGCTACTGGAAGCGCGGTGAAGCGCACTGCTAGGACGGGTTCTCCGCGTGGGTCAGCGTCTCCCAGGCAACGAACAGGTTGTTGGAACCAGCAGGACGCCGTGACTCCGTCAGCGCCTGCGTGTTCGTCATGGCGATGCCCAGGCGGGTGTGCAATGCGTTGTAGCCCACCTCGGTGATCGGACCGAGGCCCCGGTTGAGAGTGCCGTTGCAGAGCCAGGACGGCACCGGCTCCAGGTTCCGCTCCCACTTGGACTGGAAGCCGAGCGCCTGCCGCAACCGCTCACCGAACTCCGGGTACATGTCGACGCCCTGGATGCGAGCCGTCTCCAGTACATGCGAGATCGAGGAGATGCCGTAGCCGGTGTGGGTGAAGTCGCGGCATGTCTCCTGCGTCAGACCGGTGACGAACGTCCCCTGGCCCTGCCAGTAGCTGACGATCTTGTCGCGGGTGTTGAGGTTCTGGCTCGGCACGGTCTTCGGCAGCGCACCGTCCGACGCCAGGTACACGTACGCCGGCACCCGCAGCCTGTAGAGCGCGATCGCCTTGTCGTAGATCGCCCTGTCCTCCAGGAAGACGCCGATGCCCTGCAGGGCCTCGGTCATACTCAGCTCCCAGTTCCCGTTGGAGTTGGAGCCGTTGATGATCTTCGGCACGTAGACGTTGCGGAGCATGGTGGCGAACCGCCCGGAGTTCGGCCAGTTGCCGTACTCGTACTTGATGATCTCCGCCGCCTTGGGCCACGACGAGCCGGCCCAGGCGGTCTGCAGCGGGGCGTTGCTGTTGGTGTGGTCCTGGATGGTCGCCGACCACGCGTCCATGAGCTGGATGGACTTCTGCGCGTAGCGGTCGTCACGGGTGAGGTACCAGAGCAGGGCGTCGGTGTAGGCCGCGATGGCGTCCTCACGCTCGTCGGTGCAGCCGTAGTTCGGGTTGGAGTACGGACCGCATTCCACGACAGCACGCGGTTTCGGCGTACGGGACAGGGACGCGTACGTACTGTTCTTGGCCTGGTTGAAGGCGTCGGTCCACGGCTGGGCGCCTGCTTGCACCTTGGCGCGGACGAAGTCGAGCTGGGCCTGACTCACTCCCACACCGGGGTGGGTGAACGTTGCGGCCTGGGCAACTGATGAGCTGGTGAGGGTCCCGGCCAGCAGCACGGCGGCCAGGACGAGGGGGAGCTTGCGCATGGGCGGTGTCCTGTCTTCGGGGGCGGTAGGACAGCGGTTTCCACGGCAGTGTCACGACGTACGGCGACCAGGGTCAAGACCCCGTCGGTACCGGAACTTCGTGGAACAAAAGGCGTTTCCGTCCCACTAGTGCCCGCGCCGGCTCGCGACCTCCACGGGCATGCTCAGTGCAGTGCCAGCTCGGGGGCGCGTACACCGGCCGCATCCAGCAGCGCCGACGCCGTCGCGGCACCGATCCCGCCGAGCGGCTGGGCGCGGACCACCGCGCGGGCGCTGGCGCCGTCGAAGATCATCGTCAGCTGGATCGCCAGCGTGGCCGGATCCTCCGCGCCGGCCGCGACCAGCTCGCGGTGGAAGAAGTCGGTGAGCTGCTGCTTGAAGTACCGCGCCACCACGGACCCCGGGTGCTCCGGATTCTTCAGCTCGACCGCCGTACTCACGTACGGACAGCCGAGGTAGTTGCCCTCGGCCACCATCGCGTCCTGGCGCTCGAACACGGTGAGGATCCGCTCCCGCGGAGACCGGTCGTCCTCGGCCCCCGGGCGCAGCATCAGCTGGTACCCCGGACCGCGGCTGGCCAGGCTCTCCGCGATCAGCTCGTCCTTCGAACGGAACAGCTGGTACATCGACTTCTTCGACACCCCGGCCGCCTTGCAGAGCGCGTCCACTCCGATGTTGACGCCGTCGCGGTAGAAGAGTTCGCCCGCGGCGTCCAGCAGCCGTTCACGGGGAGTCGCGGAAGTGCTCATGGCATCGAGGGTACCGCGCGGATTTGAAATCAGAAACCGATCGGTTTACCTTTGCGGAAACAGATCAGTTTCCATTGAGGAGTTTCGATGACAACACTCGAAGGCGCCGTCGTCCTGGTCACCGGCGGGCAGCGTGGGATCGGCCGCGCGATCGTCGACGACCTGCTGACCCGAGGCGTCGCGAAGGTGTACGCGACCGCCCGCGACCCGAAGCCGAGCAGCGACCCGCGGGTCGTACCGCTGCCGCTCGAGGTCACCGACCAGGCATCGATCGACGCGCTGGCGGCCGCTGCGCCGGACGTCACGGTGCTGATCAACAACGCCGGCGCCGGATCCCCGGACACCTACCTGGACAGCTCGGTCGACGACGTCCGCGCGGTCTTCGACGCGAACTTTTTCGGCCCACTGCAGCTCACCCGGGCCTTCGTCCCGATCATCGAGCGGAACGGCGGCGGCCACATCCTGAACGCGCACTCGGCCCTGTCCTGGGTCGCCCGGCACGGCGCGTACTCCGCCACCAAGGCGGCGTTCTGGCTGCAGACGAACGCGATCCGCCTGGAGCTCCTCGACCGCGGCATCGGCGTCACCGGCCTGCACATGGGGTACGTCGACACCGACATGGCGACCGCGGTCACGTCCCCGAAGTCCCGCCCCGAGGACATCGCCAAGGCGGCCCTGGACGGCATCGAGAGCGGCGCGTACGAGGTCCTCGCCGACGACACCGCCCGTACCGCCAAAGCCTCCGTCTCCGCCGACCTGACGGCCGTCTACCCGGAGCTAGCGGGCTGAGACGTAGACGTCCCGATCGCGGGTGTACTCCATGGCACCCGCGATCCCGTCGGCGACGTCCGCGCCGAGCTCGCGCTCCACGACGTACAGCGCGAGGTCGATCCCGGAGGTCACGCCGCCCGCGGTGATCAGCGTGCCGTCGTCCACGACGCGGTTGGTCTTGAGGTCGGCGCCGAACTCCTCCAGCTCCGCCCACGCTCCACGGTTCGTCGTGGCCGGCCGGCCCTTCACGAGCCCGGCCTCGGCGAGCAGCATCGACCCGGTACAGACGGAGCCGATCCACCGCAGCGACGGCGCCAGCGCGGCGATCCGGGCCGTCATCACCCCACGCCGCGCCTCGGCCCAGCTGCCCTTGTCCGCACGGTTCATCCACCCACCACCGGGAACGAACAGCGCGTCCGGCCGGCCGAGGCCCTCCGGCGCCTTGAACTCCAGCCCCTGCAACCCGGTCACCTCGACCGGTCCGTCCAGCCCGACCAGCGCCAGCTCGAACCCGGACCGCCGCGCGGCGTGACTCCACACCTCGAACGGGCCCATCACGTCCATCTCGTCCACACCGTCGAACACCAGCATCTCGATCCGCATACCTCCACCCAACCGGTGCGGACGCCGTACCGGCCAGTGGCCGGGAAGCCGCTGTTCGCCAAGATCTGGCCACGGGTGTAATCACCACGGTGGCGGTGGGTGCAGACCCATCGTGACCGCGGAGGTACGGCGGTTGGTTGGTGGAATGAACCTCGCCAAGATCGCCGCCCTGGGCGCATGCGCGTCCGTCCTGGTAGCCGGTACGACCACGCCCGCGACCGCCGTCGATCCGCCTGGACACAACCGGCGCGGGTCGGTCGTGTCGGTGACGCCGATCGAGCACCTGTCCGCGCCCGAGCTGACGCAGTACCTTCAGACCACCGGCATGAAGCCCGGCCCAGCGAAGTACGGCGTCGACGCGTATCGGGTCGTCTACCGCACGATCACCGCGCAAGGACTTCCGACCACAGCCAGCGGGCTGGTCGCGCTGCCCCGCAACGGCAGCCGGCGGCTGGACCTTGTCACGTTCCTCCACGGCACGAACGCGACCCGCAACACCACCGCGTCGGTACTCCGGACCGCTCCCGACCGTGTGCGCAGCCTGATGTTCGCCGGCGCCGGGTTCGCGGTCGCGGCGCCCGATCTGCTCGGCCTCGGAGTCGGTCCGGGCCGGCACCCGTACGGCGACACCGCGTCCGAGGTCAGCGCCTCCGCCGACCAGTTGATCGCGACCCGCACGCTCAGCTCGGTCCTCGGCCGGTCGTTACGGCGCGACGTACTCGTCACCGGGTTCTCGGAGGGCGGCCGGATCACCCTCAGCCTCGGGCGCGCGCTGCAACGCGGACAGGTCCCCGGGTTCGGGCTGCGCGCAATGGCGCCGGTCGCCGGGCCGTTCGACCTCCTCGGCGTCGAACTGCCGGCGCTGGTCGACGGCCGGGTCACCCCGTTCATCGCCACGCTGTACCTCGGGTACTTCCTCACGTCCTGGAGCCGGCTCATCCACCTGTACGACGACCCGTCGGAGGTGTTCCTGCCGCCGTACGACAAGGTCGTCGACTCGCTCTTCGACGGCGACCACACGGTGCAGGAGATCGCCGCCGCGCTGCCGTCGAGCCCTGAGAAGCTGGTCCGCCCGGAGTTCCTGCAGAGCCTCGCGCATCCGGCCGGTGCCCTCGGCGAACGACTCCGCGCCGCGGACGCGATCTGCACCGACTGGACGCCGCGTGCCCCGATCCACTTCTTCACCGGGTCCGCCGATCACGACGTACCGCCGGCCAACTCGGTCAGCTGCCGGTCCAAGCTCGGGGTCCCCAGCACGATCACCGACGTCGGCCCGGTCGACCACAACCGGAGTGCCGAACTCGCTTATCCACAAATCCTCGCCTGGTTCACCGCAATGGCCCGTCGGTAGCCCGGGCACGGACCGAAGCCGGACGATTACCTCGGCTCTCCGCAGGACGGTCTGGTCTGCAAGGGACGTACCGTAGATGCCATGTCAGTCTCAGGGGGACCGCCTTCCACCCGTGAAGAGGAGGTGGAGGAGCGGGTCGGGCCGTACCGGCTGATCCGGCGGCTCGGACAGGGCGGCATGGGCGTCGTGTACCTGGCCGAGGGTCCGGAGCGCCAGGAGGTGGCGCTGAAGGTACTGCGGCCGCACGTGGCGCACGACCCGATCGCACGGGCCCGTCTGCAGCGTGAAGCGACCACACTGCAGAAGGTCAACCACCCTGGCGTGGCCGGCATCCTCGACCACGACCTGGAGGGCGAGCAGCCCTACCTGGTCACCCGCTTCGTCCCTGGGCGTCCACTGGACGAGCAGGTGGACGACCGTGGTCCGCTGACGCCACGTAAGTGGCTCCCGCTCGCCGGTTGCCTGGCTGAGTCGCTGCAGGCGATCCACGCGGCCGGGGTGATCCACCGCGACCTCAAGCCCGGCAACGTGATGATGTGCAACGGCAAGCCGGTCATGATCGACTTCGGTATCGCCCAGGCCGCCGACGACCTGCGACTCACTCAGACCGGCCTCGTGATCGGTACGCCGGGCTACCTGGCGCCTGAGCTCATCGAGGGCGAGATGGTGTCGCAGTCCGCCGACTGGTGGGGCTGGGCAGCCACCGTGGCGTTCGCTGCAACTGGACGCCGCCCGTTCGGCAAGGGACCGTTCGAG
>NZ_DASRVN010000376.1:0-5943 GCF_035655035.1 Kribbella sp. | reverse complement strand
TGCCGAACTACGGCGCCGACTGCCCGGTCGCGGTGGTCGCCCGCGCCTCCCGCGACGACGAGGTCGTACTCCGCGGCACGCTCGGCGACATCGCCGCCCAGGTGCAGGCCGCGGGCATCCGCCGTACCGCGGTCATCATCGTGGGAAAGGTGCTGTCGGCAACGGCCTTCCGTGACAGCCACCTCTACTCGGCCGACCGCACTCGATGAAGGTCCTGCTGCTCAGCGGCACCGGCGAGGCTCGCGAACTGGCCGCCTTGCTGGTTGCCGACGGCATCGAGGTGGTCTCGTCCCTGGCCGGCCGGACAACCGATGCCCGCCAACCCGCCGGCCAGGTCCGCGTCGGCGGCTTCGGCGGTTCGGACGGCCTGGCCAGTTGGCTCCAGAGCAATCCAGTCGACGCTGTCGTCGACGCCACCCACCCGTTCGCCGGCCAAATCACTGCCAACGCCGCACTCGCCACCACCCGAACCGCAACCCCGTACGTGGTCCTACGCCGCCCGGGTTGGACCCCCGAAGACGCGGCCGGCCCGCGAGACACCTCCGGACCCCAGGGGCCCGCCCGCCTGGTGGGCACCTCGGTGGACTGGCATTGGGTTGATACAACTGCCGCGGCCGCGGAACTGCTTCCTCGGATCGGGTCCCGGGTGTTCCTCACGATCGGCCGCCAGGGGCTCGACGCCTTCGCAACCACCGGCCTGTGGACCCTCGCGCGCTGTGTCGACCCGCCTTCGCCCCCGCCGACCTGGTGCGAACTCCTCCTCGCCCGTGGTCCGTTCTCGGACGCCGACGAGCTGGAGCTCCTCGAGCACCACCGGATCGACGTACTCGTCACCAAGAACAGCGGCGGCCCCGCCACGGCCCCCAAACTCCGCGCCGCCCGGCACCTGCACGTCCCGGTGATCATGATCCGCCGCCCACCACTTCCCGACGGCCTGACCGTCGTCAGCACACCCGCAGAAGCCCTGGCCTGGCTGCGTGCCGCTGGGCTCACCGGATGAGACCGGCTGCAGGGTGCGCGGTCGGCGCTCGATAGATTGACGCCATGGGGATTCAGATCGCGCCGAGCATCCTGTCCGCCGACTTCGCCCGGCTGGCCGACGAGGCGGTGGCCGTGTCGAATGCGGACTGGCTGCACGTCGACGTGATGGACAACCACTTCGTGCCGAACCTGACCCTCGGGATGCCGGTGGTGGAGTCGCTGGCGAAGGCAACTGACAAGCCGCTGGACTGTCACCTGATGATCGAGGACCCGGACCGCTGGGCGCCCGGGTACGTCGAGGCCGGCGCGTCCAGCGTCACGTTCCACGCCGAGGCCTGCAAGGCCCCGATCCGGACCGCGCGGGAGATCCGCGCGAAAGGCGCCCGGGCTGCGATGGCGCTGAAGCCCGCGACCCCGATCGAGCCGTACGAGGACCTGCTGTCCGAGCTCGACATGATCCTGATCATGACCGTCGAGCCCGGCTTCGGCGGGCAGAAGTTCCTCGACGTGTGCGTGCCGAAGATCCGCCGCACCCGCGAGCTGCTCGACAAGCACGGCCTGGACCTCTGGATCGAGATCGACGGCGGCATCTCGGCCGAGACGATCGAGCGCTGCGCGGAGGCCGGCGCCGACGTCTTCGTGGCCGGCTCCGCGGTGTACGCCGCCGACGACCCGAACGCGATGGTCGACAAACTCCGGGATCTCGCCGCCCGGGCCTCTACGATGAGCGGGTGACCGAGCCCAAACCGGTGAACACCTGGCTGACCGACATGGACGGCGTCCTCGTGCACGAGGAGCGCGCGATCCCCGGCGCCAGCGACTTCATCGCCGCGCTGCAGGCGTCCGGCAAGAAGTTCCTCGTCCTCACCAACAACTCGATCTTCACCCCGCGCGACCTCCGCGCCCGGCTGCTGGCGGCCGGCATCGACATCCCGGAGACGGCGATCTGGACCAGCGCGCTCGCCACGGCCCAGTTCCTCGACGACCAGCGGCCCGGCGGTACGGCGTACGTGATCGGCGAGGCCGGGCTGACCACCGCGCTGCACGAGATCGGGTACGTGCTGACCGAGCGCGACCCGGACTATGTCGTGCTCGGCGAGACCCGGACGTACTCGTTCGAGGCGATCACCAAGGCGATCCGGCTGATCACCGACGGTGCCCGGTTCATCGCGACCAACCCGGACCCGACCGGCCCGTCCCAGGAGGGCCCGCTGCCCGCGACCGGCTCCGTGGCCGCGCTGATCACCCGCGCGACCGGCATCGCGCCGTACTTCGTCGGCAAGCCGAACCCACTGATGATGCGCAGCGCGCTGAACCGGATCGAGGGCCACTCCGAGACCACCGTGATGATCGGCGATCGCATGGACACCGACATCATCAGCGGTCTGGAGGCGGGCCTGCGGAGCGTGCTGGTGCTGACCGGGTCGACCGGCGAGCACGAGGTCGAGCGATTCCCGTACCGCCCGACCCGGATCGTCTCCTCGATCGCCGACGTCGTACCGCTGGTGGGCTCCCTCTCCTAACAGCTCAGCGTGCGGAAGCCGTACCCCTGCGCTTTCAAGGCCGTCAGGATCGCCGGCAGCGCGGCCACCGTCTGCGCGCGGTTGCCGCCGCCGTCGTGCATCAGGATCACCGAGCCGCTGTGCACGTTCTTCAGCACCCGCTGCACGATCGCGGCGGTACCGGGCTTGGTCCAGTCGCGTGAGTCGACGGTCCACACAACCAGGCCCTTACCGAGTTGACGGGCTCGTTGGCGGACGGTTGCGCTCACCCCGCCGTACGGCGGCCGCAGACAGGTCGGCGTACTGCCTGTCTGGGCGCGGATCGCCTGGTCCGTCGACGAGACCTCCTGCTGGAACTTGGCAGCGGTCAGCTTGCGCAGGTCGCTGTGGTCCCAGGTGTGGTTCTGCACGCTGTGGCCGGCGTCGTGGATCCGCTTGGTCAGCTCCGGATGCTTGCGCACGTTCTGGCCGACCTCGAAGAACGTCGCCTTGGCGTCGTACTTCGCCAGCACGTCGAGCACCTTCGGGGTGTACTCGGCGTCCGGACCGTCGTCGAAGGTCAGTACGACGTACTTCGTCGGCAACGGCGTCGGCTTGGGCGTGACGACAGCCGCCGCGGCAGGTGGTGTGGGCGTGACGGGTTGGGCCGGTGACTTCGCGGCGGCCACCACGACCGTACCGATCACCGCGCTCACCAGCATCATGACCGCCAGTCCGACGGCCCTGTTCCCCGCACGCGTCAAGCGAACGTCCATGTTCCCCCCAGGGCGGTGGGTGGTTCACTACCTCACAAACACCACGCTAGAGCACTTGTGACAGGAATTGACGTAACCTCGGCGACTCGGCCGCGCCGAACATCTGGCCCGGTACGCCGGACTCGACCACGACGCCCTGGTCCATGAACGCGACCTGGTCCGCGACCTCGCGGGCGAACCCCATCTCGTGGGTGACGACGACCATCGTCATCCCGGCGCCGGCCAGGTCCGCCATCAACGCGAGCACGCCCTTCACCAGCTCCGGATCGAGCGCGGAGGTGGCCTCGTCGAACAGCATCACCTCGGGCTTCATCGCCAGCGCCCGCGCGATCGCGACCCGCTGCTGCTGACCGCCGGACAGGTTCCCAGGGCGCGCGGCCGCCTTGTGCGCGAGGCCGACCAGCTCGAGCTGCTCACGCGCCGCGGCCTGTGCGGACTCGGTATCGAGCTTCTTGATCTTGCGCAGCGGCAGCGTGATGTTGTCGAGCACGCTCTTGTGCGGGAACAGGTTGAAGTGCTGGAACACCATCCCGATCCGGCGGCGCAGGACGTCCGGGTCACCCCGCAGTACCGACTCACCGCCCAGCTTCACATCGCCCGCGTCGGGCTCGAGCAGCCGGTTGATCGCCCGCAGCAGCGTCGACTTCCCGGAACCCGACGGGCCGATCACGCACGCGGTCCGTCCGGCCGGTACGGCGAGGTCGACGCCGCGCAGCACCTTGTTGCTGCCGAACGCGAGCTCGACGCCGCTGACCTCCAGGCTCGCGGCCTCAACGTGCTGCATGCTCGACCTCCTCCACCGGACGCCCTTCGCGGAGACGCTTGTCGAAGTGGTTCACCAGATGGGTCAGCGGAACCGTCATCACCAGGTAGAAGATGCCCGCGAGCAGCAGCGGCGACAGGTTGCCGTTGGTCGCGGCCGCGTCCTGGCCGATCCGGAACAGCTCACGCTGACTCGCGAGCAGGCCCAGGAAGTACACCAGGCTGGAGTCCTTCACGAGCGCGATGAACTGGTTCACCAGCGCCGGGAGCACCCGCCGTACCCCTTGCGGGATGACGACCAGCCGCATCCCGCTCGGGTAGCTGAACCCGAGGGCGCGCGCCGCCTCCAGTTGGCCCTTCTCCACGCTCTGGATCCCGGAGCGGAAGATCTCCCCGATGTACGCCGCGGCGATCAGCGAGAGCGCGAGGATGCCGAGCGGGTACGGGTTCGGGCCCCACCAGTGCCGGGTGATCGGGGACAGACCCTGGCCGATCAGCAGGATGGTCAGGATCGCGGGCAGGCCGCGGAAGATGTCGGTGTAGATCTTCGCCGGCCAGCGCAGCCAGCGCGTCCGGGACAGGGCGAGGACCGCCACGATCATGCCGAGCACGGTGCCCAGCACGACCGAGGCGGCCGCCAGGATCAGCGTGTTGACCAGCCCGACCTTGAGCATCTCGGGCAGTACTTCCTTCATCGACTCCCAGTCGAGGAAGGTGTCACGCAGGGTGGACCAGATGTCCATCAGGCTTTGGGAGCCGTGAACTTGACCGATCCGCTGCCGGGCTTGAAGTTCGCCGGTACGGCGCGACCCGGGTAGTACTGCTCGACCAGCTTGGTCCAGGTGCCGTCCGCGATCACCTCGTCGAGCGCCTTGTTGACGGCCTCGCGGAGCTTGTCGTTGTGCTTCGCGACCGCGAACGCCATCGGCGCGTCACTGAGCTCCTTGGCGGCCAGGATCACCGTGCCGCCGCCCTGCTCCTTGGCCATCTTCTCGCCGATCTCGGCAGGCGAGACCCAGGCATCCGCCGTACCGGCCTTGAGCTGGCCGAGGGCGGCGTTGTAGTTCGGTACGCGGACCGGGTTCAGGCCCTTCTGGGTGGCGTAGTCGTCCTGGACGGTGCCCTGGACCACCACGACGCGCTTGCCCGGCAGCTGGTCGAACTTCGTGATCCCGGAGCTCTTGGTGGTGTTGAGCCCGAGATAGCCGAAGTCATACCCGTTGCTGAACGCAACCGTCTTCTTACGGGCCTCGGTGACCGTGATCGACGAGCTGCCGAGGTCGAACTGGCCGCCGTTGACCTGGGACAGCAGCGCCGAGAAGTCGGTGCCGACGAACTCGGGCTTCAGGTTCAGCTTCGCCGCGACCGCGCTGATCAGGTCGTTGTCGAACCCGGTGAACCTGCCGTCCTTCACGTACACGTTCGGCGGCGCGTCGGTCAGCGTCCCGATCCGCAGCGTCCCGGCCTGCATCAGCCCGAGGTCCGGTCCGGCCGCGGAATCCTTCTGGTCGCTGCCGCAGGCAACCATCGCCGCCGCCAAGGTGATAGCCCCGACCACCGCGACAACCCGCCGAAACGCACGCACAACTGTCTCCTCACCCACGATCGAAGGCAGGGCGATCGGCCCTGCCTTCGCAACCCAACATCAGTGCGAGGCGGTCGCATTCCACCGCGACAAGGCGTGAGACGGCGGCAAAAGTCCAGTCGGCCTGTGCTATATCAGGCGATCAGCCGTGATGCTGCTCGTAGTGCGCCAGCGCGTCGGCGGTACGACCGGTGCCGTAGGCAAGCAGTAGCTCGGCGACGGCCGGCGACGCCTCGGCCGCGGCGGCGGCGGCCCGCTGGATCTCGTCGGCGGACGCGACCGCGCGGAACAGGTCCTGGATCTCCCGTACGACGGTGCGCGCCACCACGTCCGGTGGTGCCGTCGTCCAGGCGGCCGC
>NZ_DASRVN010000375.1:0-18450 GCF_035655035.1 Kribbella sp. | reverse complement strand
GCGGGAGAACGAGCGCCTGCTGAAGCACCTCAGCCGGCCGCACCGGATCGCGCCCGAGGTCGTCGATCGGCTGCGTACGACGATCGCGCGCTGGCCGACGCCGCCGGCTGTGCTGGTCCCGACGCATGGCGACTGGCAGCCGCGCAACTGGCTGATCGACGGCGGGACCGTCCGTGTCATCGACTTCGGCCGGGCCGCGCTCCGGCCTGCGTACACGATCTCGCTCGGCTGGCGGTCCAGCAGTTCCAGCGCGATCCTGCTCTCGAGCCCGCGTTCCTCGCCGGCTACGGCTCCGATCCACGCGAGCCGCGCGCGTGGTACCGCAATTGCGTCCGCGAGGCGGTCGGTACGGCTGTCTGGGCGTACCAGGTCGGCGACGACGCGTACGAACGGCAGGGCCACCGGATGATCGCCGAGCTCACTGTGTGAGCTGACGGAGCTTTGGCAAGAGGTCTCGTGGGTAGATGCCGAACGACTGCAGGTCGACGGTGTCGGCCCAGCGGAGTTCGAAGTGGTTCGTGGGGGAGTTGACCGCGGCTTCGTCGCCGGACAGCTCGGGTACGCCGGTGACGCCCTTGATCCGGAAGTAGTACGCCGGGCGGCCGTTGTGCGACCCGGTCCACAGGAGCTGGTCGATCGCCCCGGACAGGGTGGTCTCCTCGGCCAGCTCACGCAGCGCCGCGGCGGCCGCCGACTCACCCGGCTCGACATGCCCGCCGGGCAGAACGGCGTACCGATGCCCGCTGCACTCCGGGCCACGCACGTCGGCGTCGGCGTACTCACACATCGCGCACTCCGCGGCCGACTCCTCCCGGAGATACCGCTTCACGACCAGAACCTTGCCGGACTCCAGGACGACCGCGGCACCGCGTGGGATCTTCATGGCGACGACTGTGCCCGGCACCACCGACATATTCGCTCGCCGTGGCCGGGCGGTTCGTGATGAGGTCTGGGCACCGACCGCGGAAGGAGCGGGTGTCATGCCGAGTGCGTTGATCGAGGTTCGCCGGGAGTACTCCGAGACGGACGAACGCGGGTTGATCGACGCGGTCCACCAGGCGCTGGTGACCGCGTTCCGGATCCCACCGCAGGACAAGGACGTGCGGCTGGTGGTCCACGCACCTCACCGCTTCGCCTGTTCCCCGCGACTGACCCAGCCTGAGTACTTCACCCTGATCAGCATCGACTGCTTCGCCGGCCGCTCCATCGTCGCGAAGCGCACCCTCTACACCGAACTCGTCACCAACCTGAAGCCCTTCGGCATCCCGCCCGACCACGTCACGATCCTCGTCCGCGACCTCCCCACCACCAACTGGGGCATCCGCGCCGGCCAAGCCGCCTCCGACCTCGACCTCGGCTTCAACGTCAACGTCTGACGATGCACTCCACCCGCCACCTGACGTCGATCTACCTCGTCCGCGACGACCGCGTTCTGCTCTTGTACCGCCGCGGCTCCCGTGCGATCGCCGACTCCTGGGTCGGTATCGGCGGCCACATCGAACCCGACGAGCTCGCCGACCCGACCGCCGCTGCCCTCCGCGAACTGCACGAGGAGCTCGGCATCACCGCTGACCAACTCACCGCCCTCGCACTCCGGTACATCGCCGTCCGCGACACCGGCACCGAGATCCGCACGACGTACTACTTCACCGCCGCCCTCGCGCCGGCAGCCACCGTTCCATCGGAGTGCGCGGAAGGCGACCTCGCATGGTTCGACCTGGCGGACGACCCAAGGTTGGGCATGCCGGTGACGGCGCGGATTGCGTTCGCGCACTGGCGCGCGGTCGGCAGGCACGACCGGAAGTTGCGTTTCATCACGGTCGACGCCGACGGGCGCGAGACGGGACCGGCGTGATGCTCACCGTGCAGTTTCAGCCGAATTGGGCTCATGGTGGGCGGATGGTGATTGAGTCGATGGTGGTGGATGGGGTGTACCGGTCGCAGTTCGTGACCGGGATATCCAATGGTGGGTTGACTGCGTTTCCGGGTGGGGAGCGGTGGCGGTGGGAGAGTCGGTTGTTCTCCGGGCGGTACGACGGGCTGCCTGGGGTGGAGCGGCCGGTGTACGGGGTGTGGAATCGGCGGGATGACGTGTACGGCGGAGCGGTCCGTTTCGGGTCGTCGTACTTGCGGCTGAAAGCCGAGCTGATCGAACGCGCGACGTTCTGCTATCCGGATTCCGCTCTCGATCCGCAGGACTACGGGGACCGGGATTGCCTGCCACGGCTCTGTGAATTGGCTGACGCGGCGCAAGCGGACGACCTCGACGACTATGTCGAGGCGCACATCCACGGCCCGGTGCGGTTCGCGTGCGACGTCGACGCGCTGGTTCTCGACCCGTCATTCATCGGCACCCCGGTCGAGGACGCCGCGCGCGAACTCGGCTGCCCGCTCGAATACCACCCCGGCTTCCGCGGTACGCCGGCAACTTTCGACCCGGCGTACCGCGGACCGGAAACCGTCGCGCTGGCACAGGAACTTGGCCCGGAGCTGACCCCGCACCTGCTCGGTGAGGCGGCACGCAATCATCCGCCCCAGGCAATCAAGTACGTCTGGCATTGTCTGGCGCGCTTCGGTCGGCGGTAGCCGCGTCATGCAGCTTGTCCAGAGCGTTCGCCCAGTAGGACTCGTACCGCGAGATCCACGTCCCGAACGCCGCGTCGAGACCGCCGTCGTCGATCCGGTAATGCTGGTGCCGCCCAGCCTTCACCGCGACCACCAGACCCGCCGCCCGCAACGTCATCAGATGCTTGGAAATCCCGGACGTCACCAGCTCGGGGAACTCCGCGGCCAGCTCACCCACCGTCAGCCCGCGGCGCTCCATCAGCAGCTCGAGGATGCGCCGCCGGGTCGGATCCGCGATCGCCCGGAACGGGTCGGCGGGCTCGTCAGGCAACGATGCTCACCGCGTCCGCGAGCTGTTCGAGCACCTGATGCTCGGCGAGGCCGCGCGCGTACGCGTCCCGGGTCCGCCGCCAGGTCGCCGTACCGATCCCGGCGAATCCGTCGTGCGTCAGCGACACCGCCGTACCGTCGTCCGTCGCGCGCAGCTCGATCACCAGGCGCCCGGGATGCGCCCAGCCGGCGTCCTCCTCGAGCCACGACAGGACGAGCCGGCACTCGGGGACCAGTTCGAGCACGACGCCGCTGATCCAGGTCGCACCGTCGGCGCCGAGCATCCGGTACTCGCCGCCTTCCTCGAGGTCGATCGTCAGCGTCGGCGCGAGCCACCGGCGCAGCGCCTCCTCGGTCCCGAACTGCCGCCAGACGACACTCGGCGGCCGCGGGATCGCGATCTCACGGGTTACGTCAGCCACCATGATCTCCTTACCCTGTGGTAATGCATTACCTCATGGTAAGGCGTTGACGCGCAAGTGCTCAGCCGAGCTGGTTGCGGCGGCGGGTCAGGTAGGCGATCTCGGCGGTGTTGCCGGACAGCTCGATCGCCGCGTCGTACGCCGCCCGCGACTCCCGGCTCCGGCCCAGGCGGCGGAGCAGGTCGGCGCGGGTCGCGTGGTACGGGTGATAGCCGGACAGCTTGTCCGCGAGCCCGTCGACGATCGCCAGCGCGACGTCGGGGCCGTCGAGCTCGGCGACGGCGATCGCGCGGTTCAGCGCGACGATCGGGGACGGGTCGACGAGCGCGAGCTGGTTGTAGAGCGCGACGACCTGCGACCAGTCGGTGTCTCGTACGTCGCGAGCGGACGTGTGGACCGCGTTGATCGCCGCGAGGATCTGGTACCGGCCGGGAGCGATCCGGGTCGCGATCCGCTCGCGTACCAGGTGGTGGCCTTCGGCAATCATCGCCGTGTCCCACGCGCCGCGGTCCTGCTCGTCGAGCGCGACCAGCTCACCGGTCCGCGAGACCCGCGCGGTACGGCGAGCCTCGGTGAGCAGCATCAACGCCAGCAGACCGGCGACCTCGCCGTCGGTCGGGAGCAGCGCGCGGATCAGGCGGGTCAGCCGGATAGCCTCCGCGGTCAGCTCGCCGCGTACCGGGTCGGTGTCCGGCCCCGTCGCCAGATAGCCCTCGTTGAAGACCAGGAACAGCACGGCCAGTACGCCGGACACCCGGCCCGGAAGGTCCTCCGCGGCCGGCACCCGGTAGGGGATCCGGGCCGCCTTGATCTTCGCCTTCGCGCGGGTGATCCGCTGACCCATCGCGGTCTCCTGGACGAAGAACGCGCGCGCGATCTCGGGCACGGTCAGCCCGCCGACAAGCCGCAGCGTCAGCGCCACCCGGGTCTCCATCGCCAGCGCCGGGTGGCAGCACGTGAAGATCAGCCGGAGCCGCTCGTCGTCGATCACCCCGAGAGGCTCCGGCGGATCGTCGTACCACATCTGAGCCTCCTTGTGTTTGTCGTCCCGCTTGCTCTCGCGGCGGATCCGGTCGATCGCCTTGCGGTTCGCGGTGGTGGTCAGCCAGGCGCCGGGATTCGGCGGTACGCCGTCCACCGGCCACCGCTCGACCGCGGTCGCGAACGCCTCCGCCGCGGACTCCTCCGCGATGTCCAGGTCCCCGAACCGCTTCGCGAGCGAGGCGACCACCCGCGCCCACTCCTCACGGTGCGCCCGGGTGATCGCTTCCTCGACGACACTCACAGGAACGGCCGCACCTCGAGCCGCCGGTTGCAGGCCTTCGACGCGGCGGACGCGAGCTTCAGCGCGACGTCCAGGTCCGGCGCCTCGAACACCCAGAACCCGGCCAGGTACTCCTTCGACTCCAGGAACGGCCCGTCGGTGAAGATCGGCGGCCCGTCACCGCGCCCGTCGATCACCGTGGCGTCACTGGGCGCGCTCAGCCCGCCCGCGAACACCCAGTGCCCGTCCGCGACCAGCTGCTCGTTGAACGCGTTGATCGCCGCCATCTCGTCGTCGGTCGCCGAGCCGGTCCGATGGTCGATCACCGAAATCAGGTACTGCATCACCGTCTCCCTTCACCCAAGCACTCTGTACACCCACCCAACGAACCGGACCACCCCGGTCCGACATTCTGGCGGACAAAGTTGACGGCCGGGTCCGGCGAAGTGTCCGCCAGGCCCGGCCGTCGAGGGGGAGTGGGGGTCAGTTCTGGGAGGTCTCGGTGATCTGGGCGCCGTTCTTGTCGCTCAGCGACGTGACGCCCGCGATGGCGGTGTTGACGCCGTCCAGCGAGGAGACGTCGCCGCTGGTGATCTTGCTCTTCAGGCCGTCGAGTTGGTTGCCGAGGGCGACCAGCGGCTTCTTCAGGACCTTGCAGAGCGCCGGGCTCGCGTTCACGTCGTCGCTGGCGACCTTGACCTCGTGGGCGATGAACGCCGCGCTCAGGCCGGCCTTGATGGCTGCCTTGAGCCGGCCGTGCGCACCCTTCGCGAACGTACCGGCCTTGTACGGCTTCCAGATCCACCGGTGGAAGGTGCCCGCCGCGAGCCCGACGTGCGCGACGAACTTGGTCTTCGCGAACGACTTGGTGTTGCTCGCCGGGCAGGTGTCAGCGGCCGCGGTCGTGGACGTCGCCGGAGTGCTGCCGGCGCTGGTGCTGGCAGACGGTGTCGACCCGGCGGAGCTGTTGTTCTTCGTGGAGCCGCCGCAGCCACCGAGCAACAGCGCGATGAGCAGCAGCGGGATGGTAGTCAGTACGGACCTGCGCATGGATCTGGTTCCCCGTTCGTGAATCTCCGGCTCGGTGTGAACCGGACCTCTTCGGACGATACGACCGAAGAGCGGACAGACCCGGCAGGACAGGGCAGGTTTTGCCGTTCCTTAGGTGAGCGACTGGTACACGCTGGTCCAGAAATCCCGCAGGAACGCGAGCCGGGCGTCACCGGCGTGAGCTCGCTGCTGGATCAGGATCCCGGTCAGCTCCTCGGCCGGATCGTTGTACCAGGTCGTGCCGTAGAACCCGTTCCACCCGTAGCTCCCGGCCGACGGCCCCAGCTGCGTCCGGTCGACGACGATCCCGGTCCCGAGACCCCAGCTCGTGCTCGCGAAGTACCCGGGCCAGAACCCGGACACCGCCCGCTGCGCCGGTGTCAGCTGGTCGCTCGTCATCAGCGTCACGGCCGCCCGCGACAGCACCTGCGTGCCCTGGTACGTGCCACCGGCAAGCATCGCCGACGCGAACGCCAGGTAGTCCTCGGCCGTCGACACCAGCCCGCCGCTACCGCCCTCGAACACCGCTGGGGTGCTCCACCGCCCGGTCTCCGGCACGTCCTGGACAACCGCCCCGTCCGGTCCGTCCTCGTGGTCGTACGCCGTCGCGAACCGCCCGAAGTCCTTCGCCTCGACGCTGAACCCGGTGTCCTTCATCCCGAGCGGCTCCAGGATCCGCTCCCGCAGCGCCGTACCGAACGACTTCCCGGTGGCCCGCTGGATGAGTAGGCCGGTCACGTCGGAACCCGTGTCGTACATCCACCGCTCACCGGGCTGATGGACCAGCGGCAGCTTCCCGAGCCCCGCGATCCACTCGTCCAGGGACGGCCCGCGGAGCGTGTCCAGCGCGGCGGCGATCGGCGCCTCCTCCGGGGGCATGCCGGTGCCGAGCGTGAACGCCAGTACATCTCGGACGCTGATCGGCCGCTCCGCCGCGACGGTGTCCTCCAGCGGGCCCGCTGGATCGGCCAGGACCCGCATGTTGGCCAGCTCCGGCACGAGGTCGTCGATCGGATCGTCGAGGCGCAGGGTGCAGTCCTCGATCAGAGTCATCGCGCAGGCGGCGACGATCGGCTTCGACATCGATGCCAGCCGGACGATCGTGTCCGGCGCCATCTCCGGGCTCGTGCTCTCGAAGGCGAGCCTGCCGACCGCTTCGATGTGGACCTCGCCACGGCGCGCGAGCACCGCCAGGACGCCCGGCACGGCGCCGGACTCGACCCGTCGCTCGAGCACCGCCCGCAACCGCGTCAACCGCTTCGCCGAGAACATCGCCGTCTCCTTTCGCCGGACCACACCCACGCAACGAACCTAAGCACCCGGTTCCGACAATTCGTGCAGCCGGACGTTCGCGTACGTCGGGGGCGTCTGCGTGAGGTCGAGCATTTCGCCATTGGAGGAGATGTACAGCCCGGGCTGGTGTTCGCGCAGCGGGAAGTTCTGCCCGTTCCAGTGTTCGAACAGGTGGATGCCGTTCACCTTCCGCAGCCGGGCGGTCCCGTCACGAACCCCGGACACGTGGATCGCGTAGTCCCGGTTCCACGGCCCGTCCTCCGCCGCCGTCGTACCGACGACCTCCCGGAAGATGTCGCAGGCAAGCTTCCAATGCAGCGGATGAGCCGTGGAATTCGTGAGTACGACGACCCCGATGCCCGCCTCCGGAGCCCAGTACATGTCCGACAGGAACCCGAATCCGCCACCGCCGTGCCCGCGAACGGGAATACCGTTCGCCTCGGCGAGCGCAACACCCAGCCCGTACGTCTTCCCTTCGTACAACTCGGCGAGCGATTCCGCCTCGGTCAAATGGAATTGCACGTACCGGCACGCATCGGCGACGCTCGTGTACAACCCGCCCGCGGCCACCATCGGTACCCGCACCGGCAACCGCAAGTACCCCTTCGAATGGCCGATCGCCCGATCCCGCTCCCGCACGATCACCCGCGCGTCGAACGACGTCCGCTCCAGCCCCAACGGTTCGAACAACACCCGCCGTACGTACTCGTGGAACGGCAGCCCACTGCGCCGCTGCAAGATGTACCCGGCCAGATCGATCCCGAGATTCGAGTACTCGAAACGCTCACCGACCGGAAACCGCAACCACGTCTGGTAAATGCTCCGGCAATGCTCCTCGAACGATTCCCGCCCGACCACATAGTTCGACCCGACCGGCGCCTCATGGGTGAACCCCGCCGTATGACTCAGCAAATGCCGCACCGTGATCCGCCGCTCGGGATCCTCCTCGAACGCACTCCGCACGCGGAATTCCGGCAGATACCGCACGATCGGCTCATCCATCTCGACAAGCCCTTCCCGTACGGCGTGCAGGACCGCGGTCGCCGTGTACATCTTCGAACACGACTGGACGCTGAACATGGTCTCGGTACCGATCGGAACATCACCACCGGCACGCGTGACCCCGAACCCACCCGCCCACAGCACCGAGTCCGCCGTACAGACACCCACCGCCAGACCCGGCAGCCGATGTTCCTCGAGCAGACCAGGCACCTTCGCGATCACCGAGATGTCCACAGTCTCTTCTACCGCTCGGCAGGGTCGCCGTGCCAGGCCCGCCAGAGTTGCCCGTAGACCCCTCCGGCGCTGACGAGCTCGTCATGGGTGCCGAGTTCGACCAGTTCGCCCGCCTCCATGACGGCGATCCGGTCCGCGTCGTGGGCCGTCTGCAGTCGGTGCGCGATCGCGATCACGGTACGGCCCCGCAGTACGCCGGCCAGCGACTGCTCCGTACGCCGTGCCGTCTTCGGATCCAGCAACGCCGTCGCCTCGTCCAGGATCAGTGTGTGCGGATTCGCGAGCACGACCCGGGCCAGGGAGAGCTGCTGAGCGCCGGCGTCGTCGAGGTCCGCGTCGCTGTCCAGCTCGCCCGACCAACCCACGGCGGCGAGTGCGGCGTACAGCTCCTCGTCGGTGGCGTCAGGCTTCGCGATCAGCAGGTTGTCGCGGACCGTGTCGTGGAAGACGTGATGGTCCTGCGTGAGCAGTACGACGTGCTCGCGCAGCTGCTCGGGCGGTAGGTCCGCGACCGGCGTACCGCCGATGGTCACGGACCCGGTCCGCGGGCGGTCGAGGCCCGCGAGCAGGCGGGCGAGCGTCGACTTCCCGGCTCCCGACGTACCGACGATCGCCAGCCGTTCACCGGGCTGGACGAGCAGATCGACACCCAGGAGTACGTCGCGGGCGCCGGTGTAGCTGAAGTGCGCGTCGCGCACCTGGATGCGGTCGCCGACGTCCTGCACCGGCACGGCCGGCTGCGCCTTCGGGATGTCCGCGAGTCCTTCGACGCGTGCGTATGACGCGCCGGCGCCCTGCAGTTGTTCGATCCAGAGCATCAGCGTGTCGAGCGGGCCCACGAGCTGGCGCAGGTAGACCGTCGCGGTCACGACGACTCCCAGGCTGACCAGGTCGTTGGCGTACAACGCGCCACCGACGAGCAGCACGCCGACCACCGGCAGCGCCAGCGAGACGTCGACCCACGGGAACAGCACAGTCCGCAGCCACAACGCGTCGAGGCGCGCGGTCCGGGCGCTCGCGACGGCCGCCTCCGTCGCCTCGGCGCGGCGGCGTTCCAGGCCGAGAAGGTCGACCGTACGGGCGCCTTTCGCCGTACTGACGACGGCGTCGGCCAGGTCCGCGCCGGTGGCGGCAACGGCGAGGTACGCCGGTCGCGCACGGCGCAGGTACCACCGGACGGCCGCGCCGACGCCGAGCAGACAGATCAGCCCGCACAGCCCGAGCCGCGGATCCAGGACCAGCACGGCGACGATCAGGAAGAGCGCGTGCATGAGGGCCACTAGTACTTCGGGCACCGCCGAGCGCAGCGTGGACGCGACCAGTGAGGCGTCGGTGCTGCCGCGGGCGATCAGGTCTCCGGCCGGGACCTGGTCCGCTTCGCGTGGTGGGAGCGCGAGGGTCCGGGCCAGGAAGCGTTCGCGGACACGTGCCGCCGTACGCTCGCCGAATCGGTAGCCGATCTTCAGCGCCCACCACGCCAGGACGGTCTGTACGACAGTGAACACCAGCGCGCCGAACGCGAGTCGGTCCACCGCGCTGAGTACATCGCCGCCACCTGCGCGGATCGTGTCGACGATGCGGCCGAGGAGCCAGGGGGCCACCAGGCCTGCCGCCGAGGCCAGGCCGTTGACCAGTACGACGCCGACGACGGCGCGGCGGTCGGCGCCGAGGTCGCGGATCGCGGCCGCGCGGACCTCCGCGGGGCCGGCGACCGGTAGCCGGCTAGTCATCGGCGGCCCGGGACACGAGGTCGCGATAGTACGGATCGGTGCGCAGCAGGTCCGTATGCGTCCCGGCCGCCGACACCTTGCCGGCCGTCAGGACGATCACCTCGTCGGCGCGATCCAGCACGAGTGGGGAGGTCGTGGTGAGCACGGTTGTCAGGTCGCGCCGCGCTTCGCGGATCTGGTCGATGACAGCCGCCTCGGTGTTCGCGTCGAGCGCGGAGGTCGGCTCGACGGCGAGCAGTACGTCGGGTGCCGAGTAGACCGCCCTCGCCAGGCGGATGCGCTGACGTTGACCGCCCGACAGATCGGTACCGCCGGCCGCGATCGGTGCGTACAGCCCGTCGGGGAGCGCCTCGACGACGTCCTCCGCGACCGCGACGCGCAGCGCGGCACGGATCCGGTCGTCCTCCGGGTCGAGGCGTCCCGCGACGACGTCACGGACCGTCCCCGCGAACACCTCGGCATCGTTGTCCGCGACAACCAACCGCCGCCGGTCGGCCGCTCGAGTGTGTACCTGGCCAAGACGTTCGAGAACCGCAATCGCCTCCGCCGGCCGTGCCGCGACCACCGCCGTCAGCACACCTGGCCGAACCACCACCCCCGAGACCGGGTCCACCAGCGGATCCGGCGTACCAGCGCCATCCCCAGAAGCAACCGGCAGGTTCAACAGGTCGACGATCCGCTGACCGGCCACCCGAGCCCGCGCGATATCCCCGCCGCCCTCGATGAATGCGGACTCCGGAACGACCAGCACGGCGACGTACCCATAAACCGCAACCACGTCCCCGATCGTGATCGCACCGGTCGCGGCCATCCGCGCCGACAACCACACCACCGCCGCGAGAAACAAAGCCGGCAACCCGGTGGACAAGGCCCCGACCCAACTCGCCGGCCTCGCCGCCCGATACCCATGTCCGATCAACCGCTGCGACTCACGCTCGTACCGCTCGGCGACAACCGCCTTCCCACCCAGGCCGTTCAGCACCCGCAACCCGCCGAGTATGTCGACGAGCCGCGTCGTCAACTCCCCCTGATGGACGCGGTAAGTACCGCCCGTACGCTCGATGCGCTGCAGGAACGGCCCGACCGCGACGGCGAGCAGCGGTACGCCGGCCAGTACGACCGCCGCCAGCACCGGCGAGATCGTGAACAGCACGACCGCGACCACGCCGTACGCGATGACCGCGCCGACACCCGGACCGGTGACCGTCAACGCCTGGGCGACCGTGTACACGTCGCTGATGCCGACCGTCACCACCTCGCCGGCGCTCACCCGCCGCGTGAGCGACGCGCCCAACCGCGACGTGTGCCAGACCGTGGCGCGCACGGAGCGGAACGCCGCGTCCATGCGGATCTTCGTCATCGTCCGGTGCCGCGCGATCCCGAGCAGTGCGTTCAGGACGCCGACACCGAGCAGCAGCAGGACCCATTTGACCAGGGCGCTCGTGTCGCGGGCGGCGAGCCCTTCGTCGACGGCTTTGGCCAGGATCCAGGGCGGTACGGTCAGCCCGATCATCCAGCACGTTCCCAACGCGGCACCTGCGGCGACCCGCCGTACCTGCTCCCGCGTGAGCCAGAGGAGGAATCTGTAGGGGCTCGCGAGATCCGCTGCCCGCGGTGGGTTCCAGGACTCGCGCATACCGTCCAACCGCCCGCGAAGACGCCCGGGCTGCACTGCGCCGTCGCGGGTCATGCCGCAGATCCTCGCAGCTCGTGATCGTATTCACAAGGTCGTGCTAGACCAGTCCCGACTGCCAGGCCCAGACCGCGACCTCGGTACGGTTGCGGGCCTTGAGCTTGTTCTGGATGCCCGCGACGTGACCCTTGACGGTGCTCAGCGAGATGAACAGCTCTGCGGCGATCTCGTGGTTGGTCCGGCCGCGGGCGATTGCCTTCACCACGTCGACCTCACGGTCCGACAGGGGAGTCCGGGCCGCCGTACCTGCGATAGGCGTGAGGCGGCGGAGCAGCCGGACCGTGATGGAGGGGGAGACGAGGGCGTCCCCGGCGTACGCCGCGCGGACCGCCTCGGTGAGCATGGCCGGCCCGGCGTCCTTCAGGATGAACCCGACCGCGCCGCCGCGCAGCGCGCCGTATACGTATTCATCGAGGTCGAACGTGGTCACGACGACGACCTTGAGCGGTTCGGGTACGTCGGGCCCGGCCAGCGCCCGGGTCACCTCGACACCGTCGAGCCGCGGCATCCGGATGTCGACCAGACATACGTCCGGCCGCAACTCCCGCGCCAGGGCGATCGCCTCGACACCATCGGCCGCTTCCGCGACCACCCGGATGTCCGGCTGATTCTCCAGAATCAACCGCAAACCACTCCGAACCATCGCCTGATCATCGGCAAGCAACACGCTGATCGTCATCGGGCGGGCTCCAGCGGCAGTGAAACCTCGACCGTCCAGCCTGCGCCAGCTCGCGGGCCGGCTGACAGCGTCCCGCCGAGGGCCTCGACGCGCTCCCGGAGGCCGATCAAGCCGTAGCCGGGACGCTGGTGCCGCGCATTGTGCTCCGCGTCGTCCGCCACCTCGACAGCGACCGTGTTACTCACCTGGACAACGCGAACCGTCACCGTCGCGGCGTGCGCGGCATGACGGGTGACGTTGGTCAGCGACTCCTGAACCACCCGGCACACCGTCATCATCACCTCCGGCGGCCACGACGGTTCCGCCGCCGGAAGGTCGAGCGAGATCGCCTGACCGTGCTCGTCGAACCGCGCAGCCAGCTCCCGCAGCTGATCCAGCCGCATCGGCCCGGGGACGACGTCATCGCTGCGGAGCAACCCCACGACCCGTCGCATCGCCGCCAGCGCCTCGGCCCCGGCGGCCTCGATCCCGGCGAGCGATTCGTCGTACTGCGACGGCGTCCGCCGCCCCACGATCCGCGCGCCCTGCGCCTGCAGGACGATGCCGGAGATGTGATGGGCGACCACGTCATGGAGCTCCCGCGCCAGCTCGATCCGCTCGTCCTGGCGGATCCGCTCGGCCGCGGCACGCCGCCGTACATCCCGAAGCCGCAACGCCAATCCTGCCGTCGTCGCGATCACCCAGCCGGCCGCATTCACCGTACCGACGCCGGATCCGTGCCCGATCAACAAGCTGCCTACGGCAACGATCAACCCGCCTGCAGCCACGACGCCCGCCTGGGGAATCGGCAGCGAGGCGACTCCCGAGCCGACGAGCACCGCGAGCCCCACCGCCATCGCCGGTCCCGGCTCGGTCGGCAGGCCTGCCGTCCAGGCGACCAGTACGGTGACAGCCGCGATCGTGAGACCGGCGACGGCCGCGCGCCACCGGTCATACCTCCGCAGCAGCGTGATCATCCCGACCACGGCTCCCGTGGCGGCGTCGAGGATCCAGTACTGCGGACCCCAGACGGTCGCGAGCTGGTACGCCGAATATCCGAGCAGCACGAGTACGCAGCCGCCGAAGACGACGTCCGTACTCGTTCTCGCTAAGCGCACCGGGTCAGCGTACGGAATCGCCGACGGCGGTAAGAACCGGCCGAAAGTACCGTCCGAACGTACTTCCGGCCGCTGCCGCCGGCGGATCGTCCCCGCCAGGGTGGAGGCATGCCTACCTCATCCGGACAGCCGCGGATCGTCGCACTCGACGTGATTCGCGGCTTCGCGCTCTGCGGGATCCTGCTGGCGAACGTCCAGCCGATCTCCGGCGGGCGCACGATGACCGTGTCGGGGGAGTCCGGCGGCGCCGCGTGGCTCGGCTTGTTCGTCGAGCAGCGGTTCATGCCGATCTTCGCGTTGCTCTTCGGGATCGGGTTCGCGTTGCTGCTGCGCTCGGTTGCCGATCGGGTACCGCGCCCGCGGGTACTGCTGCTGCGGCGGCTGCTCACGTTGCTCCTGATCGGCGCTGCCCATTTCCTGCTGCTGTGGTGGGGCGACATCCTGTCGACGTACGCCGTCGTCGGGCTCCTTGTTCTCCTGCCGTCGACCTGGCTCCCGGCCCGCGCCGTCGCGATCCTCGGACCGTCGCTGATCCTCGTCTCACTCATCACCGGCGACGGCCGCTTCTCGCTCACCGCGGGCCTGTTCCTCAGCGGCTCAGCCCTCGTCCGCCTCGGCGTCGTGGACCGCCTGGCCACGGGGCGCGGCCGCATCCTACCCGCCGTCACGCTCGCGCTGGCAGTTCTCGCCGTACCGCTCCTGATCTGGCAATCAAGCCTCAACGCGGGGGACAGGCAGTTCTCTTTCGCCCTCGCCTTTGGCGGACTTGTCGTCGCAGCCTTCTACATCTGCCTGCTCCTGCTTCTGCTCCGAACCCCCGCCCGCCCCGTCCTGAAAGCGATCTTCAGCCCGCTCGGCCGAATGGCGCTGACGAACTACATCTCCGCCACCATCCTCGTCCTGACCATCATCCGGGTCCTCGACCTCCACACCATCACCACCCGAGATGTCGTCCTGATCGCCGCCGCCATCCTCACCGCCCAATCCCTCGCCTCAACCCTCTGGCTCCGCCACCACTCCCAAGGCCCCCTCGAATACCTCTGGCGCTGGGCAACCTGGACCAAACGTCCCCCTTTCCACCTACCCTCAAAAGATGCACCCAGGAAAAGCCCAGCATTCAAATGACGGGGGATTTGGTGCCGCGCCGCGGGTGCGGGTCGGGGCGTTGACGATTATGGCTGCGCGGCCGCGGGAGTTGGCGCGGTTCTACTCGCGGCTGCTGAACTGGTCGTACATCCGCGAAGAAGGCCCGCGCCCGGGCGAACCACCGGAGGCCGGCTACGCGCTGGTCTGTCCGCCCGAAGGCGTCACGGAACCAGCCCTGAACTTCGACTACGAGGCGAACTACCGCCGCCCGCAGTGGCCGGCCGTCGACGGCGAGCAGACGTCGACCATGCACCTGGACCTCGGCGTAGACGACCTGGACACCGCAGTCACCTGGGCAGTCGAATGCGGCGCCACGATCGCCCCCGTCCAACCACGTCCATCCGAACATCGCGTCATGCTCGACCCGGACGGGCACCCGTTCTGCCTCTGCTCAGGCTGACTGCCTTCTGTAGATGTGCACGACGACGCCGCTGGGGAACGGCAGGGCCTCGACGAGCTTGAGGTGTCTGGCCTCCGGTAGCTGGTCGAACAGAGCCTGTCCGGCACCCAGCACCAACGGCTGGATCAGCAGGCGGTACTCGTCGATGAGATCCTCCGCAGCCAAAGCACCGGCCAACCGCCGACCGCCCCACACGATCACGTCCGCACCCGGCTCGGCCTTGATCGTCGCGATCTCGGCCGCGAGGTCGCCGCGGGCAACTCGGGTGACCGGCCAACTCGCCTCCGCGTCGGTCAGCGTCCTCGAGAAAACGACCTTCGGAATGTCGTTCATCGGAGCCGCGTAATCGCCATCCGAATGCGGCCAGTACGACGCCATCTCCTGGTACGTCGTACGCCCCATCAGATGCGCACCCGCCGTACTGATCCGGTCGAGCTTCCACCGCTCGAGGTCGGCACCCTCGGGGATCGTCATGCCCGGGTGCGCACGGTCGCTGCCGACGAACCCGTCCAGCGACATCGACATGTACAGAATGACGTCTCTCATTTCTCCTCTTTCCCGTTCAGTTTGATGTCCGCCGGCATGTTGTGGAGGACCGACCACAGCAGAATCTGATTCGCCTGCAGAACGACGCGCCCGGTCCGCCGCTCCAGGGCCCGGACGGCGCGCGCGGCCCGGAGGCCGTTCCCGCCGATGAACACGGCCTCGGCACGGTCGGACAAGTGCCGCGCGACCCACTCGACGACCATGGCCGGCTCGACCTTGTTCGGGTCGTCGGGGAGGTCCGCCAGACGAGCATCGACGACCTCGAAGCCCTGACTACCGAAGTACTCGGCGCCGAGCTCGTTCAACGAGGCACCGAACCACGGCGGATGCACAAGGCTGATGCGCTTGATGTCCCGAGCCCGAAGAGCAGCCACCGCCGCTAGGCACGTGGCAGACACCGGCACGTCCCACCGCTCCCGGAGTCGCTCCACGAGCGCCGATTCCTCGGCGTACCCCAGGGCGTACGCCGAACCCGTCGACGCGAACGCGAGCACATCCGCGGCAGGCAAAAGCGCCGCCGCCTTGTCGAGTACTGCGGGCCGCGCCTGTGCGCGCAAACCGTCCGGTGAGGTCGGCCCGGCGTCAGAAGCGGTACGGGACACCTCAACGCGGACGCGTCCCGATGCCATGTCCGGCAACTCGACCTCCGGACCGGGCAGTGCATGGGGTGTCAGCACGCCCACCGTGATCACGTTGCCTGAGTTCATGACTCGACCTTCGCAGCGTGCACGGCCGCCATCAACGCCGATCTGCAGCACGGAACGTGTAGCATCGCTCAACGATGCCGGACGTCGAGTTGCGTGAGCTTCGGGTGTTCCTGGTGCTTGCCGAGGAGTTGCACTTCGGCCGCACCGCGGGACGCCTCGGCCTCACGACCTCGCGGGTCAGCCAGACCGTACGGGCGCTTGAGCGGAAGCTCGGCGGTCAGGGGCTGTTCCGCCGTACCAGCCGTGTCGTCGAACTGACCGACGCCGGGCGCGCGCTGTACGCCGAGCTCAGTCCCGCCGTGGCCCGCCTCGACCACGTGCTACGGACGGCCCGGTTCCGGGGATCCGGGCCGGGGGTCGTGCGTGTCGGACTGCTGAACGCCGCCTCGGGCGTGGACGTCCTCAGCCGCGCGATCGAGCAGTTCGAGGCCGCGTACGCCGGGGCCAGCGTGCAGCTGAGCACGACGCCGTTCGACGACCGCCTCGGTCCGTTGCGCCGCCGCGAGGTCGACCTGGTGGTGACCCGGCTCCCGCTCGACCAGCCGGACATCGTCGTCGGTCCCGTGCTGAGCGCCGCGGACCAGCGCGTCGTGATGGTCGGCCGGACGCATCCGCTCGCCGGTCACGCCGAGCTGACCGTCGAGGACCTCGCAGATCACGACGTCAGGCGCCCGTACGGACTCACCGCGGAAGCCGCCGAGGCAACCTGCCCGTCCAGAACCCCGTCCGGCCGGCCGGTCAGGTTCGTCGACGTGGCGATCGCGGACAATGCCGAACTCCTGTATCTGCTGGCTCGCGGCCGCCTCGTACATCCGACAGTCGCACCGTTTGCGGAGCATTTCGTGCATCCCGATGTGGTGACCATTCCACTGCGCGGTTTGCCTCCCTCTGCATGCGCGCTCGCGTACCTGGCGAACGTCGAAGACCCGGCCCGCGACGCTTTTACCCACATCGTCAGCACGAATAGTCGATAGATCCGGCTTAACACCGACCAAGGGTCGTTCGCCGTCAAGGAGTTGAATCTCGTCGATCGGCGTTGGACGTACCACGTCGAGGATTTGTTCAGGTTCGAGCGAGCGGCCTTTGCTGCCGGCGTACCGAGCCTCTCGCGGCCGACCAGCACCTGCTCGTCCACCGGTGGGTCGCGGGGGAGAAGGTACCGGAAGCGCCGGTGCCGGCGACGTACGGGTTCGAGATCGGTGAGATCCTTGCGCGCATCCATGCGCTCGACGTCGAGTGGACCGACGTGGCGACCGAGGAGCCGACGGCACGGGATTGGCCCGAACTCGCCGAACAGGCCCGGGTGACCGGACAGCCGTGGGCGGACGAACTCGCCTCGCGCGTCTCGACGTTCCTCGCGATCGCCGAGTTCGTCGACGGTTGCGAGCGGCCGGGTCCCGTCGTACTGACCCACAAGGCCATCCAACCGTGGAACCTGCTCGCCCGTGACGGCCGTCCGGTGCTGCTCGATTGGGAGCTGTCCGGGATGCTCGACCTGCCGGGGGGAGCTCGGCTCGACCGCGCTCAGCCTCGCCAAGGGACCTGGCTTCGACGGCATCGAGCCCGCCATCTTCCGCTCGGTCCTCGAGTCGCTACTCCTGTGACGGCTATGTTCTGTCTCGTGGCGGATGACTCAGAGAACGTGCCGGGGGATCCCAGCGAGGCGTGGCTGGACCTCGCTCCGGATTACGAGCGCGCCCGCACCAGGGAGGACTCACTGGATCGACTTGTCGAATGGCCAGCCCAACGAGCCCTCCTGGGTGACGTCACCGGACACTCGCTCCTAGACCTCGGCTGCGGCAACGGCAACAAGCTCGCTGAGCTCGTGGGAGAAGGTGCCACCGCCTCCGTAGGCATCGATGTCAGCGGCAACTTCCTCAGCACCCCGCCGCCCGGCCTGGAGCTCATCCAAGGCGATCTCTCCGAACTGGATTCGATACCCGGGCTGGTCGGCCGTACGTTCGATCGCATCTTATTCCTACAGTCTTTCGGCTACGCAAAGAATCCGCTCCGAACCCTGCAGGCAGCCCGCGCGATGCTCGCCGACGACGGATTCATCCTCCTGACCAAAACGCAGCCGATCCGCTACGCCGTCGAACGAGCCGAACAAAACGGCACATCCTTGGGCGAGGAGTATTTCTCCACGGTCCCGTTCTCCTACACCAGCGGTTGGAACGACCAGATCGCGCTGACAAAGCGGCCCTACACCATCTCCGACCTGATCAACGTATTCAGCGCAGCAGGCCTGTGGATCGAGACGGCACTCGAGCCTCAACTATCCGAGGACGCCCG
>NZ_DASRVN010000374.1:0-29953 GCF_035655035.1 Kribbella sp. | reverse complement strand
CACCGTGTCGCGCGTCCTCAACGGCAAGGGCGAGCTGGACCTGCGGACCGCCGAACGCGTCCGGCAGGTGATCGAGGAGCTCGGGTACGTGCCGAGCGCCCGCGCCGTCGGACTGGCCCGCGGCCGGACCCGGATCGTCGGAATGCTGGTGCCGTCGCTCACCTGGCCGTGGATGGGCGAGGTCCTGCAGGGCGCCGTCGACGTGGTCGAGAGCGAGGGCTACGGGCTGCTGCTGTTCACCTTCAACCGGGGCGCGGAGTCCATGCAGCAGTTCGCGTCCCAGGTCTCGTCACAGTCGTTCGACGGCCTGCTCGTGATCGAGCCCGAGGGCACGCTCACGTACATCGAACAGCTGCACGCCCGCGGCCTCCCGGTGGTCCTGATCGACGACCGCGACAAGCGCCCGCAGTTCCCGTCCGTCGCCACCACCAACTACGCCGGCGGCGAGTCCGCCGCCCGGCACCTGCTGGAGCTCGGCCGTCGCCGGCCACTGGTGATCACCGGCGTCGAACGCTTCGGCTGCACCCACGAACGCCTGGACGGCTTCCGCGACACCTACGCCGAAGCCGGTATCGAGCTCGACCCGAGACTCGTGTACGAGGGCGACTTCACCTACGAGAGCGGGCGCCGCGGCGTCCAGCACGCGCTCGGCGAGCGGCTCGGGTTCGACGCGGTGTTCGCGCACAACGACCTGTCCGCCGGCGGCGCGATCCAGGCCGTCCGGGAGACCGGGCGGAACGTGCCGAGCGACGTGTCCGTGGTCGGTTTCGACGACATCCCGTACGCCGGGCACACCGAGCCGCCGCTGACCACGGTGCATCAGCCGATGCGCCAGATGGGTCAGGCCGCGGCCCGGATGCTGATGGGGTACTTCGGCGGCACCCCGCTGCCGGACGGCCCGCAAGTACTGCCGACGACGCTGATCGTCCGCAGTTCAACCGCCCCGAAACCTCGATCCCACCAGTAGCTCCGGCGGCGGGGCAGCTGCCCCTGCTCCGTCGCCGGCGTACTCGTTCGACCGGCTGTGAGCTCTTCCCATGAGAGCGCTTTCACGCCAGGATGCACTGGCCCACCGGCTCAGGGTGGGCCATCCGCCAACGGAACACAGGAGGAACCGATGCGAGCACGACGCACCGTCGCGCTGGCCCTCACGGGCCTGCTCGCCGCAGCCACCCTGGCTGCTTGTAGTAACGGGAGCGGGAAGGCCGCCGGCAGCAGCTCGGGCAGCGGCGCGACCGTACTGAACATCGGCATGCCGAACGGTCCGCAGACCGAGAACAACAACCCGTTCCTCGGCTCCTCCGCGGGTGCCTCGCTGGGCTACCGGTGGATGATCTACGAGCCGCTGGTGATGATCAACGGGATCAAGCCGACCGAGCCCGGCAAGCCGTGGCTGGCGACCGAGTGGAAGTGGGACGCCAACTACACCAAGCTGTCGTTCACGATCCGCGACGGCGTGAAGTGGTCCGACGGCCAGCCGCTGACCGCGGACGACGTGGCGTACTCGTTCCAGCTGCGCAAGGACCACGACGCGCTGAACACCGACGCGATCCCCTACGGCACGATCACCGCCTCCGGCAACAAGGTGGATCTGACCTTCCCCCGGTCGCAGTTCACCAACCAGAACAAGATCCTGACCGTGTTCGTGGTACCGAAGCACCAGTGGTCCACGATCGCGGACCCGACCCAGGACACCCTGAAGAACCCGATCGGCACCGGCCCGTACACGGTCAAGTCGTTCACCCCGCAGACCACCACGCTGACGCTGCGGGACTCGTACTGGCAGGACCTCCCGAAGGTCAAGGAGCTCCGGTACACGTCGTACAACGACAACAACGCGCAGACCACCGCGCTGGCGAACGGCTCGTCGGAGTGGAGCTTCGTGTTCGTCCCGAACGTGAAGGCCGTCTACCAGTCGAAGGACCCGAAGAACAACAAGCTCTGGTTCCCGGCGAACCTCGGCATCCACGGCCTCTGGATCAACACCACCCGCAAGCCCTTCGACAACCCGGCGCTGCGCCGCGCGATGAACCTGGTGATCAACCGCGACGACATCTTCAACCAGGGCGAGGCCGGGTACTTCTACCCGAAGGTCGAGTCCGTCACGGGCATCCCGACCCCGGCCGGTGAGTCGTTCATCGCGCCCGAGTACAAGGGCAAGGTGCACTCGGTCGACCTGGACGGCGCCAAGAAGGAGCTGTCCGGCGCCGGCTTCAAGCTCGAGGGCGACGTCCTGAAGGACCCGACGGGCAAGCCGGTGACGCTGACGCTGACCGACCCGGCCGGCTGGTCCGACTACCAGACCGATCTCGAGATCATCAAGGACAACCTGTCCACGATCGGGATCAAGGCGACCATCGACAAGGCCAACCAGGACGCCTGGTTCAAGAACATCGACACCGGCAACTTCGACGCCGCGATGCACTGGACCAACGGCGGCGCGACGCCGTTCGACATCTACCAGAACATCATGGACGGCAAGATCCTGAAGCCGGTCGGCAAGGGTGGGGTGAGCGGCAACTACGGGCGGTTCAACAGCCCGGAGGCGACCAAGGCGCTCGACCAGTACGCGAACGCCGCCGACAACGCGACCCGGACCGCGGCGCTGAACACGCTGCAGAAGATCATGGTCGAGCAGATGCCGATCATCCCCACCTCGGCGTCCAACGTCGGCGGTCTCTACAGCACGAAGAACTGGGTCGGCTGGCCCGACGAGCAGAACCAGTACGGGCCGGCACAGCCGACCCAGCAGAACGCTCTGCAGATCATCCTGAACCTGAAGCCGGCCGGCAGCCAGTAGCAAGCGGTGCACGGGCGCCGGACCGCGCTGGTCCGGCGCCCGTCGCCTCGAGGGGAGACTGATGACGGTCACCGAGACCGAGGTTGTTCTGGAGGCGGAAGGCCTCACCAAGCACTTTCCGGTACGGCGGGGCGTCCGCGACCTGTTCAGCCGCGACCACAAGGCCGTGCACGCGGTCGACGACGTGAAGCTCACGCTGCGCCGCGGCCGGGTGACCGCGCTGGTCGGCGAGTCCGGGTCGGGCAAGTCCACCGTGGCGCGGCTGATGGCCCAGCTGTACGGGCGGACCGCCGGCGAGATCCGGCTGCACGGCGAGCCGGTCACGGTCCGCGGCGGCCGGAAGTTCCGGGCGTACGCGCGCAAGGTGCAGATGATCTTCCAGGACCCGTTCGCCTCGCTGAACCCGACGCACACCGTGCGGTACCACCTGACGCGGTCGTTGAAGATCCACGGCCGCGCGGGGGATCTCGAGCAGAACCTGCGCGCGTTGCTCGAGCAGGTCCAGCTCACTCCCCCGGAGCGGTACCTCGACAAGTTCCCGCACGAACTGTCCGGTGGCCAGCGGCAACGGGTGTCGATCGCCCGCGCGCTCGGCGCCGATCCGGAGGCGCTGCTCGCGGACGAGCCGGTGTCGATGCTGGACGTGTCGATCCGGCTCGGCGTCCTGAACCTGCTCCGGGACCTCAAGGAACGGCTCGACCTCGCGATCCTGTACATCACCCACGACATCGCGTCCGCGCGGTACTTCGCCGACGAGACGCTGGTGATGTACGCCGGGCGGATGGTCGAGGGCGGCGACTCCGAGACGGTCACGCAGCACCCGGCGCACCCGTACACCCGGCTGCTGATCGAGAGCGCGCCGGATCCGGACCGGCTCGGGCAGCTGAGTACGCCCGAGGACCAGGCCGGCGGCGAACCACCGAGCCTGATCGCCCCGCCGGGCGGCTGCCGGTTCAACCCGCGCTGCGTGCACGCGATGCCGAAGTGCGCGACCGACCTCCCGCCCCGGTTCGAGCTGCCCGCCGAAGGCCATTGGGCCGCCTGCTGGCTCTACGCGCCGGAGGTGGCGAAGTGAAGTTCCTCCTGCAGCGGTTGGCGTTCTACGTCTTCACGGCGTGGGCCGCGCTGACGATCAACTTCTTCATCCCGCGGCTGATCCCGGGCGACCCGGTGACGTCGCTGATCAACAAGTACCAGGGCCAGCTGAGCACCGACGCGATCCAGTCCCTGTACGTCCTGTTCGGCCTGGACAAGCACAGGTCGTTGTGGAGCCAGTACGTCGCCTACTGGGGCCAGGTGTTCCGCGGCGACCTCGGGTTGTCGTTCACGTTCTTCCCGACACCGGTTTCGGAAATCCTTCGCCAAAGCCTGCCCTGGACGATCGCGCTGGTAGGTATCACCACGTTCGCGAGCTTCCTGATCGGTACGTCGCTGGGCGTGATCGCGGGCTGGCGGCGCGGGTCGATGATGGACGGGTTGTTGCCGGTGACAACGTTCCTGTCGTCGATCCCGTACTTCTGGCTCGGCCTGCTGGCGATCGCGCTGCTCGCCGGACCGGACAGCTTCTTCCCGTCGTCGGGCGGGTACGAGCCGGGTCTGGTTCCCTCGTGGACCTCCGGGTTCATCGGCAGCGCCGTACAGCACAGTCTGCTGCCGGCGTTCACGATCCTGATCTCGTCGGTGAGCGGCTGGATCCTGACCATGCGGAACATGATGGTGACGGTCGCGTCCGAGGACTACATCACGGTCGCGCACGCGAAGGGCCTGCCGGAGCGCCGGGTGATGGTCAGCTACGCCGCACGAAACGCGCTGTTGCCGAACGTTTCCGGATTCGCGCTGTCGCTCGGGTTCATCGTCGGCGGCACGTTGCTGGTGGAAATCGTGTTCTCGTACCCGGGCATCGGCTACAACCTGTTCCAGGCCGTCGGCGCGAAGGACTACCCGTTGATGCAGGGCGTCTTCCTGGTGATCACGCTGTCGGTCCTGGTGGCCAACCTGCTCGCCGACGTCGCGTACCTGTTCCTCGACCCGCGGACCCGGAAGGAGGGCTGATGACCGCCACGATCACCGCGGTGACACCCACCGCGACCGCCCCGGTCAAGCGCCGGCGGCTGCGGTTCGTCGCGAACCCGAAGGCCGCGACCGGCCTCGTCGTCCTCGCGTTCTTCTGCCTGATCGCGATCATCGGCCCGTGGATCGCGCCGTACGACCCGTCGGCGCGGAGCAGCGACCTGATCCAGGCGCCGTCCGGGAAGCACTGGTTCGGCACCACGCACCTCGGGCAGGACATCTTCAGTCAGGTGCTCGTCGGTACCCGCGGGGTGATGTTCGTCGGGCTGCTGGCCGGGCTCGTCGCGACCACGCTGTCGATCCTGATCGGGGTCAGCGCCGGCTTCCTCGGCGGGGCCGCCGACGACGGGCTTTCCGCGCTGTCAAACGTTTTCCTGGTGATTCCGGCGTTGCCGCTGATCATCATCGTGGCGTCCACGATCCCGTCCGCGGGCGACCTGATGGTTGCCCTGGTCATCGGTTTCACGTCCTGGGCGTGGGGTGCGCGAGTACTGCGGGCGCAGACGTTGTCGTTGCGCCGGCGGGACTACGTGGAGGCGGCGCGGGCAACCGGGGAGAGTACCTGGCGGATCATCACGTTCGAGATCATGCCGAACCTGACCGCGATCATCGCGTCCGGTTTCGTCGGTACGGTGATCTTCGCGGTGATGTCCGAGATCACGCTGGCGTTCATCGGCATCTCGACGATCTCCGAGTGGAACTGGGGAACCATCCTGTTCTGGGCGCAGTCGCAGCAGGCGCTGGCCCAGGGCGCGTGGTGGTGGTTCGTCCCGGCCGGCCTCGCGATCGCGATCCTCGGTACGGCGTTGTCGCTGATCAACTTCGGCATCGACGAGTTCGTCAGCCCGCGACTGCGGTCGAGCGGCCACACCCGCGTGCTGCGTCGTCGGGTTTTGGCGAAGGACGGCCGATCCGTACGGATGCGGGTCGGCTTCACTCCGGTGCTGTCGTCGCCTGAACCGGTGACCCCCGTCGTACGACGCCGTCCGGAGGAGGAAGTCGCGTGAAGACGCCGGTGCTGGAGATCAAGAACTTCCACGTCGACTACGGCCTCGGCTCGGAGGCGGTGCAGGCCGTCCGGGACGTCACGCTGACGTTGCACCGCGGCGAAGTACTCGGGCTGGCCGGCGAGAGCGGCAGTGGGAAGTCGACGCTCGCGTACGGCGTGACCCGGCTGCTGCCGCCGCCCGGCGTGATCAGCGGCGGGTCGGTCGTGTACCACCCCGCGTCCGGTGATTCGTACGACGTGATGGCGCTGACCGACGCGGAGCTGCGCAGGTACCGCTGGGCGGAGACGTCGATCGTGTTCCAGGGCGCGATGAACTCGCTGAATCCGGTGCACAAGGTCTCCACCCAGCTGCTCGACGTGATCAAGGCGCACGAGCCCGGGCTGACCGCCCCGGCCCGGATCGCCCGGGCGCAGGAGATGCTGAAACTCGTCGGCATCTCCGCGGACCGGATGGACGCGTACCCGCACCAACTGTCCGGTGGCATGCGGCAGCGGGTGATGATCGGCATGGCGCTCGTCCTCGAGCCGCAGGTCGTGATCATGGACGAACCGACCACCGCGCTCGATGTGGTGATGCAACGCCAGATTCTCGCCCAGCTCGTCGAACTCCGCGAACGCCTGGGCTTCTCGGTCCTGTTCATCACCCACGACCTGTCCCTGCTGGTCGAGTTCTCCGACCGCATCGCGATCATGTACGGCGGCCGCATCGTCGAGGAGGCGCGCTCGGCCGACTTGTACCGGGACTCCCTGCACCCGTACTCCGAAGGCCTGCTCAAATCCTTCCCCGCATTGCGAGGAGAACGGCGGGAGCTGTCCGGGATACCGGGTTCGCCTCCCGACCTGCGCGGTATGCCGTCGGGCTGCTCCTTCCACCCGAGATGCCCGCAAGCCTTCGACCGCTGCTCGACCGAGATCCCCGTCCTGGGAATCCCGTCCGCCCGCAACGACCCCGACCGCTCCGTCGCCTGCTGGCTCCCCGGCCGCACCGCCTAGAAAGACGAAGATGACATCTGCTGACCTTGCCGCGACCTTCCCCACCGGATTCCGCTGGGGCGTCGCGACCTCGGCGTACCAGATCGAGGGTGCGGTCAACGAAGACGGCCGTACCCCGTCCATCTGGGACACCTTCTGCCAGGTGCCCGGCGCGATCGACAACGCCGACACCGGCGACGTCGCGTGTGACCACTACCACCGGATGCCGGCGGACGTCGCGCTGATCAAGGACCTTGGCCTGGACACGTACCGGTTCTCGGTCGCCTGGCCGCGGGTCCAGCCGCGCGGCAAGGGCCCGGTCAACCCGGCCGGCATCGGCTTCTACGACAAGCTCGTCGACGAACTGCTTGCCCAGGGCATCGACCCGTGGGTGACGCTGTACCACTGGGACCTCCCGCAGGAGCTGGAGGACGCGGGCGGCTGGCCGGTGCGAGACACGGCGTACCGGTTCGCGGAGTACGCGATGCTGGTGTTCGACGCGCTGAAGGACCGCGTCGGCACCTGGACCACGCTGAACGAGCCGTGGTGCTCGGCGATGCTCGGGTACGCGTACGGCGTGCACGCCCCGGGGCGGCGCGAGTACCCGGCGGCGCTGGCCGCGGTACACCACCTGCTCCTCGGCCACGGCCTCGCGACGCAGGCGATGCGCGAGGCGTCACCACGCAAGCTCGACATCGGTATCACGCTGAACGTCGCCACCGCGTACCCCGCGAGCGACGCCGCTCCCGACGTCGACGCCGCGCGTCGGGCGGACGGGATGGGCCGCCGGATCTACCTCGACCCGCTCGTCCACGGCCGCTATCCGGAAGACGTCGTCGCGGACCTGGCCCGCGAGGGCGTCGAGCTACCGATCGAGGACGGCGACCTGGAGATCATCTCCACGCCGATCGACGTCCTCGGGGTCAACTACTACTTCAGCCAGAAGTTCACCGGGTACGCCGAGGACGGCAGCACGACCGATGCCGACGGCAACCCGGTGAGCCGCGACGTACCCCTCGGGAAGCCCCGGACCGCGATGGACTGGGAGATCGTCCCCGAGGGCTTCACCGACCTGCTCACCGGCATCGCCCGCGACTACCCCCGCCTCCCGATGGTCATCACCGAGAACGGCTCGGCCTTCGAGGACGTCCCCGACGCGAACGGCTACGTCGACGACACCGGCCGTACGGCGTACTTCACGTCGCACCTCGCCGCCGTCGCCGACGCCATCGCCCAAGGCGCCGACATCCGCGGCTACCTCGCGTGGTCCCTCCTGGACAACTTCGAATGGGCCTACGGCTACGTCAAACGCTTCGGCATCGTCCGCGTCGACTACGAAACCCAAACCCGAACCCCCAAGGCCAGCGCCCACTACTTGAAGGAGCTGGCCGAGCAGCACCGGGGGCGCCTGTAGACCCGGCTCTCCAGGCCATCACAATCAGCGATCCGCGCTGCCTCCACGCCTGCGCGACGGTCTCCACCGGGATTGAGATGGCCTGGAGATCCGCCCCTCAGCGCGAACCCGGCTGCGGCATCAGCGCGTCCCACAACGGCGACGCCTCGGCCCGGTTGCGGGCGTTGAGTTCGTCCAGGTACCAGTCCTGGCCGAGCAGTTGCTTGACCCGCGGAATCGCCTCGCCGTCGGGGCCGCTGTAGTAGTGCACCTTCCGGGTGTCGCCGTCGTTCACCATCCGGAACATCACCTCGACGGTGAGCGCCGGGTCCGAACGCACCAGGTTCAGCGACGCGAACTTGTCCCAGGAGGCGTTGTAGTCGTCCGGCACGTCCTCGGCCCGGTCGACCTTGCTGAAGATCCTGGTCGCGTGGTTGCCGGGGTGCAGCGCCTTGACCTGGACGCCGAACTCGCTCAGCTCGGCATGCAGTCCTTCGGTCAGCGAGGCGACGGCCGCCTTCGACGCCTGGTACACCGACGTGTACGGGAACCCGCCGTCGGCGCTGATCGAGCTGACGTTGACGATCACGCCGGACCGCTGGGCACGGAAGATCGGGATGAACGCCTTGTTCAGCGCCATCAGCCCGAACACGTTGGTCCGGAACTGCCGGTGCGCCTGGTCCATCGTGGTCGCCTCGAGCGGCCCGGACTGGAAGTACCCGGCGTTGTTGATCACCGCGTCCACCCGCCCGAACGCCGACCGCGCGATCTCGCCGAACGCCAGATCCGCCTCCTCGTCGTCGACATCCAGCAGCAGGGTCTTCACGTTCGGTACGTCGCGGTGCGCGTCCAGGTCGGACTCCTTGCGGACGGTCGCGACGACGTTCCACCCGGCGCCGGCGAACCGCCGTACGGCCAACTGCCCGAATCCGCTCGCTGTTCCGGTGATGACGATGGTCTGCACGGTTCCTGCCTTCCCTCGGAGTGATTCCGGATTTAGTGAAACACGGTTGCGGTATTAATGCAACCATGTTGCGGTAGAGTTGGCGCATGACCCCGCCCACGTTCGAGCGCGCCCGGAGCGCCGAGGCCAAGCGCGTCCGCGAGACCGCGATCCTGGAGGCCGCGACCCTGCTGGCCACCGAGCGCGGTGTCCGGCCGGTGACGCTGACGGACATCGCCGCGGCCGTCGGCATGCACAAGTCCGCCATGCTGCGGTACTTCGAGACCCGCGAAGAGATCTTCCTGCGCCTGTCGGCCAACGCCTGGACCGAGTGGTCGACAGACGTCCGCAATCAACTCGACCGCCTGCACAGACACCGGCCCACGGCCGACGGTGCGAGTGCGGGGATTTCGGCTGTTGCGGCGGTTCTTGCTGACACGCTGGTCGCGCGGCCGCTGTTCTGCGACCTACTCGCGCACACGCCGCTCAACCTCGAGCGCGGCGTGTCGTTCGCCGCGGTCAAGTCCTTCAAGCTCACCGCGATCGCCGAGGCGAAGGCGGTCAGCGCCGCGCTGAGCGCCATCCTCCCGCTGACCGCAGCCCAGGCAGGGGACGCGGTAGCAACCGCGACCGCGATGGCCGGCGCACTCTGGCAGATGGCGGCCCCGGGAACGGAACTCCGCGGCTTCTACGAAGAGACCCCGGAACTGGCGCACGCGGTGGTCGACGTCGGCCCTCGCCTCACGGACATCCTCACCGCTCTACTGCGCGGCTACTGCGCGGGCTGACGCTCGGCCCTGTCTTGCCGCAGACTCGTGGGATGATCCCCGCACCCGCGACCACCGCGCCCGCCGACGGCACCTTCACCCTGACTACGACCACCGGCATCACCGCCCCGCCCGAACTGTCCGGCCCGGCAACCCGCTTCGTCGAGGCCCTCGCGCAAGACACCGGCGTCCGCTTGACCGGCACCACGGGCATCACGCTGGAACTCGCCCCCGTGGACGACGTGCCGCCCGCACTCGGTGTGCGTGCCGACGGCGCACCGACCGCGGATGAGCGTTACGGGTTGGAGGTTTCCGGGGCGGGGGTTCGGGTCTGGGGAGCTACTGCTGAAGGGGTGCACCGGGGGCTGACATCTCTCCGGCAGCTGGTGGTGGAGCAGTTGGAGGACGGTATGGCGGTGCTCCAGGGTGGGCGAATCGTCGACGGTCCGCGCTTCGCGTGGCGGGGGTTGTCGCTGGACGTCGTACGGACGTTCCACGGGCCGGACGAGGTACGCCGGATCATCGACATGCTCGACCTGTACAAGCTGAACGTCCTCCACCTGCACCTGACGGACGACCAGGGCTGGCGGGTGGAAGTACCGTCCCGCCCCGAGCTGACCGGGATCGGTGCGGCCGGCGCGATCGGGGACCGGCCCGGCGGGTACTACACCCAGGCGGAACTGGCCGACCTCGTCGCGTACGCCGCCGACCGGTACATCACCGTCGTACCCGAGATCGACATGCCCGGCCACACCGCCGCCGTCTTCAAGGCCTACCCGGAGCTCGCGCCCGCGGACCCGAAGACAATCGAACTCGGGAACGGCGACCAGCTCCACCTCGGCACGCTGGACCCCGCGCCGGACGCGACGTGGACCTTCGTCGAGGACGTACTGGACGCGGTCATCCCGCAGTTCCCGACGAGTGAATACGTACACATCGGCGGCGACGAGACCTGGGGCATGTCCGACGAGGACCACGCCGCGTTCGTCGAGAAGGCCTCCGAACTCGTCCGGCAGCGCGGCAAGCGGGTCGTCGGCTGGCAGGAGATCGCCCGCGCGAAGCTCGATCCGGCCGACGTCGTGCAGTACTGGCTGGACCTCGACATCGACGCGATGGGCGACAACCCCGACGCCCCGACCCCACCCGAGGAACTCCTCCCGGTCCTGGTCGACGCCCTCCGCAAGGCGAAGCACGACGCCCCGAAAGCCCTCGAACAAGGCGCGAAGCTGATCGTCTCCCCCGTCACCTGGCTGTACTTCGACCGCCCGCACGCGGACGCGTCCACCGACCCCGAACAGGAGAAGGCCCGCGAACGCCTCGGCCTCGAGTTCTACGGCGCCGCCTCGCTCGAACACGGCGTCTCCTGGGACCCGGCCGACCTGATCGCCGCGGACCGGATCGCCGGCGTCGAGGCCGCCATCTGGTGCGAGACCATCACGAACTCCGTCGACCTCGAGCTCCTGCTCCTCCCCCGCCTCCCCGGCCTCGCCGAAAAGGCCTGGTCCCACCGGACCACCACCGCCTGGCCCGAGTACGCGACCCGTCTCGCCCACCAGTCCCCCACCTGGCGCAACCGCACCTGGACCTGGCTCCGCTCCACCGAGGTCGACTGGAAATAACAGAAGCGGGCGGCCCACCAAGGGCCGCCCGCTTCCGAACGGTCAACAGGTAGCAGTAGGTGCCGCCCAGTCGGCGCGATCGTTGTACCCGCCGTCTCCCGCATCACCGACGACCAGGTCGAGGACGCGTACGCCGCTCACGTTCACGTCGAACTGCTTCGGCGTGAACCGGTCGACGACCCCGCTGTCGAACAGAACCTTGCCGTCGCCGACGACCTGGAACGTCGACGTACCGCCGTCCGGCCCGACGTTGCTCACCACGTCGTCGATCCCGACCGTCCCGGTCAGCCGTGAGCAGGCCTTGCCCAGGTAGTACCGCACCAGCGACGGCGACGCCACGCCGATCCCGGTCGGGTACGTCGTACCGGTGAGCTTGATCGGGTTGCCGCCGCCCACGCTCTGGTCGATCGTCGGCGACATCCACCCGCTGGTCGCGCTGATCCACGGGTGATGGGACAGCGGCACGGTCCCGCTCGGCGGCGCCGGCGCGACCACCACCGGCGCCAGCACGGTCGTCTGCCGCTGCTCGCCGTACCGAACCGTTTGGTATGTCGTCGTCGCGGTCAGGGCGGCGGTGCCGGGAGGTGCGGTGGGCGGGAGCTTGACGGTGAACCCGTACGTCGCCTGCTGGCCGCCTTCGATCAGCCTCGGCGGCTTCGACAACGCCCGCACCGTCCATCCGGTGCCTCCGGCAACCGTCACGGTCGGCTCGAACACCGGTTGCAGGCTGTCGTTGCGCACGGCAACCTGCACCGTCAGCTCGTCGCCCCCGGCAACGACCGGCGCCACGCCCGCAGGCTGCGCGTCGGATCCGACCTTCGTCACCTGCGGGATCCCCGCCGTCACATGCGGAGCACCCGGCGTACCGCGGGCAACCGAGACCCGGAACAACGCCGTACCGTGCGCCGGAACCGCCGCGCTGATCACGCCGCCGCTCTCGGTCACCTTGTCGGTCCAGGCGTTCTTGAGCGTGAATCGATCGCCGGACAGCCCGACCGCCGACGCGGTGGTCGTCAGCGTCTGCGCGCTGTCGCCACGGTTGAGCAGTACGACGGCCCGGCTGCCGTCGGCGAGCCGCTTCACCCACGTCTCCGTCGTACCGGCCGCGCCGACGCGTACCGCCTGTACGGCGGCCTGGTCCTGGTTGATCGCGATGACATCAGGATCGGTCAGCATCCCGACCGTGGTCGCGCTGAGCTTGCGGACGTCGCTGCCGATCACCAGGGGCGCGGCCGCGACCGCCCACAACGTGAGCTGCGTCCGGAACTCCTCGTCGGTCATCCCGAGCTCCGGTGCCAGGTAGTCCGGATCGCTGAACGCCCCCGGTTTCACGACCTCGGGGTGCCGCGCGTTCGCGTCGTAGTTCCGCAGTACGTCCTTGAACTTGATGTCGCCCTGGAAGCCGACGTCGGTGTACGTACGCCAGGACTGTGCGATCGCCGGCGCGTACGACCACGAGTTGATCGACTGCTGCGATTCGGGATAGTTGCCCCAGTCCGGCGAGGTCACCGGGTTGCACAGGTTGAAGATCATCGGCCGGTGGCTCGCGTTGTTCCGCAACGCCTGGGCGAACTCGGTGTACGCCGTCTTCGGGTCGAGGTCCGCGGCGATGCCGCAGAGGAAGTCGACCTTGACCGCGTCGAAACCCCAGGCGGCGAAGGTATCCGCGTCGTGCTGGTAGTGCCCGCCACTGCCGAGGCCACAGTGCGCCGGCAGGTAGGGACCGGCGTCGGTGTAGATCCCCGCGCGAAGGCCCTTGCTGTGGATGTAGTCGACGAGCGGCTTCAGGCCGTGCGGGAACTTGGCCGGATTCGGGACCAGATCGCCGGCGGCGCTGCGGGACTGGTCGGCCTGCCAGCCGCCGTCCAGCCACACGATGTCGTACCCGGCCTTCGCGAGGCCGCGGCTGACCAGTGAGTCCGCGACCGACTTGATCGTGTCCTCGGTGAAGTCGCCGCCGAGTCCGTAGTAGGTGTTCCACCCCATGTACGGGGTCGGGCTGAGCACCGGAGCCGTGGCCTGAGCCGCCACGGCTCCGGTGCTGGTGGCGGCGAGCACGCCGGCCGTCAAGGCCGCCGCGAGCACACCGCCCAGCAGTCGTTTCATCGCTTGCCTTCCTTCGAGCGGACGGTCAGTCGAGGGCCTCGACGACGACGCAGCGCGAGTCCGCGGTGCCGTCGAACGCGATCCCGACCTGCAGCAGGTAGCTGCCCGGGTAGGTCTCGTCACCCACCCGGTAGTTCGTCGCCGGATCCAGCCCCGCCAGCGGCACCCGCCGCGGCCGGGCCGGCAACGTACCGCGCACGTTGCCGTCACCGGTCTCCCACAGGAACACCACGGACCGCCGGTCGGCCACGTACTGCACGCCATGGGTGAGTCCATAAACGTTGCTGTCAGCAATCAGTTCCCGGAATCCCTTGTACTGCGCGATGTGCCGAGCGGCGGTCTTCAGCTGATCGTCGGTCCACCCGGAAAGGTCCGCCCCGATCCCGAGCACCCCCGCCATCGCAACATGGAACCGGAAGTCGATCGATCGCTCACGCCCGTCGTGCGTACCCTCGGCATCGGTCACCCACGAGCTCATCAAGTGCGGCGCGAACCCGGTCCGGAATCCCTCCTGAATCCTGAGCCGATCCAACGGAGCCGTGTTGTCCGAAGGCCAGAGCGTGTCCACCCGCGCAGCCATCCCGAGATCCACCCGAGCACCGCCACCCGCACACCCCTCCACAACGACCTCAGGGTGCTGGGCCCTCAGACGATCCAGAATGCCGTAGAGATTCGCGACCACCTGTCCATCGAGGTCTCTGCGCTGGTCACCACTGTCGAGCCGCGGCCGATTGGCATCCCACTTGAGATACGTGATGTCGTACGACGACAGCAGCCGGTCGAGCGTGTCCCAGATGAACTCGGCGACGTCGTCCCGGCTCAGATCCAGCAGCAACTGGTTCCGGATCAGCACCGGCTCCCGCCCCGCCGTACGCAGGATCCACTCCGGATGCCGCCGCGCCAACTGTGATCGAGGACTGACCGACTCGGGCTCGATCCACAACCCGAAGCCGAGTCCCAGCTCCTGCAACCGCGTGATGAACCCGTCCAGCCCGTCCGGGAACTTCGCCGGGTCCACCTCCCAGTCCCCCAGCCCGCCGGTGTCGTCCGACCGCCCGACGAACCACCCGTCGTCCACCACGAACGTCTCCACGCCGATCGCCGCCGCCCGGCGCGCCAGCTCGAGCTGATGCTCCGCCCGAAGATCGAACTCGGTCGCGAACCACGAGTTGTACAGGACCTTCGGCGTACGGCCCCGCGACAAGCCGCGCTCGTACGCGTGAAAGACCCGAGCCAATCCGTCAGTGCCCTCGGCACTACAAGCACCGACAGCCTTCGGCGACTCCCACGTCTCCTCCGGCCCGAGCCGCAGGCCCAGACTCGAGGAAGTTCGCCCTGCCTGAAGGCGCAGCAGCCCGGTGGTGTCCACCTCCGCGGACGTCTCCCACGACCCGGACCACGCCAGCTGTACGCCGTACGCGACGTCCCCGTCCGTCGCCAGGAACGGTGAATACGTATGCCCTGTGATCCCCTGCGTGCTCCCGATCGTGAACCGCCCGCGTGGCAGGGTCACCGAGGCCTGCTGGAACTCGCTGTTCCACTCGCCCCACAAGTACTTCACGGTGTTCCCGACCGGCACCACGAAGGCCGCGGAGTCATGCCGGTGCAAGGTCAGCTCAGCAGTCCCCTCGTTCGCCAGCGAGACCCACCGCTCGACGACGTCGCCGACCATCCGGTAGTGCAGCACGAGCCGAACCACATCCACGAATACCAACTGCAACTCGTCCGCGGACTCGATCGCTTCGGTGAAGACCGGACGGAGTTCGTCGGACCCGTCCGGCTCACTCACCACCAACTCCACGGGCGATGTGTACCGAACCCCGCGTACGGCGTACTCCAGCGGCTCCACGTCCGCACGCGGAACGAAATGCTCCGTACCGACGACCTCGACCGGTGCGCCCCCGTCCCCCGGCCCCCACGCCACCAGCTGCGCCCACTGACCGTGGTCCGGCACACCGACCACGTACGACGTCGTCGTACCGCGTAGCGTCCAGGTCCTCACTTGACCGCTCCGATCGCCAGCCCGCCGACGAAGTGCTTCTGGAACCGCAGGAACACCGCGACGGTCGGCACCGCCGCGATCACCGTCCCCGCCGCGATCACGTTCCACGACGACACGAACAGCCCCTGCAACCCGAGCAGCGCCGGCGTCACCGGCATCTTCTCGCCGGTCCGGATGACCGTGATCGACCAGAGCAGATCGTTGAAGATCCAGGTGAACGACAACGCCCCGAGCGCCGCCAGCGCCGGACGCGTCAGCGGCAGGATCACGGCGGAGTAGATCTTCCCCGGGCCGGCCCCGTCGATCGTCGCCGCCTCCTGGATCTCGCGCGGCAGGTCCCGCATGAACCCGTGCAGCACGAACGTGTAGAACCCGAGCCCGAACCCGACATGGACGGCGATCAGCGCGATCAGCGTGTCGTAGTACCCGATCAGTTCGACGAACCGCGAGATCGGGATCAGCAGGATCTGCGGCGGCAACAGGTTCCCCATCAACATCAGCAGCAGGATCGTCCGCCGGAACGGGAGCGAGTACCGCGCCAGCCCGTACGCGGCGATCGACGCCAGCCCGAGGCTCAGCAGCACGGCCGGGATCGTCACCAGCAGGCTGTTCACCAGCGCCCGGAACTCGTCCGCGTCCTGCCACGCCGACTTGTACGTCGAGAACGTGAACGAGTGCGGCAACGACCCCAGCCCGTTCGCGGCCACGTCGTCGAACGAGCGGAACGAGATCACGATCACCCACAGGATCGGCGCGATCCACAGGAACGACACGATCGACATCGCCACGTGGTACCCGGCACGGCGAATCACGATTCCTCCCGGAAGGCGCGGATCAGGTAGCCGAGGATGACGGCCAGTGCGAGCAGGAAGATGATGACGGCGATCGCCGACGCGTAGCCGAGCTGCGTGGACTGGAAGGCGGTCGAGTACATGTACGTGCTGAGCAGCTCCGACGAGTGGTACGGGCCACCCCTGGTCATCGACCAGACGATGTCGAAGGACCGCAGCGAGTCGATGACGATCACCGACAGGACGACCGAGTTGACGCCCTTGAGCTGCGGGATCGTGACGTACCGGGTGCGCTGCCAGGCGGAGGCGCCGTCGACCTTCGCGGCCTCGTACAACGCGGGGTCGACCGCTTTCAGGCCGGCCAGGTAGAGCACCATCACGTACCCGATCTGGCGCCACAGCGCCGGCACGATCACGGCGTACAGCGCGGTGCCGGGGTCGGCCAGCCACGGCCGTACGAAGTTGCCGAGGCCGATGGACCGGAACACCGTGTCGACAAGTCCATCCGGCTGGTAGAAGACCCGCCAGATCAGCGCGGTCACGACCAGCGAGAACACCACCGGCGTGAACAACGCAGCCCGGTAGATCCCCACACCCCGCCGCTCCTTCTGCAGCAGCAGGGCCATCCCGAACCCGCCGATCACGCTCAACCCACCGAACAGCACCAGCCAGATCGCCGTGTTCTTCAACGCGGTGCGGAAGATCGGGTCCGACACCATGTCACCGAAGTTGCCGAACCCGACAAAGCGCGGCGCCGACAGGCCGTCCCAACTCGTCAACGCCAGCCAGAACCCTTGCAGGGCAGGCCAGAACACCCAAACCGCCTCAATCAGGAACGGCACCAACACAAACACCAGGATCAGCGGCGAAACCCGCCGCGTACGGCGTGACGCCGAACCGGCGCGCGTCGGGCGTCGGGTCTCCACAGCTGTAGCAGTCACGCCTTGAAGACCTTCTGTGCTGCCGCCTGCCAGTCCTTCAGGATCTGGTCGACCTGGTCGGGCTTGTCGAGGAACTTGGTGAGCGCGGCGTCGGCGGTCGGCTGGAGGGCATCGGACGAGTCGCGGTTGAAGAACTGGGTGATCTCGGCGGCACCTTCGATCATCGCCTTGCCCTTCTTCACCAGCGGCGTGTCCGCGGCCTTGCCGTCCGGGTTGGCCGGGATCGCCGTACCGGAGGAGTTCTGCACGTAGATCTCCTGCGCCTGCGCGGTCGCCAGCCAGGCCAGGAACTTCTTCACCCCGTCCGGGTCCCGGACCTTCTTCGACGCGAAGTACCCGTCGGTCGGCGCCTCCTCCGCGACCGGTACCGCCGGGTCGATGATCGGGAACCGGAAGAAGTCGATGTCGTCCAGCGCGTCCTTCGGGGCCGAGTCCGCGAAGAACGTGCCGATCAGGAACATCCCGGTCTTCCCCGCGAGCAGCGCCGACGTCGCCTCCTGGAACGGGAACGACTTGCCCTTCGGGTCGAAGTACGGCAGCACCTCGCGCCACTTGGTGAACACGGCCTTGACCTTCGGGTCGGTGAAGTCGCCCTGGCCGGCCAGCAGTTTGCGGTGGAACGGCGCCCCGTTGATCCGGATATTCAGGTAGTCGAACCAGGCCGACGCCACCCACGGCGTGTCGCCGAGCCCGATCCCGATCGGCGGGATCCCCTTGCCCTGGATGGTCTTGCAGACCGCGACGAACTCGGCCCAGGTCTTCGGCGGTGTCACGCCCCACTTGGTGAAGTTCGACTTCCGGTAGAACATCCCCCACCAGTAGTAGCTGGTCGGGACGAAGATCTTCTGCCCGGCGCTGCTCGTGGACAGCGTCTGCATCGCCTTCGAGTAGTTCCCCATCGATTCCCAGACGCTCGACACGTCCAGCAGCAGGCCCTTCTTCGCATACGAGTCCGCGACCGATCCGGCGTACCAGGTGTAGACGTCCGGCGGTGTCGCCGAGGTGAGGTACGTCGGCAGCTGGGTCCGGAAGATCTCCGCGGCGACCGTGTTCAGCTTGACCTGCGAGCCACCGGTCTTGTTGTACGCAGCAACGAGTTTCTCCATCGCGGCCTTCGCCTGCTCACTGGAGAGGTTCGACTGCAGCGCGACCTCGCCGGTGGCCGCACCGCCGCTGCCGGGACTCTGCGCGGACGTCGCGCACCCGGGAACCAGGGTCGCCGCGCCGAGCACTCCGAGCCCTTTCAGAAAAGTCCGCCGATCCGCTGCCAAGGTCATGCCGGCACTCCTGAGATCTGCCCGCCCGGCGATGCCAGTCGGGTGCGTGGTCTGTTGCGGAAGATCTTGCGGCGGGCCGTCGCGGGTGTCAATATTAATTCGTAAATTACGAGCAAATAGCTTGACCGGACAGCGCCGTCGCGGTGAACTGATGCCCTGAACCGGACTTCGAAGGAGATGCGCGTGCGGCTGGCTGGGCGGGTGATCGTGGTGACCGGGGCCGCGTCGGGGATCGGTGCGGCCTGCGCCGAACGGGCGCTGGCCGAGGGGGCGCAGGTCGTGCAGGTGGACATCCGGCCCTGCAAGGAGCTGCCGGGCAAGTCGATCACCGTGGTCGGTGACGTCGCGTCGGCGGACACCTGGGCGGAGGTCCGGTCCCGCGGCCGCGACGAACTCGGCCCGATCGACGGACTCGTCAGCAACGCGGTCGTCGTCGACGTGAAGCCGGCCCACGAACTCTCCCCGCCGTCCTGGCAACGCCAGCTCGACGTCAACCTGACCGCCGCGTTCCTCGGATTCCAGGCGCTGTACGACGACCTCGTCGCGGGCGCCGGTTCCGTCGTACTGGTGTCCTCGGTGCACGCGATCGCCGGACTGCCCGGCCATCCGGCGTACGCCGCGACGAAGGGCGCACTGGTCTCGCTCGGACGCCAGCTCGCCGTCGAGTACGGTCGCGACATCCGCGTGAACACAGTGCTCCCGGGCCCGGTCGTGACGGCGCTGTGGGACCGCGTCGACGCCGACGGCCGCGAGCGCAGCGCGCAGGCGACCGCGCTCAAGCGGCTCGGGCAACCCGACGAGGTGGCTCAGGCGGTGGCGTTCCTGCTCTCGTCAGAGGCGTCCTTCGTGACCGCGGCCACCCTGGTGGTCGACGGCGGATGGTCAGCAGTGAAGGACTCGGCGTGAAGGAGAGCAGGGTGGCGGGGATTCAGCGGGGGCTGCACGGTCAGATCGTGGAGGAGATGGCGCAGCGCATTCTGTCCGGGACGATCCCGGAGGGCGCGACCATCAACGTCACCGAGCTGCAGGCCGACCTCGGCGTCAGCCTGACCGCGGTTCGCGAGGCACTGAAGGTGCTCACCGCGAAGGGCCTTGTCGACGCGCGGCAGAAGCGCGGTACGTTCGTCCGGCCGCGCGCGGACTGGAACCTGCTCGACGCGGACATGATCCGCTGGCACTTCAAGGACGCCGACGCCCGCCCGGAGCTGCTCGAGGAACTGCACGAAGTACGCGGCATCGTGGAGCCGGCCGCCGCCCGGTTGGCCGCCGTACGGGGAGCCGACTCGCATCTGGCGGCGCTCGACGAGGCGCTCGCGGCGATGGAGTCCGCGGGCGACGACCTGGCCGCGGTGGCCGCCGACCTCGCGTTCCACCGGGCGTTGCTCGCGGCAACGGGTAACGAGCTGCTGACAAAGATGGAAGTGATCATGGAGACCGGGCTCGCGGACCGCGACCGGCTGGTGCACAAGGTGAAGCCGTCCGGCGACCCGGTGCCGAGCCATCGGCGGGTCGTGGACGCGGTCCGCGCACACGACCCGGACGGCGCCGAGCTCGCGATGCGCGAACTGCTGGCGAAGGCGGCGTCGGACCTCACCGAAGTCCGTGGCTCGTCGCGTAAGGGGCGCCGGTGAAGATCGAGAGGATCGAGACGTTCCTCGTCCCGCCGCGCTGGCTGTTCTGCCGGATCGAGACGAGCGACGGCGTCGTCGGGTGGGGCGAGCCGGTGGTCGAGGGCCGTGCGGAGGTCGTGCGGGCGGCGATCGACGTACTGGCGGAGTACCTGATCGGCCAGGATCCGTTGCAGATCGAGCGGCACTGGCAGGTGCTGACCAAGGGCGGGTTCTACCGCGGCGGGCCGGTGCTGAGCAGCGCGGTCGCGGGGCTCGACCAGGCGCTGTGGGACATCGCCGGCAAGGTGTACGGCGCTCCGGTGGCGTCCCTCCTCGGTGGACGGGTGCGCGATCGGGTCCGCGTGTACGCGTGGGTCGGCGGTGACGAGCCGTCGTCGATCGGTGATGCCGTCGCCGAGCAGGTCGCCGCGGGGATGACGGCGGTGAAGATGAACGCCAGCGGTCAGATCCGGGTGTCGCCGTCCGTTGCCGACATCAACGACATCGTCACCCGGCTCGCCGCCGCGCGGTCGGTCCTCGGCGACACCCGTGACGTCGCGATCGATCTGCACGGGCGGGTCGGCGTCGCCGGTGCGCGGCGGATCCTGCAGGCGGTCGAGGGCCTGCAGCCGATGTTCGTCGAGGAACCGATGGTGCCGGAGCAGATGGCGCAGCTGCCCGAGGTCGTCGCGACGTCGACGGTCCCGGTGGCCCTGGGCGAACGCCTGTACCACCGGTCCGATTTCGTGGCGCCGCTGAACGCCGGGGTCGCGGTCGTCCAGCCCGACGTCTCGCACGCGGGCGGGATCTCCGAGCTGCGGCGGATCGCCGTACTCGCCGACACCCACGGCGCACTGCTCGCGCCGCACTGCCCGCTCGGGCCGATCTCGCTGGCGGCGTCGCTGCAGGTGTCGTTCAGTACGCCGAACTTCCTGATCCAGGAGCAGAGCCGGGGCATCCACTACAACGTGGCGAGCGACCTCACGTCGTACGTCGTGGACCCGGCGCCGTTCACCTGGATCGACGGGCACGCGGAGTGGAATCCCCTGCCAGGCTTGGGAATCACGGTCGACGAAGCCGCGGTGCGCGAGGCCGATCGTACCGGCCATGCCTGGCGCAACCCGGTCTGGACCCACCACGACGGGTCCTTCGCAGAATGGTGACCGCTGCCGTGGCCGTCGACCTTACCGACGGCGGCCGTTGGACCTCCCTGCGACTCGCGGGGCGTGAGTGGTTGTGGGCCGGACCAGGTCTCGTCGACGGTCCCCGCACCGGCCTGACGACCTTCGTCGACGCGGGCGGTGTCGACGAATGCTTCCCGACCGTCCGCGGTACGCCGGACCACGGCGGCCTCTGGAACCAGCGCTGGGGTCATCCCTACGACGGTGCCGTCCTCTCCCGCACCTTCTCCTGCGCTCGCGACACGGTGACCGTCGACTACCACCTCGAGGCCGAACCGGGCTACCGGTTCGTGTGGGCCGCCCACGCACTGCTCGACTGCATGCCCGGAGCAACAATCACAACGGACTTCTCCGAATGCCGCCTCTACCCCGACGACGGCCCCTGGGTAGCCAGCAGTTGGCCGACCGTCACGACGTACGGCCCCACCGACGGCACCGCGGTCGGCGCGGTACTGGTGGACTGCCCAACGGTCTCGGTCCACGACCGCGACGCCGAGCTCACCATGACGCTGAGTTGCCCTGGGCAACCGGTCTCCACCGCACTGTGGCGCAACCAGGGCGGCTTCCCGGCCGAAGCGCCGTACCGAAGCCTCGGCGTCGAGCCCATGCTCGGCAAGGTGTTCGACCTGGCCGAAGCCGCCCCGGACGACGCCGCCGTAGTCCCGGCCGCCGGCGAACTGACCTGGCGGCTGATCCTCTCCGCTTGCCGGACAACGTGAACGGGCGTCCACGGTAGGGACCGTGGGACGTCCTATGTCTGACTCATCACATAGGTTGGGGCCATGGATCTGCTTGCCGAACTCCGGAGCCGGAAACTGCTCGCGATCATCCGCGCCGATCGCGCGGACACCGCACTCGACTGCGTCGAGACCCTGATCGAGGCGGGGATCACCGCGCTCGAGATCTCGCTGACCACCCCCGGCGGCGTAGAAGCGATCGCGAAAGCGCGCTCGCTGTACGACGAGAACATCCTGATCGGCGCCGGTACGGTCGTCACCGCCGACCAGGCGTCTGCCGTCGCCGACGCCCGGGCCGACTTCACCGTCACGCCCGGGATCACCCGCGGCGCCCACCGCTCGGTCGAGCTCGGCCTTCCGCTGCTCTGCGGCGCCCTCACCCCCACCGAGGTGATCGCCGCCCTCGACCTCGGCGCCACCGCGGTCAAGATCTTCCCTGCCAAACTCCACGGCCCCGGCTACCTCGCCGAGCTCCGCGCCCCGCTCCCCGACGCACCGCTGATCGCGGTCGGTGGCGTCGACGCCCAGTCGGCCCCGAAGTACCTCGCGGCCGGCGCCCTCGCCGTCGGCGTAGGCTCCCCCCTCCTCGGCGACGCCACCAACGGCGGCCCGCTGGCCGAACTGGCGATCCGCGCCAGCACCTTCCGCACCGAACTCGACATCTGACCTCCACCTACCCGGCGCCCCGCAGGGGTCGCCCCAGTCCCCGGAGCCCGCGAATGACAGACCTGCTGACGCTTGGTGAGACGATGGTTTCGGTGCGGACCGAGCGGCCGATGCGGCTGGGCGGGGACGCGCAGCTGTCGATCGCCGGCTCGGAGAGCAACGTGGCGATCGGGGTGGCGCGGCTCGGGCACGACGTCACCTGGTTGAGCGCCGTCGGTAACGACGAACCCGGCCGGCTGATCCAGCGCACCCTGCGCGCCGAGAACGTCGACGCCCGGGTCCGGTTCGCCGACGACGCGTTCACCGGGTTCATCGCGTTCGACCAGCCGTCGCACGACATCACCCGGGTCAGCTACCACCGCCGCGGGTCGGCGGCCTCCACCCTGACCCCCGACGAGACCACCGCTGCCATCACCGAGCTGTCGCCGACCTTGATCCACGTCACGGGCATCACCCCGGCGCTCTCGGACACAGCCCGAGCCGCGACGCTGGCCGCCGTACGCACGACCAATGCCCAGGTCTCGCTCGACGTGAACTATCGCGCCCGCCTCTGGTCCCGCGCCGACGCCGCGGCCACGTTGCGCGAACTCCTCCCGCACATCCACACGGTCTTCGCCTCCGACGACGAACTGGATCTCATCAGCGACGCCGAGGACCCGATCGCCGATCTGCTGCAGACCGTCCACACCGTCGTGGTCACAGCCGGCGGCAAGGGCGCCTGGTCCCACACCCGCACTCCCGAGCCGCTCGCGATCCACCGCCCGGCCCTGCCCGTCACGGTCGTCGACAGCGTCGGCGCCGGCGACGCGTTCGTCTCGGGCTACCTGTCCGCCACCCTCGACAACCTCTCCCCCGAGGCCCGCCTCGACCGCGCCAGCACCTCCGGCGCCTTCTGCGTCACGGCGTACGGCGACTGGGAATCCCTCCCGACCCGCGACGACCTCACCCTCCTCACCCACGCCCAAGGCACCGCCCTCCGCTGACGGCTGTCACGGCAGGAGGGCCTGCTGACGGTTGGCGTCTGAGGTGCTGGGTCTGCGCCCGGGATCCAGGCCCCCGGCGTCGTGTCACAGGCGCGGCGCCTGTCTCGTCCTAGTCGGGTGACCACTCACTGGCAGGAATTACGCAGTACGGCGGAACTCGACCGCTTCGGTACGCCGGACCCGATCGTCCGCGACAAGGTGGAGCCGCGCCTGCACGACGTACACCGTGAATGGATCGGCGGCACACCACTGGTCTTCGTCGCCACGTCCTCGCTCGACGGCCGCTGCGACGTCTCCCCGAAGGGCGACCCGCCCGGGTTCGTGAAGGTCCTCGACGAGACCACCCTCGCGATCCCCGAGCGCTCCGGCAACCGCCGGATGGACGGCTTCCGCAACATCCTCGAGAATCCGCACGTTGGCCTGGTCTTCCTGATCCCGGGCCGCCCCGAGACCCTCCGCGTGAACGGCCGCGCCCGGATCATCACCGACGCGCCGTTCTTCGACGACATGATCGTCCGCTCACACCGCCCGCGGCTGGCGCTCGTCGTACACGTCGAAGAGGTGTTCTTCCACTGCGCCAAGGCGTTCGCCCGCTCGAAGACCTGGAAGCCCGCGAGCTGGGAGCCGACCGCGGTACGCCCGTACGCCGAGATCGCCCAGGCACTGTGGCGCCGCGGCGAATCCCTGGAGTCCATCGAGGCGCGCACCCTCGACGTGCCGCTCTACTGATCTTCCGCGGGAAACAGGATCGGGCTGAGGAGGTAGCGCGAACGCTCGGGCGTCGCCTCGTTGGACAGCACGGGCAGGATCGCGGCGCGCATGCCCTCGATCAACTGGTGGAGCTCGGCCTCCGTGAGCCAGATGCCGTGCTGGCGATAGCCGACCAGATCGGCGATCGGGTCCGCGCCGTCGCGCTCGGTGTACGCCGTGAACTCCGCGAGCAGTGCCGCCATCGCCGCCGCGAACCCGCGCTGGTGGTCCTGCACGGTCAACTGCTCGAGCTGTTCGGGCGTGATCGACGCGTGCTCGGCCCGCAGCCGGAAGTGCCGCTCGACCGCGCCGCGGACCCGCCGTTCCTCCGCGACCTCGAGGATCCCGCCCTCGGCGAGCAGCTCGACGTGCCGGTACAGCGTCGCCTTCGACACGTCCGCGACCCGCGCCCCCAGCTCGGCGGTCGTCAGCTCGCGGCCGCCGCGCAGCGCGTGCACGATCCGCAGCCGCACCGGATGTCCCAGCAGTTCCAACGGACCCATGGCGTAACGATCTCACGTCGTGCTACCTTTCTCAAACAATGAGAAAGGTAAGGCGATGACCACCTGGACTCCTCCGGCGTACGCCGATCCGACCACCTTCACCGAACGCGACATCACCCTCGATGCGACCGTTCCGGGCACGCTCACACTCCCGACCCGGCAGGCCGACGTGGGCGTCGTGCTGCTGGCCGGCAGCGGCCCGTTCGACCGCGACGGCACCAGCGGCCCGAACAAGCCGCTGAAGGACCTCGCCTGGGGCCTGGCCACCCGGGGCGTCGCCGTACTGCGCTTCGACAAGACCACCGCGAACCGGCCGGAGGCGATGACCGAGCCCGGGTACACGATGACGGCGGAGTACCTCCCGCACGCGATCGCCGCCGTCCGCGCCCTCGCCGAGCACGTCGACCGGGTGGTGCTCGTCGGGCACAGCATGGGCGGCAAGGTCGCCCCGATGATCGCCGCCGCGGAGCCGCTCGTCGCCGGTGTGGTGATCATGGCCGGCGACACCGAGCCGATGCAGCGCTCCGCCGTTCGCGTGATGCGCTACCTCGCGGAGACCACCCCCGAGGTCATCCCGCCGGGAACCGTCGAACTCTTCGAACGGCAGGCCGCCGTCATCGACGACCCCGGGCTCAACCTCGAGACACCCTCCAGTGAGTTGCCGTTCGGGCTTCCGGCGTCGTTCTGGCTGGATCTGCGGGCGTACGATCCGGTCGCCACCGCGGCGAAGCTCGACGTACCGATCCTCGTCCTGCAGGGCGGTCGCGACTACCAGGTCACCGTCGCCGACGATCTCCCGGGCTGGCGCGCCGGGTGTCCCGAACGCGACCATCACCGTCCTCGACGCCGACAACCACTTCTTCTTCGCCGGCACCGGCCCGTCCACGATGGCCGACTACCAGGCCCCCGGAAACGTGGACCCGGCAGTCATCACCACCATCCTCGACTGGTTGCCCTAAGCAAGTAGGGCGGGATCGGACTCGAGCTCGCGTTCGGGGTCGAGTGGGAGCACGATCTTGAAGACCGTCCGGCCGGGCTCGGACTCCACGCGGAGGTCGCCGTGGTGCTTCTTGACCACGATCCGCCAGGAGATGTCGAGCCCGAGCCCGGTCCCCTCGCCGATCGGCTTGGTGGTGAAGAACGGCTCGAAGATCCGCCGCCGGATCTCCTCCGGGATCCCCGGTCCGGTGTCACCGATCTCGACCACGGCGTACGCGCCGTCCCGCCGGGTCCGCAGCGTCAGGGTCCCGGATCCGCCCATCGCGCTCACCGCGTTGTCGATGATGTTCGTCCACACCTGGTTGAGCTCCGCGGCGTACGCCGGGATCGCCGGCAGCTCGGGATCGAACTCCTTGACGATCTGGTACCCCTGAAGCTTGCCCGACATCATCACCAGCGTCGACTTGAGCAGCTCGCGCAGATCCACGGTCTGGTACGGCGCGCGGTCGATCTGCGAGTACTGTTTGGCGGCACCGACGAGCGTGGAGATCCGGGTGACCGAGTCGTCGATCTCGTTCATCAACGACTCGGTGTCGATCGTGTACATCAGCCACCGGACGGCACCTTCGAGGTACTTCGGGCCGACCGCGGTCAGCACCTCCTCCATCCACGGCACGTCGAGGCCGGCCGCGGCCAGCACCGGGGCGATGTCCCAGCTGGCCTGGACGTCGTGATCGTCGAGCCAGTCGGTCAGCGTGTCCTCGCGATCGGACAGCTCCAGCGGCGGGACGTCCTTGTCCTTGTTCTTGTCCAGCCGCTCGACCGCGTCGTCCTGGAGCGCGACGATCTGGTGCAGCTTGGTCGCGTCCAGCGTGCCGTCGGCGAGCATCGCCAGCTTCGACCGCATCCCGGAGACCCGCTGCCGCAGCGTCGCCGCGGCCCGGACCGCCGCGGCCGCCGGGTTGTTCAGCTCGTGGGTCAGCCCCGCGGACAGCGAACCGAGGGCGAGCAGCCGCTCGCGCTCCCCCAGCGTCTCGTTGGTCCGCCGCATCCCCATCACGAAGCCCTCGATCAGGTGCACCGCCATCGGGAACCAGGTGTTCATCATCGTCGCCATGGTCTCGGCGCTGATCACGAAGAACTCCGACGGCTGCGTCACCTGCATCGTCGCCGTGTACGACTTGTGGTCGTTGGCGCCGAAGAACGCGTTGAACGCCCCGGAGTACACCCCGCGCTGGCTGGTCCGGTTGATCTCCACCAGCTCGCCGTGCGAGAGCTTGCAGAGCCGGATCTCGCCGCTGAGCAGGACGTAGCAGCAGGTCGCCTCGTCGCCCTCGTTGAACACGGTCCCGTCGTGCACCGGTTCGACGTACCCGGCCTCGGACAGCCACTGCAGCTGCTCCTCGTTGAGGCTCTCGAAGAGGAACAGCGTGCGCAGCTCGTCGGGCGCCAGCCGCTTCACCGCTTGATCAGTCATCAGAGCATCTCCAGGTATCGGTGCACCAGTGTCACGGCCATCGCCCCGTCGCCGACCGCCGACGCGACCCGCTTCACCGATTCGGCCCGCACGTCGCCCGCGGCGAACACGCCCGGCATGCTCGTCTCCAGGTGGTACGGCTCCCGTTCCAGCACCCAGCCCGGCGGTCTGCCGGGCAGGTCGGGTCCGGTGAGGACGAAGCCACGCTCGTCGCGGAGCAGGTCACCGGGCAGCCAGTCCGTCCGCGGGGCCGCGCCGATGAACACGAACATCCATTCCGTGTCCACCTCGCGCTTCTCCCCGGTCTCGCTGTTCAGCAGGGTGAGACGCTCCAGGTGCTCCGAGCCCGTACAGGAAACGACCTGCGTGCAGGTGTGCACCTCGATGTTGTCGATCGCATCGATCTGGTCGATGAGGTACGACGACATCGTCGCGGTGAGCGATGGTCCTCTCACCAGCATATGCACGCGTTTCGCATGCCTGGAGAAGTAGACCGCGGCCTGACCGGCGGAGTTCGCCCCGCCGATGATGTAGACCTCCGCACCGGCACACGCCGGCCCTTCGGTGGTGGCCGAGCCGTAGTAGACGCCGCGGCCGCACAGATCGTCGACGCCGGGCGCCTGGAGGGTCCGGTACGAGACGCCGGTCGCCAGGATCACCGAGTGCGCCGAGATCTCGCTGCCGTCCGCGAACACCAGGCGGCGGGCGTTCCCGAGCGTCTCCAGCCCGACCACCTGACGCGTCGTCAGCAGCTCGGCCCCGAACCGGACCGCCTGCCGCCGCGCCCGGTCGGTGAGCTGCGCGCCGGACACGCCGTCCGGGAAGCCCAGGTAGTTCTCGATGCGGCTCGACTGCCCGGCCTGACCACCCGTCGCCAACTGCTCGACGAGGACGGTCCGCAGACCTTCGCTGGCGCCGTACACCGCGGCACCGAGGCCGGCCGGACCGCCGCCGACCACGACCAGGTCGTAGAAGTCCTTCGCCGGCGCCGTGGTCAGGCCGACCTTCTCCGCCAGCTCGGCCTCGGACGGCGCGACCATCACGCTCGCGTCGGGCGTGATCACCACCGGCAACGTCGTACCGTCGACGCCGGCCGCGTCCAGGAGCCGCCTGGCCTCCTCGTCGTCGACATTGAGCCAGCGGTACGGCACCGCGTTGCGGGCCAGGAAGTCCCGCGCCGCGAACGACGGCGCCGACCAGCGGTGCCCGATCACCCGGGTCTCGTCCCCGGACGGCTCCGGGGTCGTCTTCCACAGGTCGAGCATCGCGTCGACCACCGGATACAGCTTCTCCTCCGGCGGGTTCCACGGCTTCAGCAGGTAGTGGTCGAGGTCGACCACGTTGATCGCCTGGATCGCCGCATCGGTGTCGGCGTACGCCGTCAGCAGCACCCGCCGGGCCAGCGGGAACAGATCCATCGCGGCCTCGAGAAACTCGATACCGGACATCTGCGGCATCCGGTAATCGGCCAGCAGCAGCGCGACGGGCTCACCCCGCAGCTTCAGCTCCTTCAGCGCCTCGAGCGCCTGCCCCGGGCTCTCCGCCCGGACAATACGATTCTCCTCGCCGTACCGCCGCCTCAGGTCACGAGCAATCGACCGGGAAACCCCGGGGTCGTCGTCCACGGTAAGGATCACCGCACGAGTGGTTGCCGCTGTCATGCCTCCTTCATACCAGCGCCACCCCACAAACCGTCACCACTAATCCACAGCCCAGCCAGGAAGGCTGCATGCGCTGTGTTACGGGTCGCTGTACGGGCCGCAGTTCAAGCAAGGCCAGGGGTGGCCGCAGCGGGTGCAGAGGCCGTCTGGGGTGGGGGCTGGGAGCCAGACGGTGGGGGTTGGGGTTGTGGGGGTGGTGTCGTCGGGTGGGAGAGGTAGTGGTGCGGGGGTCCAGTGGAGTTGGGTGCGGGCGTCGGGGGCGTGGGTGGCGAGGAGGGCGGGGACGCCGGCGTCCCAGGTGGCGGTGCTGGGCCACGGGCCGCGCCAGCGGAGGGTGGCTGCGCCGTCGGACCACTCCACGCCCTCGGCGAGGATCGCGGTGGGGTTGGTATGGCGGACCAGACGGAAGAGGCGGGCCTGGGGCTGCGGCGGGTTCACCTCTTCAGGTTGCCCAGAACGCACTGCGGACAACAGGTGTTTGCTGTGGGCTGTGGGAACAGCCCACAGCCCCCATGCCCTTGTTTTTAACGGTTTTTGTCGGCGAGGGCTTGTAGCTTTTCCGGCACGCACCACATGAGCTCGAAGCACGAACGGGGTGGTCCTGTGACTTTCGGTTCCCTACTGCGGCAGTGCAGGCAGACGGCCGGGCTGAGCCTGCGGCAACTGGCAGCACAGGTCGGGTACGACCACAGCTATCTGTCGCAGGTGGAGCGCGGGCAGCGGCCGGGCTCTGCCGACCTGGCGCGGCTCTGCGAC
>NZ_DASRVN010000373.1:0-3991 GCF_035655035.1 Kribbella sp. | reverse complement strand
TCAGCAGCCTCGGCAGAATCGTCTGGGTCTGCCCACGGATCGAAGGGGGCAGTGCCTACGAGGTCAGGCGCGGATATCGCCTGTGCCGGCTCCCGTTTGAGCGGTGGCGCAGAGCGACCCGTCCCGGCGCCACCCGGTGGGACGGCGTCGGGCCCCGGGGTACGAGCACCTCGAGGCGTTCCCGGGCGGCGGCCGTCTGCCTCCAGGGAGGGACCGTCTTCGGTGCGAGAGAAAGGTGCGTCGCCCGCAGTCGAGGAAACTGTGTCGTCGGCGCGTCCGAAGTGTCCGTCGTCGGCATCCGAAGTTGCGTGTTCGGTGCGTGAGAAGCGCCCGTTCTCGGCGTCCGCACAGACCGCATCTTCGGTGCGCGAGAACGGTGCGTCGGCGGTGCGCCGAACGGGCACGTCTTCGGCGGCCGACGGAGGTGCGGCGTCGGTTGGTGAGACGGGTGCGTCTTCGGCCCGCGAATGAGGCACCTCATCTGCGGACGACAGAGGTCCCTCGTCCGCGGACGAGGGAGATGGTTCGTTCGTGGGCGACAGAGGTGCTTCGTCCGCGGACGACAGAGGTGCTTCGTCTGCGGACGACAGAGGTGCTTCGTCTGCGGGCGAGAAGGGTTGGTCTTCGGCGAAGGCGCGGGCTTCGGCCAGGCGGTTGGCTGCTTGGGTTTCGAAGGTGCGGGTTACTTGCTTGTCCTCGTCGCCCCATGGGTCGACGGGGTTCGCGGCTGGGCGCGGCGGGTTGCGGCGGCTCGCTGGGCGTGGCCCCTGTGGTTCCTCGCGGAGCGTCTCGGTGTCCGGCTGTGCGGCTGGCTGCTTTCGTCGCGACTTCCGGGCATCCGGCGGGGCGGCCTCATCGGTCGTGGGCTCGTCCCACGGATCGACGGTGCCGACGGTTCGTCTGATGGAGCCTGGGCGTCGGCGCGCCGTACTCCACTCGTCATCTTCGTGGAGCTCGTCGGAGTCCACCTGGCTCCGGTCCACTCCACGACGGCGCGTACCTCCAGCCCGCCATGTCGAAGCTTCCGACGGTTCGTCGTCCGCGGGCGTCGTACCGCGTTGCTCGGCCGCCCGCCGAGACGCCGTACGCCGGCACGACGTACTCTCCGCGGCCCCGTCCACAGAGGCAGCCCCAGCCCCGGACACACCCTCGGCCAGCAGCTTGCGCGCCAGGGCCAGGCGTTCGTCGTGGGGCAGGGACAGCGCCGCGGGGGCGGCGTCCTCCTCGGCAGCTGTGGGCTGCCGGGGGACGCTGCCACCCGCGGAGGGTCGATCAGAAGTCGACATCGACCTCGGCCGCGGCCTCGCCGGCCGGCTTGTCCACGGTCGGGCCGATGCCCATCTTCTCCATGATCTTCTTCTCCAGCTCATTCGCCAGGTCGGGGTTGTCGCGCAGGAAGTTTCGCGCGTTCTCCCGGCCCTGGCCGAGCTGGTCACTCTCGTACGTGAACCAGGCGCCGGCCTTGCGGACGAAGCCCTGCTCCACGCCGAGGTCGAGCAGGCTGCCCTCGCGGCTGATGCCCTGGCCGTAGATGATGTCGAACTCGGCCTGCTTGAACGGCGGGGCCACCTTGTTCTTCACGACCTTGACACGGGTCCGGTTACCGACCACGTCAGAGCCGTCCTTGAGCGACTCGATCCGGCGGACGTCCAGCCGCACCGACGCGTAGAACTTCAGCGCCTTACCACCGGTCGTCGTCTCCGGGGAGCCGAACATCACGCCGATCTTCTCGCGCAACTGGTTGATGAAGATCGCGGTCGTATTCGTCCCGCTGACCGCACCGGTCATCTTCCGCAGTGCCTGGCTCATCAGTCGCGCCTGCAGACCGACGTGACTGTCGCCCATCTCGCCCTCGATCTCGGCGCGCGGCACCAGCGCGGCCACCGAGTCGATCACGACGATGTCGATCGCGCCGGAGCGGACCAGCATGTCCGCGATCTCCAGCGCCTGCTCACCGGAGTCGGGCTGCGAGACCAGCAGCGCGTCGGTGTCGACGCCCAGCTTCCGCGCATACTCCGGGTCGAGGGCGTGCTCGGCGTCGATGAAGGCCGCGATCCCACCGGCCCGCTGAGCGTTCGCGACCGCGTGCAGGGCAACCGTCGTCTTACCGGAGGATTCCGGACCGTAGATCTCCACCACGCGACCTCGCGGCAGACCGCCGATCCCGAGCGCGATGTCGAGCGCGATCGACCCGGTCGGGATGACCTCGATCGGCGGCCTGTTCTGCTCCCCGAGGCGCATCACCGAACCCTTGCCACACTGCCGCTCGATCTGCGTCAGCGCCGTCGCAAGCGCCTTCTCGCGATCGGCCGCCGCGCGGTCCGCACTCGTCGCGCTCGCTGCACTCGCCATGTGACTGCCACCTGACCCATCTGATAATCCAGGGCCGCCGGCCGGCCGCCCGAAGGAACATTCGTTGTCGCCAGAGAAGGTATTCGTTGCCTCGGACAGTTTTCGTCGCCACTTCGAATCTGTGGACAACTCGGCCGCCCCAGCACCTTCCGGGGACCAAAGTATCCCGAACACGTGTTCGAATCACAACTGACACGCCGATGCCTGATCCAGCAGCTCCACTGACCCCACCGGATCCCTAGTCTTACGGCGTGACAGAGCGGCCCGACGTCCCCGATTCCGCGGTGGTCCTCGCGATCAGCCGGGTGGAGCTGGGGATCGACCACGTCCTCGACGCGCTCCGCACCCAGGACCCGTTCGGCATCCGCAGCTACCTGACCGAGTACTCCGAGCAGGAGAAACCGAACCTCGCCGAGAAAGGCCTGATCCTCGCGATCGACCGGCTGCTGCGGATGAAGGTCCCAGGTCACGAGGAGTGGCCGGCGCTCCCGCTCGCCAAGCGCTGCGACTGGTGGGTCGAACGCCTCGGCGGATTCGCCGCGATCGTCGCCGGGCTCCCCCGGCTCAGCGGCGCCGCGGCGGACCGGCTGCCGATGAAGGACACCCTCGGCGCGGCCGTGCAGGCGATGGTGATCGGCGCGGTCTGCCGTGAGTACGGCGTCGAGGCGCATGCCGACCGTACAGCGGTCATCATCCGGGTGCTGACCAATCGGCCGATCACCCCGGACGAGGTGCTCAAGTACGACGACCCTGTGGTCGCGGGCGACGACGTCGCCGAGCAGCTCGGGCTCGACGAGGTATCGACCGAGATGGGGCTGCGCAAGGGCGTCCGGCTGGTCTGGCGGCTCAGCAAGCTGTTCGGTGGGCTCAGTGACGTGTTCGAGGAGCGGCCGCGGGGCAGCCTCGGCGCCCGGTTCATCGGCAAGTTCCCCGGGGTCGGCGTCGTCGGCGGGTTCTTCGACGAGCGCAAGGGCATCCGGAAGGCGGCGTACGAGGCGGCCGACCTGCTCACCAACAGCACCTTCCGGGTCAAACCGCTCTGATCGCTGGGCGGCACACGGCGGTCCTGAGATGATCTTCGTATGACTGGGATCGTCATCGTGAGGCCGGACGAGACCTGGCCGGCGCAGTACCAGAAGATCACGTACGCCATCGGCGGCGTGCTCGGCGAGCTGGCGCAGCGGATCGACCACATCGGGTCCACCTCGGTACCCGGCCTGCCCGCCAAGGACATCCTCGACGTCCAGGTCACGGTGGCCGCCGAATCCGACCTGGACGATGTTGCCGAACGGATGGTCGCCGCGGACTGGGAGCTTCGCCCGCCACGGCGCGACCACCCGGCGCCCGGACTGCCCGCGGACGAGAGCCAGTGGGTGAAGCGCATGCTGGTCGAACCGATGTACCGGCGCCGGGTCAACCTGCACATCCGGGTCGCGGGTCGTGCGAACCAGCGCTACGCGCTCCTGTTCCGCGACTACCTGCGGGCGCATCCGGAGACGGCGCAGGCGTACGGCGCGTTCAAGCAGCATGCTGCGACGCTCGGGCTGGAGATCGGCGACTACAGCGACCTCAAGGACCCGGTGTGCGATCTCGTGTACCTACCGGCCGAGGAATGGGCCGCCCGCACCAGCTGGGCCGG
>NZ_DASRVN010000372.1:0-11172 GCF_035655035.1 Kribbella sp. | reverse complement strand
CTAGCCTGTCCGACGTGCCACCTTCTGCTGAGGTCACGGTGCGGGCGCCGGCCAAGATCAATCTCGGTCTGTCGGTCGGTCCGCCGCGCCCGGACGGGTTCCACCCGGTCGCCACGGTGTACCAGGCCGTCGCCCTGTACGACGACGTGACCGCGGTACTGCGGGACGACGACGGCGAGGTCTCGGTGGAGATCTCCGGCGACTTCGCGGACGACGTACCGACCGACGAGACGAACCTCGCGGTCCGGGCGGCGCAGCTGCTGCAGGCAGAGTACGACGTGGACGAGGGCGTCGACCTGACGATCCGCAAGACGATCCCGGTCGCGGGCGGGATGGCCGGCGGGTCGACCGACGCGGCGGCCACGCTGGTGGCGTGCAACCGGCTGTGGGGCCTGCAGTTGACGCAGACCGAGCTGCAGCACCACGCGGCCGAGCTCGGCAGCGACGTACCGTTCTGCCTGGTCGGGCACACCGCGCTCGGTCAGGGACGCGGCGAGCAGGTCACCGAGGTGATGTCGCGCGGGACGTTCCACTGGGTGTTCGCGATCGCCGAGGGTGGGCTGTCGACGCCGAAGGTGTACGGCCAGCTGGACCGGATGCGCCCGCTGCGCCGGGTCGAGCCACCGCAGGTTCGCCCGGAGCTGCTCTCGGCGCTGCTGTCCGGCCAGCCGGCGGCGCTCGCGGTTGCGCTCGGCAACGACCTCCAGGCGGCCGCGCTGGCGCTCCGCCCGGAGCTGGGCGACACCCTCCAGTTCGGCCTCGACCACGGCGCGCTGGCCGCCCAGATCTCCGGCTCCGGCCCCACCTGCCTGTTCCTCGCCGCCGACAGCCGCAGCGCCGTCGACCTCGCGGTGGACCTCGCCGAATCCGGCCTCTGCCGCATGGTCCGCCAGGCCGAAGGCCCGGTCCCCGGCGCCCGGATACTCCCCGCGATCGTCAGCCGGTAATACACTTAGCTAAGTGGACTAAGCTGGAGGCCAATCCAGAGCTGTCAGACCAGCTCAGGGACCGGATCAATACGGAGCTGGACGTCTACGTCAGCGCCGTGTCCGTCTGGGAGCTTTCGATCAAGAAGGCCGCCGGGATGATCAACTTCCCTGAGAACCTGCTGGACCGGCTCGACCGCGGCGGCCTGAGCGAGCTGCCGATCCGCAGGGCGCATGGCGATCTCGCCGGCCGGCTGCCGATGATCCACCGGGATCCGTTCGATCGGATGCTCGTTGCGCAGGCGATGGCCGAGAGGCTGACGCTGGTGACGCGCGACCGCTTCATCCAGAAGTACGACGTGCAGGTGCTCGAGGCCTGAAAACCGTTCGTCCTCGGGCCTGGACGGTGTTACCGTCCGGGGAAGTTCTCATCGAGTGACAGGAGACCGGGATGCGCCGCGGATCGATCTACCGCATCGGTATTGATCGTTTCGACGCATTCGCGAGGACTCTTGAACTCTCTGACGATGGGCATTGTGGCGCATGTCGACGCCGGTAAGACCAGCCTGACCGAGCGGCTTCTGTTCGCCGCCGGGGTTGTCGACCGGGTCGGGCGGGTCGACGACGGGGACACCCGGACCGACTCGATGGACCTGGAGCGCAAGCGCGGGATCACGATCCGCTCCGCGGTGGTGGCGTTCCGGCTCGGGGACCTGCCGGTGAACCTGATCGACACGCCGGGGCACTCGGACTTCATCGCCGAGGTGGAGCGGGCGCTGTCGGTACTGGACGGCGCGGTGCTGGTGATCTCCGCGGTCGAGGGCGTGCAGCCGCAGACGCGGTTGCTGATGCGTACGCTCGGCCGGCTGCGGATCCCGACGCTGCTGTTCGTGAACAAGGTCGACCGGGTCGGAGCACGGTACGACGACCTGCTCGCGGATATCCGCCGCCTGCTGACGCCGGGCGCCGTACCGATGCAGACGGTGCCGGATCTGGGTACGCGGGCGGCGTCCGTCGTACCGCTCGACGTACAGCGCTCCGAGCTCGGCGAGATCCTTGCCGAGCGCAACGACGACTTCCTGGAGCAGTACCTCCAGGGCCCCGTGGACCAGGTCGCGGAGCTGCGCAGGCAGGTCGCGACGGCCGACGTACATCCGGTGTACTTCGGTTCCGCGATGACCGGCGTCGGTATCGGCGAGGTGATCGACGGCATTCGCAACTGGTTGCCGCGGGCAACCGGATCACCGGCGGACCAGCTGCAGGCGCGGGTGTTCAAGGTCGAGCGGGTCGAGGCCGGGCAGAAGATCGCGTCCGCGCGGATCGTCAGCGGCACCCTCGCGGCCCGGACCCCGGTGGCCGTACATCCGGGCGACGGGCCGCAGTACCAGACTCGCCCGAGCGGGATCGAGCTGTACGCCGACGGCACCCGGCGGCCGGTGGACCGCGTCGAGGCCGGGCAGATCGTGGCGTTGCGGGGCCTGAAGAGCATCCGCATCGGCGACCAGCTCGGCGTACCGGCGACGTACGCGCAACGGCTGTTCGCGCCGCCGACGCTGGAGACCGTGGTCACTGCGCGGGACCGCGTGCGGTTGTTCCAGGCACTCACCCAGCTGGCCGAGCAGGATCCGCTGATCCGGGTCCGGAAGGCCGACGAGATCACGGTGAGCCTGTACGGCGAGGTGCAGAAGGAGGTGATCGCGTCGCTGCTCGCGTCGGAGTACGGCGTCGAGGTCACGTTCAGCGAGACGACACCGATCCACGTCGAGCGGCTGAACGGTACCGGTACGGCGATGCGCGAGATCACCGAAGGCCCGTGGGCGGCCGGTGTCGGGTTCCGGGTCGCACCGGTTGCCGAGGGCATCGAGTACAACCTCGAGGTGGAGCTCGGCGCGCTGCCGCGGGCGTTCCACACCGCGATCGAGGAGACGGTCCGGCAGACGCTGCACCAGGGCCTGTACGGCTGGGAGATCCCGAACATCCGGATCGACCTCACGCATACGGCGTACTGGAGCCCGGTCACCGTCGCGGCCGACTTCCGCCGCCTGGTGCCGCTGATCCTGATGCAGGCGATCGCCGAGGCCGGTACGACGGTCCTCGAGCCGGTGAACCATGTCGAGCTGGACGTCCCGCCGGACACCATCGCGCGGGTGATGGCGCATCTCGCCGAGCACCGCGGGGTGGTCACGCAGGCGACCCAGACGCACCTGGAGGGCACGATCCCGGCGGCCGGCACGCACGCGTTCGAGTCACAGCTCCCGACCCTGACCCGCGGCGAGGGCCTGCTCGCCACCACGTTCCACGATTACAGCCCGATCCCGGCCGCACCGCCGACGCGGAACCGCACCGACGGCAACCCGCTCAACGAGAAGCAGTACCTCCTGCACCTCAATCAAAGCTCTTGAGGATGGTGTGGATCTCGCTGACGGTTTCCGGTACGTCGGGGGTGTGGGCGGTGATGCTGAGCAGCTCCCGTAGGTGCAGCAGCGGGAGCCGGTCGCGCCAGCCGGGCGTCAGCGGGTGGATCTCCTCGTACGCCGTGAAAAGCTCGTCGGAGAGGCGGCCGTAGATCAGCAGCGTGGACAGATCCGCCTCCGGCCAGCCGTAGTACACCGCCAGGTCGATGAGGGCGGGCGCGCCGTTCGGTGCGGGCAGCAGGTTGCCGTGCCACAGGTCGCCGTGCAGGAGCGCCGGCCCCTGCGGCGGGATCAGCTCCCCGAGCCGGCCGGCGACCCGCTCCAGGCGCCGCCGGTCCTCGAACGGCAACTGCTGGTGGCAGGTCGGCTCCTCGAGGTACCGCAGCAGCCGGTGCTCCGCGTAGAACGCGTGACCGTCCGTGGTCCACGGGTTCCGCTGCGGCAGTACGCCGAGGTAGTTGTCCCGGTCGTACCCGAACCTGTCCGCGGTACGCAGGTGCTGCAGCGCCAGCGCCCGCCCGGCGTCGGCCCAGTACGTCGGCGACGGGTCCGACGTACCGAGATCCGTCAGCACGATGAAGTGCGGCGTGACCCGCAACACCTCGGGTACGGCGAACCCGCCGGGCGTGCGCAACGCCTCGAGACCGTCCGCCTCCAGCGCGTACAGGTCCGGCGGCAGGTTGTCCTGGGTCTTCACGACCACCGATCGGCCCCGCGACGTACGGACCCGGAAGGTCTTGCTCGCGTACCCACCCTCCAGCGGATCGGCGGCGATCGGTTCGCCCAACGAGAGTCCGTCGAGCCAAGAAGCAGTCAGCACTCGGACGATCCTGGCATGTCCGTTCACGTCAGCTACCCTTGGGCGCGTTATGGCGGCACCTAACTTGGTCAATCTGGAAGCTGTTTCGAAGGGCTTCGGGACCCGCACACTGCTCGACTCGGTCAGTCTCGGCGTAGGCCGTGGTGAGCGGATCGGCGTGGTCGGGCGGAACGGCGACGGCAAATCGACGCTGTTGCAGGTCCTGGCGCGGCGGGAGCCGCCGGACAGCGGACGGATCACACACAACCGCGACCTGCGGCTCGGGTACCTCGGGCAGAGCGACGACCTCGACCCGGAGCAGACCGTGCTGCACGCGGTCCTCGGCGACGTCGAGACCTACACCTGGGCGGCGGACCCGAAGGCCCGCTCGGTGATGGAGCACCTGCTCGGCGAGGTCGACCACGAGGCACTGGTCGGCAGCCTGAGCGGTGGTGAGCGCCGCCGGGCGTCGCTCGCGAGGCTGCTGCTCACCGAGGTCGACCTGCTGATCCTCGACGAGCCCACCAACCATCTCGACATCGAGGCGGTCAGCTGGTTGGCCGAGCACGTCGTCGACCGCGCGGGCGCGCTGATCGTGGTCACCCACGACCGGTGGTTCCTGGACGCGGTCTGCACGGACACGTGGGAGGTGCAGGGCGGCCGCGTCACGTCGTACGACGGTGGGTACGCCGCGTACGTCCTGGCCAAGGCCGAGCGTGCCCGCAGCGCGCAGGTCAGCGAGGAGAAGCGGCAGAACCTGCTGCGCAAGGAGCTGGCCTGGCTGCGGCGCGGCGCCCCGGCGCGGAGCACCAAGCCCAAGTTCCGGATCGACGCCGCGAACGCCCTGATCGAGAACGAGCCGCCGCCGCGGGACAAGCTCGCGCTGTCCCAGCTCGCGACGTCCCGGCTCGGCAAGGACGTGTTCGACGCCGAGGACGTCAGCTTCAGCTACGGCGACCGGAAGATGCTCGACCACGTCACGTTCCGGCTCGGCCCGGCGGACCGGATCGGCCTGCTCGGCCCGAACGGCGCCGGCAAGACCACGTTCCTCAAGGTGCTCACCGGGCAACTCCCGCCGGACCACGGGCTGGTCAAGCAGGGCAAGACGGTCCGGGTCGCGAACCTCTCGCAGCACCTCGAGGAGATCGACGAAACCGTCACGGTCCTGGACCACATCACCGGGATCCGGCGGACCGCGGCGCTCGCCGGGCGCGGCGGTGAGCTGACGTCGTCGCAGCTGCTCGAGCGGTTCGGGTTCACCGGCGACAAGCTGACCACCCGGATCTCGGACCTGTCCGGTGGCGAGCGCCGCCGGCTGCAGTTGCTGCGCATCCTGCTGGACGAGCCGAACGTGCTGATCCTCGACGAGCCGACCAACGACCTGGACGTCGAAACCCTCACCGTGCTGGAGGATTTCCTGGACGGCTGGCCCGGCGTGGTGGTCACGGTCACCCACGACCGGTACTTCCTGGAGCGGGTCAGCGACATGGTTTACGCGATCATGGGCGACGGCCGGGTCCGGCATCTGCCGCGCGGCGTGGAGCAGTATCTGGACGAACTCAGCTCCGGAATTCCGCGGCGGGTCACGTCCAATGTATTGACACCGGCGGCGGCCGTGTCCACCGATTTGCCGGGCCCGGGAAATGACCAGCTGGTTGAACGTCCGACGGCTGACGCGGCAGCGGCCCGGGCGGCGAAGAAGGAGCTGAACCGGATCGAGCGGCAGCTCGCCAAGCTCACCGAGACCGAGGCGAAACTGCACGACCAGCTGGCCGCCAGCGCCAGCGACTACGAGCGGCTGGCCGAGCTGGACGCCGAGCTGCGCAAGCTCGCGGACGAGCGCGGCGAGCTGGAAACTGCCTGGTTCGAAGCCGCGGAACGCGCCGAATAGCGGGGCTTTCGAGCCGGCGTCCCCTCCGATCCCCTGTGATTCGGAGGGGTACGCCGAGCTCCTGGGTGAGCGGGCCCCGTGCCGGCCGGCGTTGTTCGGGCCCCGAGCCCCGGACACCGCGCAGCCGCATTCGGCGGACCACCTCTTGCCGCCGAAGTCACCATGTTTTGACATTTTGTAGTCGGTTCGCCACCGACGGTCATGACCCTAGTAGGGGGCGTAGACCGGTGTCGATAGTTCCCGGCTACAGCAGTCTCTCGATCTCGTTGCAACTAGCAACGACTGAAACAGGGCAGAAGTGACGGTACGTCTTTTCGGATAATTCCGGCACAATTCCTGATCGGCTTTGTCGGCGCGAACAAGTCCCTTTGTTGGTGGCGTCAAAGCGCTTTATTCGAACGGGCGGACCAGTTCCCGCAGCACGCGGGCGATCTTCTGCTGGTCGCGCTCGCCGATGCCGCCGAGCAGGGTCCGCTCGTGCGCGAGCAGGTCCGCCATCGCGGCGTCGACCTTGTCCCGCCCGTCGGGCGTGAGCTGCACGAGCACGCCGCGCCGGTCGCTCGGGTCCGGCAGTCGCTCGACCAGGCCGCGGGCGGCCAGCCGGTCGACCCGGTTCGTCATCGTGCCCGAGGTGACGAGGGTTTCCTTGAGGAGCTTCCCGGGGGACAGTTGGTACGGCGTACCGGCCCGGCGGAGCGCGGCGAGTACGTCGAACTCCCAGGACTCGAGGTCGTGGGTGTCGAAGGCCTGGCTGCGGGCGCGGTCCAGGTGCCGCGCGAGCCGGCTGACCCGGGACAGCACCTCCATCGGCGCCACGTCGAGGTCGGGGCGCTCCCGCCGCCAGGCCTCGATCAGCCGATCGACCTCGTCCTCCATGGTTCCGAGAGTACCGATCAAGACTCTTGACATCAAGACAAGTGCCGTGGATAAAGTATCTCGACATCAAGATAAAACCTGAGGGGAAGGTGCAGTCGGATGCGCAGGTCACCGGTGTGGAGTCCGGAGCAGTACGGCACGTACGCCGACGAGCGGGCGCGGCCGTTCCGGGACCTGGTCGGGCGGGTCCGGGCGCACGACGTACGGACCGTGGTCGACCTCGGCTGCGGGCCGGGCGCGCTCACCGCGACGCTCCGCGACGTCTGGCCGGAGGCGACGATCCGCGGGATCGACAGCTCGCCGCAGATGCTCGAGGCGGCGGAGCAGTACGCCGACGACCGGCTGAGCTTCGAGCTCGGTGACGTCCGGGAGTGGACCGGGGCCGACCTCGACGTGATCGTCACCAACGCGACGCTGCAGTGGGTCCCGGAGCAGCTCGACCTGCTGCCCGGGTTCGTGAGCGCGCTGCGGCCGGGCGGGTGGCTGGCGATCCAGATCCCCGGCAACGGGGACGCGCCGTCGCACGCGATCCTCCGCGAGCTGGCGAACACCCCGCCGTACGCCGAGTACGCGAAGGACGCCTCGCTGCGCCCCGACGTACCCGGGCCGGCCGAGTACGTCGACGCACTGAGCGCCGAGGGGTGCGTGGTGGACGCGTGGGAGACGACGTACTTCCACCTGCTGTCCGGCGACAACGCCGTACTGGAATGGGTGAAGGGGACCGGTGCGCGGCCGGTGTTGCAGTCGCTGCCGGACGACGTCCGGCCGGCGTTCGAGGCGGAGTATGGGGCGCGGCTGGCGGAGGCGTATCCGCAGAAGGATTACGGGACGCTGCTGCCGTTCCGGCGGATCTTTGCTGTTGCTCAGAAGAAGGGCTGACTTCATGCGACTCGATCATGTGCAGGTTTCGTGCCCGCCCGGTGGTGAGGACGTGGCGCGGGAGTTCTACCGGGACGCGCTCGGGATGACGGAGGTGGAGAAGCCGGAGCTGCTGAAGCCGCGCGGCGGGTGCTGGTTCAAGGCCGACGCCGCCGAGATCCACGTCGGAGTGGAAGAAGCGTTTACGCCGGCCCGGAAAGCACACCCCGCCCTGGCGGTGGACGACCTGGATGCGCTGGCCGCACGACTGGAAAGCCTTGGTTTTCCGGTGACCTGGGACAACGAGACGATTCCCGGCCGCCGGCGCTTTCACACCGCCGACGGACACGGGAATCGCGTGGAAATCGTCTAGAGGAGCGAGCGTAGCGAGGTGGAGGTGTGAGCGGCTCGCCCGGCCCCCTCAAGCCGGGCGAGCCGCCGGCTTACTCGGTCGCCAGCGCGCCGGCCGGGGCGACCTTGGCCGCGCGGCGGGCCGGGAGTACCGAGGCGAGCAGGCCTGCGACCGCGGCGACCGCGGCGATCGCGATCAGCAGGGTCCCGGGTACGGCGTACTCGACGCCACCGTTGACCGTCTGGCCGCCCATCAGCGCGCTCGTCCCGGTCCACCCGTAGATCAGGCCGAGCACGATCCCGAGCCCCGCCGCGACCACCGCCATCAGCAGCGACTCGACGGCGAGCATCCGGCGCAGTTGCCCGCGGGACAGACCCATTGCCCGGAGCAGCGCGTTCTCCCGGGTGCGCTCCAGGACCGACAGGCTGAGCGTGTTCCCGACCCCGACCAGCGCGATCAGTACCGACACCCCGAGCAGCCCGATCCCGACGATCAACAGTACGTCGAAGATCTTCGTGTACGTCGACCGCTTGGCCAGGCCGCCCTCGACGGTCAGGTCCTTCACGCTCGGGATCGACTGCTGGACCGCGTCGATCACGTCGCGGCCGTTCGCGTTCGGGTCCGACGCCAGCCAGTACCCGGTCACCGACGCGTTCGGCGACAGCTTCGCCAGGTCGGCCGAGGTGACCGTGATCGGATCCAGCCCGATCGACAACTGGGCGGTCAGCGTGAGCTTGTGCCGTCCCGCGACGATCGTGATCGGCGACCCTTCCTGGATGTTCAGGCCGTGCAGCGTCGGGTAGGTGAGCAGCGCCGTACCGGGCTTGAGCTTCCCGGCCAGCTCCTGGTTGTGGATCACCGAACCGGCCTTGGCGGCGTCGATCCCGGTGACCGACATGTCCTGTCCGGCGGCCTTCACGTCGACCCTGCTGACCGGGACCACCTGGGTGATGCCCTTGATGTCGCGGAGTTGCTGCTCGGCGGCCGCCGGCATCTTCTCGTTCCATGCCGACACCGTCAGGTCGACCGGGTACTGCCCGTTCATCGACACGTCGAACGTCTTCTGCACCGAGGCGATCCCGACACAGGTCAGGCTGATCAGCGTGACGCCGATGAGCAGCGCGGACGTGGTCGCCGCGGTCCGCCTCGGATTCCGGACCGCGTTCGCGACCGCGATCCGGGCCGGTACGCCGCTGCGGGCGGGCAGCGCGCCGATCAGCCGGATCAGCGCCGGTACCAGCAGTGAACCGACCGACAGCACGCCTAGGAACGAGATCGCGCCACCCGCGGCGCCGAGCATCACCTGATGCATTCCGGCGCCGGTCGCCAGCAGCAGGCTGCCGCCGGCGAGGAGTACGAAGCCGACAATCAGCCGCAGTACGCCGGCCCTGGACCCGGCGGCCGGGGCAGTGTCCGGACGGAGCGCGGCGAGTGGCGCCACCTTGGTCGCCCGCCGCGCCGGTACGACGGCCGCGACCAGCGTGGCCAGCGTGCCGAGCAGCAGCGGTACGAACACCGACGCGAGGTCGAGGTGCAGCGGCACCTTCGGGATACCCCAGTCGAACTCGCGGGACAGGGTCAGCGCCAGCGCGGACAGCGCGACGCCGAACACCACACCGATCGCGGACGCGACCACACCGACCACGCTCGCCTCGGCCAGTACGGACGTGAACACCTGTCGCCGGGACGCGCCGACGCAGCGCAGCAACGCCATCTCCCGGGTGCGCTGGGCGATCACGATCGTGAACGTGTTGCCGATCACCAGGCAGGCGACGAACAGCGCGATCAGCGCGAACATCCCGAACACGCCGCCGAGGACGTCGATACCGTGCGTGTAGCTCTCGACCTCGTGCTGGATGAACTCCGCGCCGGTGTACGTCGTCAGCTCACCCGCCACCACGGCCCGGGCGGCGTCGGCGAGTTGCACCTGCGAGACGCCGGGCTTGGCCGCCAGCGCGATCCCGCGGACGAACGCCTCCGGGGCGATCACCTTCATCGCGGCCGGCGTGACGACCGCCGGCGCCGTACCGATGGACTGCCCGTCGTCGAGCAGGCCGACCACGCGGAGGGTCGACGTCTTGCCCTCGTACGCGCTGATCCGCAACTGGTCGCCGATGCCGACCTTGTGCTTGGCCGCCAGCCGGGCCGGCAGCGCGATCTCGTTCGTTGCGGTGGGCAACCGACCGGACGAGGTGCCCGGGCCGGCGATCACCGTGGTGTCGTGCAGGGTGTCGACCTCGAGGCCGGCCGGCCGGACCAGATCCGGGAACGCCGCGTTCAGGTACGCCGTGGTCAGCGTGACGACCGCGGCCGCCTGCGAGACCTGCTGCGCCTTCGCGATGTCGGTCGGGGAGATCGTCGACCGCGACGGGTAGACGACCGCGTCGACACCCTTGTACTGCGCGCCGATCGTCTCGTCGATGCCGTGCGACGCCGACGAGTGCACGATCATCGCGAGCGAGCCGAACCCGACCCCGAGGACGATCGCCAGGCAGGCGGCGACCAGGCGGCCCAGGTGGGCGCGCAGCGAGGAGAGGAGTGAACGTCGCACGTCAGGCCCCCAGCTGCCGCAGCGCGTCCAGGACGCTCTCCGGGGTGGGCTGCTGCAGTTCGCCGGCCAGCTTGCCGTCGGCGAGCATCACCACGCGGTCGGCGTACGACGCCGCCAGCGGGTCGTGGGTCACCATCACCACGGTCTGGCCGAACTCGCGGACCGAACGGCGCAGGAACCCGAGCACCTCGGCGCCGGACCGGGAGTCCAGGTTGCCGGTCGGCTCGTCGGCGAACACCGCCTCGGGCCGGCCGACCAGCGCCCGCGCCACCGCGACCCGCTGCTGCTGCCCGCCGGACAGCTCCGACGGGCGGTGCGTCAGCCGGTCGTCCAGGCCGAGGACGTCGATCAGCGTGTCCAGCCACTGCTGGTCGGGCTTGCGGTTGCCGAGCTCGAGCGGGAGCAGGATGTTGTCCTTCGCGGTCAGCATCGGCAACAGGTTGAACGACTGGAACACGAAACCGATCCGGTCCCGGCGGATCTTGGTCAGCTCCGCGTCCGCCAG
>NZ_DASRVN010000371.1:0-16412 GCF_035655035.1 Kribbella sp. | reverse complement strand
CCGCCCGACACCTCGACCATCCGGTCCGCGAGACCCTTCGTGATCGCGCGTCCCTCGGGCGAGGCGTTCAGCTCGTCCCGCATCGTCAGCAACGCGCCCATCCCGGCGTCGACCGGGAAGTCCCTGGCCAGCCGCTCGATCCGTTCGGCGACCGCGTCCAGCTGCCAGCCCTCGGCCTGCAGCACCTGGTGCTGGGTCTCGCGGATCCAGTCCGCGTCCGCGCCGAGCATCGCGCCGAGGTGCGCGACGCAGTGCAGCCGGCCCATCAGCCAGTCCCACCGCCGCCAGTCCGCGGCACCGAACGCACCGAAGTGCCCGACCTGGGTGCCGTACAGGATCCGGTCGTTGAGCCCGTTCGCGATCGAGCCTTCCTGCAGGTCGTCGAGCACCGCGAGCGGGATGTCCGGCCCGAGCCGGAGGAACTGGAACGGCGCGCTGCGCTGCTCCGGCGTCCGCGCCGACGTACACCGGGACACGATCTCGACCTCGAGCGCGATGTCCACGAGCTCCTCGCCGACGCTCTTGACCAGCGCGGCGAACGCGTCGCCGAGCGAGCGCTGGATCTGCAACTGCTCGAAGATGTCGTTCAGCCCGACCGCGACCGCCTCCGCGCCACCCGCCGGCCGCAGGTCGAGATGCGCGGCCGCCAGCTGTACGTCGAGCGCGTCGCGGACCGCCTGCACCTTCAGCAGGCAGTCGCTCGCCGCGGTCAGCCGCTTCTCCAGCCCGGCACGTCCCACCCGGGGCGCCGTACTGATCTGGGTCCGCAACGAACGCAGGATCAACCGGACGATCCGCTCCGCGGCACCGGTCCCCCACAGCCAGCGCGGCGTACCGTCGGCGTCCTCCTGCAGCAGGGTCGTCGACCCGTCCGGCCCGGGGACCCACGGGTGCTCGGTCCGCAGTACCTCGTCGATCTCGGACTCCGACAGCGCGGTCGCCGCGTCCAGTACGGTCGACTGGTCGTGGCTCGCGATCGTCACCGCCTCCCACACCCCGCCGGCCGCGCGGCCCCGGGAGTACGCCGGTTGCAGGGCCGCGGCCGCCGCCCGCAGCCGGATCCGCTCATCTGGTTGCTCCAGGCAACGGTCGAAGAGCCGCTGGGTGTCCGACCAGGACGCGTCCGCCTCCAGCAGCAGGCGTTCGAGCTGCTCGACGTCCGACCGGAAGTCCACCTCGCGCGGGAACTGCACCGCGGACAGTGCCGACACCCGCCAGCTCGGCTCCTTCGCCGCGGGCAGCGCGGTCGACGCGTGCCCGATCCCCGCGGACGGTACGACGTACAGCACGTACCGGGTCGCCTTGCTGGTCACCGGACGCCGGGCGACGACGTCGAGCACCGGACCGAACGGGGCGTTGTCGAGCACGCCTCCGTCGATCAGCCAGGCGCCGGCCTCGGCCGGACCAGGTCGCAGCCGTGGCGGTTGCGCGGCCAGCTCGGGCGTCTCCAGGACCGGACCGAACGCGGCCGGGAACGACGCGGACGCCCGCGCCGCGCGCGCCAGCAGCTCGGTGTCCTTCAGCCCGTTCTTGTCCTCGGTGACGAACCGCCGCCGCGCCCCGTCGTACGTCGGCGCGTCCTCGCTGGTGAACCCGTACAGATACCGATGATCCGGTACGACGAACGCCTGGCCGGCCGCGTCCTTCGCCTCGAACTGCTGCACGCCCAGCCCCGACGCGGTCACGAACAACGTCACCGGCTCCTCGGCCGCGCTCTTGCCCGCGTCGGCGACATCCTTCAGCAGCCCCTCGACCTGCCGGAGGAAGTACTTGCCGTCCAGCACCGACGGCGACTTCACGCCCGCGGACGGCACCAGCTTGCCGACGTCGAGCGACCCGAGCGCGACCCATTTCTGCCGCAGCCACGGGCCGTTGTCGCCGTCCGGGTCGAGGGTCGAGCCGTTCGCGATCGCGGTCGCCAGCAAGGACCCGTTCAGCCCGCCGGCGCTGGTCCCGGCGATCACGTCCACGACGATCCGCCGCTGCTCCTCGCCGCGGCGGCACAGTTCCCGCCAGCGGTCCGCGATCACCGCGTCGTACCGCTGCGGCCCGGGCGCGCCGGACCCGCCGGACGCCCGCCGGATCAGGTCCAGCTCGTGCGTCACCCCGCCCATCCAGACCGCCAGGCTGACGCCTCCGTTCAGTACCAGGGCAATCCGGATCTCGTGGTCACTCATCCGCCGCGCACCCTCCGGTCCTCACGCTGCCGAAGGTCTACCGTACCGATTCTTCCGGCCGCGGGGTGCGATCAGGCGTGGAGTTGCTCGACGAAGGTGCGGGTGATCCGGGCCGGGTGGGTGATCGCGGTGCCGACGACGACCGCGTACGCGCCGGCCCTGAGGCAGGCCTGGGCGTCCTGGGGGTTGCGGATCCGGCCCTCGGCGATCACCGGAATGTTGACGCGACCAACGAGTTCGGCGAGCAGCTCCAGATCCGGGCCGCGGCTCACCGGGCGGGCGCCGGTGTAGCCGGCCAGCGTGGTGCCGACGCAGTCCGCGCCGGCCTCGATGCTGTACAGCGCGTCGTCCAGGCTGCCACAGTCCGCCATCACCAGCGCGCCGCGTTCGTGGACGGCGGCGACGCTCGCGGCCAGCGGTTCGCCGTCCGGCCGGGGCCGCGCGGTGCCGTCGAGCGCGACGATGTCCGCCCCGGCAGCCACGCAGTCCACCGCGTCCGCGACCGTCGGCGTGATGAAGACGCCGTCCGAACCACGCTTCACCAGGCCGATCAGGCAGACGTCGACCAGCGGGCGGATCGCCTTCAGGTCCTCGATGCCCTGCGCCCGGACCCCGTGCGCGCCACCCTGCACGACCGCCTGGGCGACGGCCGCCATGATGACCGGTGACCGCATCGGCTCGCCCGGGTACGCCTGGCAGGACACCACCAGCCGCCCCTCGAGCGCGGCGAGCCGGTCCCCCGTACGCGCGATCATGCCGTCATCCTCCTCGTCACGTAGTGGGCTGCTCCGCGCAGCGCCGTTTCCGCACCACCACCGGACACCTCGAGCGGGGTCTCCGCGACGGCCGGGATCAGGCCGTCGCGGTACGCCGTCCGCAGTGCCGACTCCCACACCTCACCCGCGCGGGCGACGCTGCCCGCGACGACGACGAGCTGCGGGTCGATCGCGTTCACCAGACCGGCCGCCGCGGCACCCAACGCCGTACCGCCGGTCCGCACTGCCTGTTCGGCCAGTTCGTCCGTACGACGGGTCAGCTCGCGGGTCGTCGTCACCTCGGGGTCGCCGCCGTGGGCGTGGTACCAGGCGAGGATCCCGTAGCCGCTGGCCACCGCCTCGAGATGGCCGATCCGCCCGCAGGGACAGGGCATTCCGGCAGCCTCGCCCGCGACCACATGCCCGAAGTGCCCGCCGGCGTGGTGCGCGCCGAGCACCGGCTCCCCGTCCAGGATCAGGCTGCCGCCGATCCCGGTCCCCGCGACCAGCGCCAGCAGATCCGGTACGCCGTACTCGACCGAGAGCCCGATCCCGAACGCGTTCCCGTCACCGATCACCCGCACCGGCAACCCGAGCCGCCCACTCACAACCTCCGCAAGCGGCGTCCCACCCCACCCACCAATACTGCTGGTCGCGGTGAGCACCTTCCCGGCGCCAACGTCCACGACACCCGCAGCCGAGATCCCCACAGCCACATCCGAGGGCTCCCGCAACTCCCCCAACAACCCGGCAACCGCCTCGACAACCTGCGCCGCCCCTGCGGAAGGAGCGGACGCTCCCGCCCCTCTGCAACCAGCCGAAGGCGGCGCCTCCGCCCCTCCGCCTCCTGACGGAGTTGGCACCTGGACGATCTCCGTGCAGAGTGCACCCGTGGCGTCGGCCCGGGCGGCGGCGATCTTGGTTCCGCCGATGTCGGCGACGAGGATCCCGGATGTCACTGGGCGGCTCGGTTGATCACGACGTCGTAGCCGTAGCGGTCGCCGCGGTAGATGGTTTCCGCGAGCTCCACCGGTACGCCGGCCTCGGTATAGCTGACGCGGGTGACCTGGAGCGCCGCGGCGCCGACCGCCTGGTCGAGGTGGTACGCCTGGTCGCGGTCGAGGTTCACCGCGTGGATGGACTGCGCGGCCCGCTCCACGGTGATCCCGGCCGCGCTCATCTGCGCGTACAGCGAGGCGGACGGATCGAACGCCGACCAGTCCGTTCCCATCGCCGGCAGATGCACCGACTCCAGCGCCATCGGCGTACCGTCGGCGAGCCGCAGCCGTTCCAGCACGAGGACGTCCGCGCCGGGCTCGATCCGCAGCCGCCGGGCGATGTCGTCCGGCGCCGGCTGCACCGCCGTACGGAGAACGGTCGTGGACGGCGCCAGGCCGCGCTGCTGCATGTCCTCGGTGAAGCTGGTCAGCCGGAGCGTCTTGGTGACCACGTCCGGATCGGCGACGAACGTCCCGGACCCGTGCACCTGGTAGACCTGCCCACGCCGTACGAGCTGCTCGATCGCGCGCCGCACGGTCATCCGGCTGACGTCCAGCTGCTGCATCAGATCGCGTTCCGATGGCAGGTGGTCGTGCGGCTGCAACTCCCCGGCCCGCCGCGCGATCTCGTCCGCGACCTGTTCGTACTTGGTCCGCTCTGCTGGCCTCTGTGACATGGTCACCCCTTCACCGCACCGGCCGCGAGGCCGCTGACCAGGTACCGCTGGGCGAAAACGGCGAAGAGCACCGGCGGCAGGGTTGAGAGGATAGCCGTCGCCGAGATGTCGCCCCAGCGGATGCCGGTGCTGGTCACGAAGTTCGCGGCGCCGAGCGTGATCGGGGTCGCGTTCGACGAGGACAGCACCAGCGCGAACAGGTAGTCGTTCCAGGAGAAGATGAACACCAGTACGGCGACCGCGACCAGCGACGGCGCCAGGATCGGCATCAGCACCGAGTACAGGATCCGGTACGTGTTCGCGCCGTCCACCTTCGCGGCCTCCTCGACCTCGACCGGTACGTCGCGGAAACCGGCCGACAGCAGGATGATCGCCAGCGGCAGGTTCAGGAACGTGTTCGCGAGGATCAGCCCGGGGACCGTGTCCAGCAGGCCGAGGTTCGACATCAAGAGGAAGTACGGGACCGCGAAGAAGATCGCCGGCAGCAGCCGCAGCCCGCTGGAGGCGTTCATGACGAACCGGCCGCCGAACCCGAGCCGGATCGCCGAGTACGTACTCGGGATCGCGATCGCCAGCACCAGGACGACGGCGCCGAGCGCGATCAGCGCCGAGTTCAGGAAGAACCGCGGGAAGTCGTACCCGGCCGCGCCGAGCGCGTTCGCGTAGTGCGCGGTGGTCGGCGTACCGACCGCGGTCGCACCCCGCGAGATGTCGCCGTCGGACCGGAAGCTGACGAACAGCGCGTTGAACCACGGCACGTTGACGACGATCGCGATCAGCCCGACCGCGATCGTGGTCCCCCACAACCGCCGTTTGCGGCCGATCATCGGGTGTCCCCGTTCGGGTTCGCGATCCGCTTCACGAACAGCGGGACGAACGGCAGCAGCACGACCATCACGATCGCCGACGCGGCCGCCGCCAGGCCGAACCGCCCGGACTCGAACGCGGTCTTGTAGATGTAGATGCTCATCGTGGTGGTCTTCGTCCCCGGTCCGCCGGCGGTCAGTACGTAGATCACGTCGAAGGTGCGCAACGCGTCGATCAGCCGCAGGAAGATCGCCGCGAAGATGATCGGCTTCATGATCGGCACCACGATCGACCGAATCGTCCGCAAGCGCCCGGCCCCGTCGACCTGGGCGGCCTCCAGTACGTCGGTCGGGAACGACTGCAGGCCGGCGTACATCACCAGGAACGCGAACGGCGTCCACTGCAGGACATCGAGCAGCACCAGCAGCGGGACCACCGTGTTCGGCGCGAACAGCGAGACGTCCAGACCGACGCTGCGCAGGACGTCCGGGACCAGCCCGATGTCACCGTTCAGCAGCAACCGGAACATCACGCCGAGCAGCGCCGGCGCGACCATGATCGGTACCAGCAGCATCGTGAAGAAGACCTTCTTGCCGGGGAACTCGCGGTTCACCAGCAGCGCCAGGCCGAAGCCGAGCACGGTCTCGATCGCGGTCACCAGCAACGCGAACAGCGCGGTGAACCTCGCCGCCGACCAGAACCCGGGATCGGTCAGTACCGTCCGGAAGTTCTCCAGGCCGGTGAACGCGGTGTCCGGGTTCTGCAGAGAGAGGCCGTAGAAGCCGGTCTGGATGCCCTGGTACACCGGGTACGCCACGAAGATCAGTGCGAACACGATCAGCGGCGAACCCAGTACCCACTTCGAGAATCGGGACGTGGTGCGCATGCTCACCCGAGGAGTTTCTGCAGCGCGGTGTTCGCCGTCTGTACGGCGGTCCCGGCGTCCTGCTGGCCGACCCAGGCGCCGCTCAGCGACTCGGCGAGCTTGCTGTACGCCTCGAAGGTGTTCGGGAACACCGGCACCGAGTAGCCGTACTTGTCGATCGACTCCGCGATCTGCCCGAACGCGGGGTTGATCGCGGTGTTCGCCTTCAGCACCGAGGGCATCGCGGGAATGCCGCCAGCCTTGGCGTACGCCGTCATCGCGTCCGGCGTGGCGAGGTAGTCGAGGAACTTCTTCGCGGCGTCCTTGTTGCCGGAGTACTTGTTCAGCGCCACCGCGAGGGCATGCACGTGGGTCTTGTGTCCGGGCACCGGCGCGATCGCGATCTTGCCCGCGACCAGCGGCGACTTGGTCTTGTCGTTGAGCTCCGCGAAGCCGGCGGACCACTGCAGCGCGAACGCCGTCGTACCGGCCTTCAGCGCGGCCTGCGTCTCCGGGAACTCGGCCTGCGAGCTGTCCTTCGACGTCCAGCCGTTCTTGTAGATCGTGCTGTAGACCCCGACCGCCTTCTTCGCGGCATCGGTGTTCAGGTTCGCCTTGCCGTCCTTGGTGGTCCAGGAACCGCCCGAGCCCCAGAGCACGTCGTCCCAGATCATCGTGTTGTAGAGCAGGTTCTTGGCCTGCAGGATCGTGCCGTACTGCGTCGGCGAGCCCGGGTTCGCGGTCTTGCTGAACCACGCCGACATCGCGACGTAGTCCTGCCAGTCCCACTCGGTGGCGGGCTTCGGGTCGCGCTTCTCGCCGATCGCCTTCGCGGCCACGGCCTGGTACGCCGGCCACTGGCTCTTCGTCGCCAGCAGCGCGTCGAGGAGGTCCTTGCGGTACAGCAGGAAGTGGTTCGACACGTCCAGCGGCAGCGCGTACTGCTTGCCCTGGTACTTCAGCCCGTCGACCGCGACCGGGAAGTAGTTGCTCGCGTCAACGGACGTCAGCGGTTCCAGCGAGTTCGCGTACTGGCCGACGTTGTAGCTGGCCACGAAGTAGATGTCCTGCTGGCTCGACTTCGCCGCCATCAGCGTGGCTTCCTTGGAGAAGGTGTCCTGGCGGGACAGCAGGGTCATGTCGACCTTGATCTTGTCCTTCGCGCCCTGCCCGGCGTTGTAGGCCTCGACCACCTTGCCCATGGCGTCCCCCTCGGGCCCGGGCCACAGCACCATCTTCACGGTCCCGCTGCCACTGCCCGCGGCTCCGGCGCTGCCACCGGTCTTGGACCCGGTACTGGGTGCACAACCCGCCAGCGCGATGCCGGCGGCGAGGGCAAGGGCCAGCCCGGCTGCCTTCACGTTCATCCTTGGACTCCCAACTGGTACGGACCAATGATGGGAGAATAGGCAAGCTTTGCGCTCATGTCCAGCGAAAGTGTCAACAAGTGGTCAGGTCCACTTGCAGGAGGAGGCCGCTCAGGAGGCGGCGAGGGTGAGGGTGGTACTGGCCGCGGCCCCGTTGCGGACGTAGTCGAGCTTCAGCGTGTCGCCGGCCTTGCGGGTCAGCGTGGCGACGACGAGCTGCTCGCTGTTCGTGGCGGCCTGGCCGTCGATCTTCGTGATCACGTCACCGGCGCGCAGCCCGGCCGCGGCGCCCGGACCTTCGGACGCGAGCACGAACAATCCCTGCTGCTGCTGGGATTGCGGCAGTGTCTGCACCTGCAGCCCGGTCGTCGGATGCCCGGGACGGCCGGTGCTGATCAGCTGGCCGGCGACCTCCTTCGCGATGTCGACCGGGATCGCGAAGCCCAGCCCGACGCTGCCGCCGCCGGACACGCCGCTCGCGTTCGGCACGGTGGCGATCGCCGCGTTCACGCCGACCAGATGCCCGGCACAGTCGACCAGCGCGCCGCCGCTGTTGCCCGGGTTGATCGAGGCGTCGGTCTGGATCGCGCCGATCAGGTGGTGCGTCACGCCTTCGCCCGACACTGGTACGTACCTGTCAAGCGCGCTGACGATGCCGGTGGTGACCGTACTGCTGAGTCCCAGCGGTGCGCCGAGCGCGACCACCGGCTGGCCGACCTGCAGCGCCGCGGACGACCCGAGCGCGATCACCGGGAAGCCCTTCGCGCCGTCGGCGGCCTTCAGTACGGCGAGATCGGTACTCGGATCCCGCCCGACGATCGTCGCGCCGGACGTGTGCCCGTCGCTGTACCGGACCGTGACCGCGCCACCCGCACCAGCCGCGACCGAGATCACGTGGTCGTTGGTGAGGATGTACCCACCGTCCCGGAACACCTGCCCGGACCCGGTACCGCTCTGGTTGCCCCGCTGCGCGGCGATCGTGACGACGGACGGCAGCACCTCGTTCGCCACCGGGACCGCGGCGCACATCGCCGTACCGCTGTCGGCGGCGGCAGCCGGTACGGTCCGGTTGTCCCGTACGGCGAGGAAGACGACGGCGGTGATCAGTGCGCCCACGACCAGTCCGAGCGCCACCGCAATCGTCGACGACCTGGTCGGACGCCAACCGGAAGAACCGCTGTCAGCTTGGACCAATGGGCTCCCCTCCTCATGGTCCGCCTTTCGACGCTACCACCGGGGAGCGCACCGGTCACGCGCTGTCGCGGATCACCAGCTCGGTGCTGTAGATCTCCGGAACGGTGTGGTCGGCGCCGCCGATCTTCGCGAGCAGGATCTCGGCCAGCCGGGCACCGAGCTGCTCCACCGGCTGCCGGACCGTGGTGAGTTTCGGGGTGGTCGTGGTGGCCAGCACCGAGTCGTCGAAGCCGACCACGGCCACGTCGGCCGGGACCCGGCGGCCGTTCTGCGAGAGCACCCGGAGCGCGGCGGTCGCCATCAGGTCGGAGGCCACGAACAGCCCGTCCAGGTCGGGGTGCTCGTCCAGCAGCCGCAGCGTCGCCTGCTCGCCGCCGTCCGCGGTGAAGTCGCCGTACCCGATCATCGCGGGCAGGCCGGCCTCCTTCATCACTTCCTGGTAGCCGGTCAGCCGGTCGATCCCCGCGGTCATGTCGAGCGGCCCGGCAATCGTCGCGACCTTCCGGCGGCCGATGTCCAGCAGATGCTGTACGCCGGTCCGCGCGCCGGCCACGTTGTCCACGTCCACACTCGCGACCGGTACGTCGACGCCGAGCGGCCGGGCGCTGAACACGATCGGCAGCGGCAACTGCGCCAGCTCCTGCAGGACGTTGTCGCGGCCGTGGTGGCTGATGATGATCGCGCCGTCCACGTGCCCGCCACGCAGGTACCTCAGCAGCCGCTGGTCATCGGCCTCCGCGGGCTCGATCAGCAGCACCAGTTGGGAGGGCGTCGGCGCGAGCGTCCGGCTGACCCCGCTCAGCATGCCGGCGAAGAACGGGTCCGAGAACACCCGGCTGTCCGGCTCCGGCACCACGATCGCGATCGAGTCCGTACGCCGGGTCACCAGCGCGCGGGCCGCCCGGTTCGGGACGTAGCCGAGCTGGCTGATCGCGTGCTCGACCGCGGCCACCGTGTCCGGCAGCACCTTCGGCGACCCGTTCACGACCCGCGACACGGTCGCCCGGGACACCCCGGCGAGCGCCGCGACCTGCTCCAGCGTCGGAGAACCGGACTCGTTCATGGCCCTCCTCGGTACGTGATCGGCCAGCGTTCACACCGTAGTACCTCGCCGGTCGATCCCGCGTCGGTCATTGGCCACCGGGGTGGGGCGTGTCGGCAGAAATGTTCAGCTGCCGAACCGGACGTTCGCCGCCTTGTCGGCCGCGGCGAGCGCCTGTTTCCAGGCGGCGTCCGGTGCCTGTTTGCCCGCGTCCACCCGGGCCAGTGCGGCGGTGAAGATCTGGTTGACCTCGCCGTCCCGTGGGCCCTTGTGCTGCTTGAGAATCACACTGCGCGCCCGGTCGACGAAGATCTGCCCGACCGGCGCGTTGTTGAAGTACGCGTTCACCTGCGACTTCACCTGCGGGTCGTCGTACGCGTCGAGCGTGGACGGGAACGAGCCGATCTTCTTGAACACCTTCACCTGCTGCTCCGGCGCGGTCAGCCAGGCGGCGAGCTTCGCGGCCTCCTCGGGATGCGGCGACTGCACCGGGACGGTCAGGTACGACCCACCCCAGTTGCCGCCACCGCCCGGGAACACGTCGGCGACGTCCCACTTGCCCTTGCCGTAGCTCCCCGCGTTGTCCTGGATCACGCCGAGCAGCCAGCCCGGGCAGGCCATCGTGGCGAACTTGTCGGTGCGGAACGCCGAATTCCAGGCGTCGCTCCAGGCGGGCAACCCTGCCGACAGCCCGTCCTTGCTGCCCGCAACGACCTGGTCCCAGGTGCGTTTCAGCAGCGGGTTCTCGGCGCCGAGGAAGCGGTCCTCGTTCGAGTAGTACGCCTGGATCAGCTGGTTGCGCATCGCTTCCCAGGTCAGTACGGCGGAGTCGTACCAGGCCGAGCCCGGCACCCGCTGCTTGAACTTCCGGCCGGTGGCGAAGTACGACGGCCAGTCCTCGAACAGCTTCGCGACCTGCGCCCGGTCGGTCGGCAGCCCCGCCTTCGCGAACAGGTCGCGGCGGTAGCAGATCGCCTCCGGCCCGATGTCCGTGCCGTACCCGATGATCCTCCCGTCGGTGGTGGTGGCGCCGTCGAGTTTCCAGTCCAGCCAGCGGTCCTTCAGGTCGTCCGCGCCGTACTTGCGCAGGTCGACGAACTTGTCCGCCTTGGCCAGGTACTTGTAGATCCAGCTGACCTCCATCGCCTCGATGTCGGCCAGCCCGGCGCCGCTGGCCAGGTTCGCGTCCAGGTTCCGCACGTGCTCGTCGACGGTCTTCGCGTGCTGCTCGACGATCGTGATGTTCGGGTGCTGGGCCTCGTACTCGGCGTACAGGTCGGCGTACCCGAACTCGTTGAAGGTCGCGACGGTGAGCTCGATCTTCGGGGCGTCGGCGGCAGTCGTACCGGTACCGCCGGAACAGGCGGCGACGATCAGCAGGGCCGCGCCGGCGAGCAGGCCGGCTGCGGTGCGGGCACTCGGCCGCATGGGGGTTGCTCCCTGAACTGGACGGGGTGAGAGCGCTCTCGGATCGCGAAAGTGAGCTGAGTCTCAGACCCCGGCACCGGATATGTCAAGTGCCGGTTCGTCAGCGCTGAGTGATCAGCGGGAGCGCGGCGGTGCCACCGAGTCGCGGACCACGACGACAGTGCCGAGTGTGGTCGCCTGCTGCTGGTGCGCGAACGGGTCCGCGCTCGGCTGCTGACCGGCGACCCCGGCGCGGACCGCGGCCCGGCCGAGCTCCTCGAGCGGCACCCGGACGGTCGTCAGCGCCGGTTGCAGCTCGACCGCGACCGGTACGTCGTCGTACCCGACCACCGAGATGTCGCCGGGGATGTCCAGGCCGCGTTCACGGAGCGCGGCGTACACGCCGGCCGCGACGATGTCGTTGGCGGCGAAGACCGCGGTGAAGTCGAGCCCCTCGTCGAGGGCGCGCAACGTCTGGTCGTGGCCCCACTGGCGGCCGAAGGCGCCGGTACGGACCAGTGCGGGATCGTGGTCGAGCTTGCGGGCCGCGTACGCCTGCCGGAAACCGCGGACCCGGGCCGTCGTGGTGGACAGCGTCGTCGGGCCGCCGAGGTACAGGATCCGGGTGTGCCCGGCGCTCAGCAGGTGATCTGTGATCGCCGCGGCGCCACCGGCGTTGTCGTAGTCTACGGCGTACGCCGGTACGCCGGACTCCAGGCCGGGACGCCCGCAGAGCACCAGGCTGGAGCCGTTGCCGGCCAACTGCTGTGCGCGCTGCCCGATCGTCGCGAAGTACTCCTTGTCCTCGACCGCGCCGCCGACCAGGATCACCGCATCGGCGCGCTGCTCGAGCAGGAGGTCCACGAACCGCAGCTCGGCCGACTCGTCGCCCTGCGTCGAACACACCAGGCACAGCCGTCCTGACGCGATCGCCTCGGACTGCACGCCGCGGGCGATGTAGGCGAAGAACGGGTCGACGATCTCATTGACGACGATCCCCACGACCCGGGTGGTGGACCCGGCCAGCGCCCGGGCGTGCGCGTTCGCGACGTACCCGAGCTCCCGCATCGCGCGCTCCACCGCGGTCCGGGTCCCGGCCGCGACCGGATAGTTGCCGTTGACAACACGAGACACGGTCGCGGTGGACACACCGGCCCGCGCGGCCACGTCCCGAATGGTCCGCGCCGCCTCCGGATCACGCCGGCGCGCCCGCCCCCGCGGCGGTTCCGCCATCCTGCACCTCCTCGCCCAGCCGCACCACGGCCCGCGTGCCGTCCACGAACCGCACGGTCACCTCCGCGCCATTCACCGCTACGTCGACGCTCTCACCCAACTGCCGCGGCCATACCGTGTCGCCGGACAGTACCACCGCCGCGACCAGTACCCGGGGACCTTTCCCGTCGTGCTCCGCCTCCAGATACGGCGTCGCTGACTGCGGCCCGAACGCGTTGCAATCCAGCCCTCGCCGCACTCCGGCTCGCTCATACCCCCACAACCCCACCACGACCGACGCCAACCGATCCACCCGAGTCACTTGCGCCCACAGTCCACCGGTGTCCGCGTGCGGACGCTCGACACCAGCAACCGCATACCCACCGTGCCTCACCACCCCCGCAGGCCCGTCCACCAACGCACATCGCACCTCGATCCGCCCATGCACCACCGACGCGACCTCGACCCGCGCCCCTCCCGCCTCCCACCACGACGCCGCCGAACTCCCCTCCACACCGCGCCGCCGGATCTGAACCCGGCCACCCTGAGTCCCCAACTGGATCTGATTGTCGACAGCGTGCTCAGTCAGCTCCGGGCCAGTGCGCGTCGAGTAGGCAAGCCGGTTGTAATGCGGATCGCCTTCCCCTCCGTGATCGCTGCCGTGGTTGAGAAGGCGAACGGTCCCGTCGTGCTTCGTCGCCTGGATCAGAAACCCGGGCGCCGGCATCGCGCGCACCTGATCGCCTTCATCCAACGGCAGCGCCTCCTCGCGCGCGGTCCACACCGCGTGCTCAGCCGGCAGCAGCAGCCCGAGGAACCCCTTCGACGCCCAGTACGGCGACGCGGGTCCGGAGTACGGCTGGGTCACCGGAAGAAAGTGGTGATGCCAGCCCATTGTCAACAATCCGCGTCCGTCCGGCACGCCGTGATCGATGAAGTGCCGCAGCGTCCCGGAACACAGCCGCCGCGTCTGCCCCGGCGTCAGCGGTGTCGCGTCGAGCAGCGTACCCATCCAGTACGGCGCCGCGGTCGCCATCCGGTAGCAGAGCGACCGCCCGAAGTGGATCGGCGCACCGTCCGACCCGGTCAGATGTACGGCGTCCTCGATGAAGCGGTGCAGGCGTTCCCGGTACACCGCGAGCCTCCCGTCCGCGGACGGTCCGGCCATCCGCGTCCACAGCCCCGGGTACAGGTGCATCGCCCACCCGATGTAGTGGTCGAAGTTCTGCCCGGGCCCGTCGGAGTACCACCCGTCGCCGACGTACCAGTCCTCGATCCGTTCCAGTCCCGCGTCGATGTCGTCCTGCGCGTACGGCGCCCCGACCGACGCGAGGAACTGCTCCCCGACGACCTGGAACAGCCGCCAGTTGTTGTCCCAAGTCCGCGACCCGACGAACCCGCTCAACCAGTCGACGACGACCTGCTGCTCCCGCCCGTCCAGCCGGTCCCAGAGCCAGGCCCGCGACTCGTGCAGCCCGACCGCGATCGCCGCGGCCTCCACCATCTGCTGCGAACACGGCGTCAACCGCGGCCACTCCCCGCCAGCACCCGCGACCAGCCCCCGCGCGTACCGCTCGATCAACCGCTCATCAGCTGCACCCGCCGCGATCCGGAACGCCGCCAGCAGGAACGACCGGGCAAACCCCTCCAACCCGTCACAGTCCGCCCCCGACCAACTCCCCCGCCCCGGCAACCGAACCTGAGCACCGCTCTCGGAGAACCAGGGCACCAACGAGTCCAGCAGGTGATCAGCCACCGCCAACCAGGTCTCCCGCGTGTACCCGGTCCGCGACGACACCACCCGATCCGGCGCCGGCAACCTCAGCCCGGAATCGGCGGCTCGACTGGACGTATGCATCTACTACCCCACCACCCGCACGCTCAACGCCGACTTCGACAACGGCCAGTGGACGTATACGTACTGTCGAGCCGCCGGTGTCATGCGATCCGCCCGAGGTCTTCGCGGTGGATGCCGTGGGCAAGCGAATGGCCGGCGGCCAGGCGTTCGATCTCGTCGACGGCGGCGTCGCCGAGTCTGGTGGACTCGTTGCCCATGGCACCGGCCAGGTGCGGGGTGACGAACACGTTGGGGAGCCGGAGCATCGGGGAGTCAGGTGGCAGCGGCTCGGGGTCGGTCACGTCGAGGACCGCGTCCAGACGACCGGCTACACACTCGCGCTCCAGCGCCACATGATCCACGACCGGACCGCGTGCGGTGTTGATCAGGACCCCGCCGTCGGGCATCGCGGCGAGCAGGTCGCCCGTCACCAGACCCGTCGTCTCCGGGAGCAACGGCGCATGCACCGTGACGATGTCGCTCGCCGCGAACAGCTTCGGCAGCTCGCACCACCGCGCCCCGAGCGCCGCCGCCTCCGCCGGGCTCAGGTACGGATCACTCACCAGTACGTCGACATCGAGGTACCGCAGCCGCTCGATCACCTGCCGCCCGATCCGCGACGCCCCGAGCACCCCGACCGTGGTACCGAGCGCGCCGAGGATCGGTGCCCCGGGCAACGGCCGCTTGGTGCCGGAGGTCCGGTACCAGTCCCGCTGCCGGAACGCCCGCTTGGCCGCCAGCACGATCGCCGCCACGGTGAACTCCGCCACCGGGATCGCGTTCGCCGCGGCCGCCGACGAGACCTCCACGCCGCGCTCGAACACCACCGGATCCACGAACGTCTTGATCGTCCCGGCCGCGTGCACGATCGCCCGCAGCTTGGGCGCCGCGTCCAGTACCTCGGCGGTGATCCGCGGACAGTCCCACCCGGTCAGCAGTACGTCGGCGTCGGCCAGCTCACCGGCCACCGAAGCGAACGAGCCCCGCAACCGCGGAACGTTCACGAGCACCCCACCCGCCCACTCGCCTTCCGTGCGGGCTCCGCCCGGCTGCGCATCGCCCGGCTGCGCGCCGACCGGCCGCGCGCCGACCGGTTGGGCGCCGACCGGCTGCATGCCGAGGAGGTCCGTGACCGCTTCCAGCCGGTGGCGGGCAGCGGGGGTGAACACCTCCGACCAGGTCTCGGCGGGCATCGCGACGAGCGTACGCAACCGCGGCCCGCGGCCCGGGTCGGTTTCAGGTTTCGGCACGGATCACTCCTAGTAAACGGTTACTAGAAACCGTAAGCATCGAACCCGAGCTCGGTCAAGAGAACTTCCGGCAAGTGCTTGACAGCAAGGCGGTACAGGTTTCATCGTTGCTGACACATCGGACAGAAACCGTTTACCATCGGGAGGAACATGCACCGCGTCAGCCGTTCGTCGCGCCGGCCCGCGGCGGTCCGGCAGCCCGGCCCCGGTCTGCGCGCCCGGCTGCACCGGGACCGGGTGATGCTGCTGCTGGTGCTGCCCGGCTTCCTGTTCTTCGTGGTGTTCCACTACGTGCCGCTGCTGGGCAACGTGATCGTGTTCCAGGACTACCAGCCGTACCTCGGGTTCAAGGAGAGCCCGTGGGTCGGCTTCGGCAACTTCGCGGTGTTCGCCGAGCCGTCGTTCTACGGCGCACTGCTGAACACGCTGAAGTTCGCCGTACTCCAGCTGGTGCTGTTCTTCCCGGCGCCGATCGGTCTCGCGCTGCTGCTGAACAGCATCGTCAGCCCGAAGCTCAAGCGGTTCGTGCAGAGCGTCGTGTATCTGCCGCACTTCATCGGCTGGGTGATCCTGATCTCGATCAGCCAGCAGCTGATCGGTGGCACCGGCCTGCTCCCGCAGCTGCTCGGCGACCTCGGTCTGCATCGCGTCGACCTGATGACCAGCCCGGGGTTCTTCCCGTGGCTGGTGACGCTGCAGCTGATCTGGAAGGACGCCGGCTGGGGCACGATCATCTACCTCGCCGCGCTGCTGAACATCGACACCGAGCACTACGAGGCGGCCGCCATCGACGGCGCCGACCGGTGGCGGCGGCTGTGGCACGT
>NZ_DASRVN010000370.1:0-15158 GCF_035655035.1 Kribbella sp. | reverse complement strand
CAGGCCTCTCGTTCTTTTGCGGGCATGTTGCGGATGATCCCAATAGCAGAGCACGGCTTGACTTTCGTGCATTGCAGGAATGTAATTTCAACCGTGTCGTTCGTTAGGACACTCGGTATCGGGGACCGTTGCAGAGCGCAGGACGGACGAGGTCAGGCATGTGGACCGCAAACCCACATGTACAGGGGAACGAACAGGGTCGAGGAGGTCGTACCGTGACAGAAGGCCTGATGGCGATTGTCGACGGTGAGGCGATCGAGGAGGAGCCGAACTGGCAGGAACGGGCGCTGTGCGCCCAGACCGATCCAGAGGCTTTCTTCCCGGAGAAGGGCGGTTCCACCCGCGAGGCCAAGAAGGTGTGCCTCGGCTGCGACGTCCGGGGCGAATGCCTCGAGTACGCGCTGCAGAACGACGAGCGCTTCGGGATCTGGGGCGGTCTGTCGGAGCGGGAGCGCCGCAAACTGAAGAAGAAGGCCGTCTGACAGCTGTCCGGCAGCTGTCTGATACCAGGCTGAGAACACAACGCAACAGCAGAGACTTCCGCGAGGCCCTGGACGATCGTCGTCCGGGGCCCGCGGCTTTTCCACAGCTTGAGCCCGCGGCTTTCCGGACACTCCGAGAGCGGCTGTATGGTGAGTCCTCGCCGGGACCTGCGGTCGCGGTGACCGTCCGCAAGCATCGAGGTGTCACAGCTCCGCATGGAACAAGAAGCTCCGGCTGGTTGGGAATTCTTCGACTCCGTCGACTTCCCGACAGACCACACTGGTGGCCACATGCGCCGTCCGCGGGTCCGGCATGTCGTCACCGCCGTGGTGGTCGGGCATGAGGGCGCGGCCTGGCTGCCGCGCCTGTCCGAGTCCTTGTGGGCGCTGAATCCGCGTCCTGACCGGCTGATCGCTGTCGACACCGGCTCCACCGACGAGACCGCCGAGCTGCTGGCCGCGATGCCCGGCGTCGAGCCCGTGGTCAGCGTGTCCGCGCGGACCGGCTTCGGCACAGCGGTCGCGCGCGGCCTGGAAACACACGGTTTCGCGCCGATCCCGAGCGCGGTCGGTCCGTACGGCGACGACGGCCAGGTGCCGGTGGTGGAGTGGCTGTGGCTGCTGCACGACGACTGCGCGCCGGCACCGAAGGCGCTGGAGAAATTGTTGCTCCAGGCCACTATCTCGCCGGAGACCGGTGTCTGGGGCCCGAAGCTGCGGCTCTGGCCGCGGGACCGCGAGCTGCTCGAGGTCGGCGTCACCACGTCGCTCGGCGGCCGCCGCGACACCGGCATCGAGAACGGCGAGCTCGACCAGGGCCAGCACGACCAGCCGCGGAACGTGCTCGCGGTCAGCTCGGCCGGCATGCTGGTCCGCCGCGACGTCTGGGAGGCGCTGCGCGGATTCGACCCGCGGCTGCCGATGTTCCGCGACGACATCGATTTCGGCTGGCGCGCGAGCCGCGCCGGGTACCAGGTCGGCGTCGCGCCGGACGCGGTCGTCTACCACGCCCAGGCCGCGGCCACCGGCGAGCGGGCGCTGGCCGGCACCCGGCGGCACGCGTACCAGCTCGACCGCGCCCATGCGTACTACACCGTTCTCGCGAACGCTCCTGGCAAGCTGCTGCCGCTGCTGATCCTGCGGTTCCTGTTCGGCACCGTGATGCGCTCGATCTGGTTCGTGGTCGGCAAGACGCCGTCCGGCGCGGTCGACGAGTGGACGGCCCTCCTCGGAACGCTGCTCGCCGGCGGCTGGACAGCTGCCCGCAAGAACCGCCGAAATCTCAACCAGGTCCCGTACGACGACATCAAGGGCCTGTTCTCCCGGTCCGTGCACGCCCTGCGGCACAACCTGGAGGAGACCACCAGCACGATCTCCGAGCGGATCCGCGAAGCCTGGGCGGACGAGCCCGAGGAACAGGTCGTCACCTCGGCCCGCCGCGCGAAGTCGACCGCCCGCGTCGCCGTGGACCAGCCGCGCTGGCGCCGGCAGCTGATCCGGCGGCCGTTCCTGGTCGCGTGGGTGGTGCTCGCCCTCGGCGCGATCGTGGCGGCGCGCGGTCTGATCGGTAGCGGTGCACTGCGTTCGCACCTGCTGCTCCCGGCGCAGGAGAGCCTCGGGGGGCTGTGGCACGCGGCCGCATCCGCTCCGCCCGGCATCACCCCGCCGGCGTGGCTGGGGCAGATGTGGGCGTTCTCCACCGTCCTGTTCGGTCCGGGCGGTGCGACGAAGATCCTGCTGCTCGGCGCGGTTCCGCTCGCCGGTCTCGCCGCGTGGGCGTTGCTGCGGGCGTTCGTCGTCGACCGGGTGGCCCGCGCCTGGGGCGCCTCGGCGTACGGGCTGGCCGTCTTCACCAACGGTGCGATCTCGCAGGGTCGGCTCGGGACGTGCGTGGCGGCGATCGTGCTGCCGTTGCTCGGTGCCGCCGTGCACACCGTGGCGCGACGGCGGCGGGTGGTCGTGCAGGGCAGTTGGCGGGCTGCGTGGTTCGCAGGCGCCTGTCTGGCCGTGCTGTTCGCGTTTACCCCCGCGCTCGGGCTGCTGATCGCGGTCCTTCTCGTGCTCGGCGCGGTGCTCGGCCTCGGCTGGCGTCGCCAGGGGCGGCAGCTGGTGTTCTCGGTCGTCCTGGGTCTGCTGCTGGTGCTGCCGTGGACGATCGACCTGATCAAGCACCCGTCGAAACTGGGCCAGGAGGCGGGCGGTCCGCCGACCGCCGCGATCGGCCCGGGCGACAGCCTGCCGCACCTGCTGACCGGTACGCCGATCGGTGCGCCGACGCCGTGGTGGTTCGCCGTACCGCTGATCCTGGTCGCGCTGGTCGGTCTGCTGCGTGAGTCCCGGCAGCGGTACGAGCTGCTCGGCTGGTTCGCCGCGCTGGCCGGTCTGGCCGGGACGCTGGTCGCGAGCCGGCTCGGCGGTGGCGCCGGTCCGCTGATGTTCCTGATGACGGTCGGCTGGATCGTCTCGGTCACGGTCGCCTGGGACTCGGTCGGGAAATCCCGCGAGATCATCGTCCGGGGCGTGCTCGGGCTCGCGCTGGTGACCACGATCGTGACGGCGGGCTTCTGGCTGGTGCGCGGCACCGACGGCCCGCTGTGGCGCGGCCCGGCCCAGGACCTCCCGGCGTACCTGGTCTCCTCGCAGGATCCGCCGGACAACCAGTCGATCCTGGTGGTGCGCAAGGCGACCGGCGGCCAGATGCGGTTCTCGCTGGTCAAGAACGGCGGACCGCGGATGGGCGCGCTCGAGGCGGCGCCGACCCCGGCGCAGACCAAGCCGATCACCGACGTACTGGCGACCCTCGGCGGTGGCGGTAGCGGCGAGGAAGGCCGGCAGTTGGCCGGACTCGCGATCGACTACGTGTACCTGCCCGGTCCGGTGGACCCGTCGTTGCAGGCGACGCTCGACTCGCTGCCCGGCCTGACCAGAGCCAGCGCGAACGACGGCGACGCCTCCTGGCTGGTGGACCGCTCGAAGATCGAGGGCAAGACGCCGATCGTCGACCAGACACATTCGCTGTGGCGCATTCTCGGGCTGATCGGCTGGATCATCGCGCTGATCTTCTGCCTGCCGACGGTCCGCCGGACCGTCGCCGTACCGCAGGGCACGCACGCGAGAAGGGACCCCCGGTGAGCCGGTTGCTGTCCGACCCGCGCCTCCGGATCGGGGCCGTCGTCGCCGCCATGGCCGTGCTGGCCGGGCTCGGCCTGGTCACGCATCCGGGCAAGGCCGACACCCGCGTCGAGGCGGCGGCCGCCAAGGAGCCCGCGCGGACCGTCGTGAACCGGACCGCGCTCGCGTGCCCGGTGCTCGGGCCTGGCGGCAAGATGACCAGTGTCGTGAGCGCCGTCTCGCCGATCCTGCCTGAGGGTACGGCGACCTCGGCGGGTGCCGCGGACCCGCTGTCGATCGCGCCGCTGCCGACCACCTCCGGCCCGGTCGGATCGCTGCTCAAGCGCGGCACGATCGGCTCCAGCCCGGTCGCGACCAAGCCGGTACCGCTGTCGATCCAGGGTGCCGGCCCGCTGGCCGCCGGGACGGTCGGCACGAGTACGACGACCGCGCCGGACGGCGAGGTGAACCGCGGCATGGCCAGCGTGCCGTGCCAGCTGCCGGGGTCGGACTTCTGGTTCGTCGGCGCGTCCGGGGCGAGCGACCGCCGCGACGTCCTGGTGCTGACCAACCTGGACACAATCAACGCCGAGGTCAACGTCAGCGTGTACTCCCGGGCCGGCGCCGCCGACCTGCCCGCGGCGCGCGGCATCGTGGTGCCCGCCCGCGGTACGCAGGAGGTCTACCTCCGCCAGGTCGCGCCGAACCTGCGGGACGTCGCGCTGCACGTCGAATCGACCGGCGGCCGGGTCGCGGCCGCGGTCCGGTCGAACGCGTCGGCCGGCACCAAGCCGACCGGTGTCGACTGGCTGAACACGTCGGCCGCCCCCGCCAAGATGGTGTTCGTGCCCGCGGTGGCGCCGGGCGGCGGCGGCCGGATCCTCTCGATCGCGAACCCGACCGACCTGCAGGCGACCGCGAGCCTGACGATCAACGGCCCGAACGGCCCGTTCAAGCCGGCCGGCCTGGAGACCGTCGCGGTGCCCGCCGGTACGGTCCGGTCGATCTCGCTGGACAAGGTGCTGAACGGGGACGCGAGCGCGATCACGATCAACTCCGACCAGCCGGTGACCGCGGCGATGCGGGCCACCGACGCGAGCCAGTCCGAGTTCTCGTCGATCGGGTCCGCCGAGGCGCTGGCCGGTCCGGCGTACCTGGTGCTGCCCGCGCACCAGCAGCCGGTGGTGCTGCAGGTGACGGCGCCGGGGAAGACCGGGAGCGTGAAGTTCGAGCTGCACGACGCGGCCGGCCGGGCGCTGGTCACGCGGGCCCTCGACGTACTGAACGGCGCGACGACGCCGATCTCGTTCCCGGCGCAGCCGCGGCCGACGTACCTGATGGTGCAGCAGACCCGGGGGACCGTGGTCGCCGGCGTGACGCTGATGCCGGCCGCCAAGCCCGCCAAGGACGACGTACCGCAGGTCGCCGCCTGGCCGTTGTCGACCTCCCTGGTCTTCCGCGCCCAGCTCGGCGCGCAGCCTGACGTAAGCGCCGCGCTGCGCTGAGGGCGGCTAGCCCTCGGTGGTGTTGGCGCCGGGGTCCTGGAGCATGCGGAGGTGGCCGCGGCGGGCGACCTCGACCGGGGCGCCCGGGGTGCCGGCGCGGGGTTCGCCGCGCGGCGGGAGCGGGCGGGCCGCTTCGCGGACCGCGTTCGCCAATGCCTCGAGGTCGTCCGACGACGGGCCGGCGGCGGCCGGGTCCGGAGCGAGCCGGATGACCTCCCAGCCGTTCGGCGCGGTCAGGCGGTCGGCGTGGTCGGCGCAGAGGTCGTAGCAGTGCGGCTCGGCGTACGTGGCCAGCGGACCGAGGACACAGGTCGAGTCGGCGTACACGTAAGTGAGCGTCGACACGGCCGGCTTCTGACATCCGGCGCGCGAACAGATCCTGGCGATGCTCACGGACAGACGTTACCCCCACTAGGCTGAGCGCGTGACCGAGGCTCGCCGTCATCGCAGGCACATCGACCGCCACGGACGCGGAATGCTCGGCCCGATCAGCCGGCCGAGCAAGTTCGCGCCGCGGGGACTGCCGCTGCAGCGGTCCGCCGCCGCGCAGTTCGACGAAGTGGTCGCGATCGAGGTGACCCGGCTGGAGAAGCGGCTGCCGCAGGTGATCGCCCGGGTCGAGTTCGCGATCGAGGACGTCCCGAACCTGGAGATCGACGCCACCGAGATCCCGCTCACCCACGCCACCGGCGGTACGTCGCACGAGCCGTACCGGATCGTGGTGTTCCGGCGCCCGATCGAGCTCCGCGCCGAAAGGTCCGGCAGCAGCCTGTCCTGGCTGGTCCGTTCCGCCCTGGTCCTGGAGCTGGCCGACGTACTGGCGCTCTCCCCCGAACAGATCGACCCGGACTTCGACCCCGAAGGCGACTGACACCCCACCCCACCCAGGCACCGGACGGGGGGAGGGTCGAGACCGATCCGTTAGGAGATGGCGGTTGACTGGTGTTGAAACCTGTTCCGTAGTGTGGGAAGCGGTTGTGTCCTTCGTTGTCATCGGGAGAGGATCGTGGGTGTGAACGATCAAAAACTGCGGGTCGGTGTCGTGGGGCTGGGTTTCGCCGGCCGGACCGCGCTGGAGGCGTTCTCCGAGTTGCCGGACGTCGAGGTGATTGCGCTGGCGGGCCTGGAGAAGGACACGCTGACCAGCCTCGGCGAGAAACACGGCGTACCGCATCTGTACGAGAAGTGGGAAGACCTGCTCGAGACGCCCGGCCTGGACGCGGTCAGCATCGGTACGCCGACGCAGCTGCACGCGCCGATCGCGCTGGCCGCCCTCGGCAAGGGGCTGCACGTACTGTCCGAGAAGCCGCTGGCCCGCACGGTCGCCGAGGGGACCGCGATGGTCGAGGCCTCCAAGCAGGCCGGCCGGGTGCTGAAGGTGGTGTTCAACCACCGCGAGCGCGGTGACGTGGCGGCCCTGAAGCACCAGATCGACGAGGGCCAGCTCGGCCGGATCTACTACGCGAAGGCGCACTGGATGCGCCGCAACGGCATCCCCGGGATGGGCGGCTGGTTCACGAACCGGGAGCTGTCCGGCGGCGGTCCGCTGATCGACCTCGGCGTACACATCCTCGATATGGCGCTGCACCTGATGGGCGAGCCCGAGATCAGCACGGTGTCCGCGGACACCTTCGCGGAGCTCGGGCCGCGCGGCAAGGGCAGCGCGAGTACGCCGGACCGCCCGACGGTCGACACGCTCGGGTCGAAGTTCGAGGTGGAGGACCTGGCGACGGCGTACCTGCGGCTGAAGGGCGGCGGCGCGCTGCAGCTGGAGACCAGCTGGGCGACGTACCGGGCGCCGGGCGACAACTTCGGCATCGAGCTGTTCGGGACCGAGGGCGGCGCGAAGATCGAGGTGAAGAACTACACCAGCGAGGACACGCTGCGGATCTTCACCGACGTCGCCGGGATCCCGGCCGAGGTGAAGCCCGCCACCGGTGCGGGCCTCGGGCACCGCGCGGTGGTGCGCGAGTTCGTCCGGATCGTGCGCAGCGGCGAATGGGAAGGCCAGAACGGGTCCGAGGCGCTGCTCCGGACCGAGATCATCGACGCCTGCTACGCCTCGGCGAAGGCGGGACGAGAGGTTGTGCTGCATGACTGAACCGATCCGCGTCACCGTCTGGGGCGAGAACGTCCACGAGGGCCGCGACGAGACCGTCCGGAAGATCTACCCGGACACCATGCACGGCACCATCGCGGCGGCGCTGCGGGACCGGCTCGGCGCCGACGTCGTCGTACGGACCGCCACGCTGCAGGACCCGGAGCACGGGCTGACCGAGGAGGTGCTCGCGGACACCGACGTACTCACCTGGTGGGGGCACGCCGCCCACGGTGACGTCGACGACGCGATCGTCGACCGGGTCCAGCAGCACGTGCTGTCCGGGATGGGCCTGATCGCGCTGCACTCGGCGCACTTCTCGAAGATCTTCATCAAGCTGATGGGTACGACGTGCTCGCTGGACTGGCGGGCCGAGAACGACCGTGAGCTGATCTGGACGGTCGCCGCCGGGCACCCGATCGCGCAGGGTGTCCCGCACCCGCTGGTGATCGAGCGCGAGGAGATGTACGGCGAGCTGTTCGACATCCCGCAGCCGGACGAGCTGGTCTTCGTCAGCTCGTTCTCCGGCGGCGAGGTGTTCCGCTCCGGCTGTTGCTACCGCCGCGGCCAGGGCCGGGTCTTCTACTTCCGCCCGGGCGACCAGGAGTACCCGACGTACCACCAGCCCGAGATCCAGCAGATCCTCGCCAACGCCACCCGCTGGGCCGCCCCCGTCGTCCCCCGCCAGCTCCCCACGGTCCACCACCGCGCCACCCCCGGCTGGTTCGAGAAGGTCTGACCCTGGCTGACGTCCGAGATGCTGGGTTTGCGTCCGCGATCACGGGCGCAAACCCTGCATCTGATCGGTCAACCCACCGGAGGGGGTGGCTGATGGTCGGCGGGTGCCTGGGCCGGATAGGGTCCCTGCATGGTTGATGTTGCGGGGATCTTCAAGGCTTATGACGTGCGGGGGGTTGTGCCGGAGCAGTTGGACGAGGCGGTGGCTCGGGCCGCGGGGGCGGCGTTCGTCGAGGTGCTGGATGTGCTCGCGGGGCCCGGGGCCGTGGTGATCGGGTACGACATGCGGCCGTCCAGCCCGGGGCTGGCGGCGGCGTTCGCGGATGGTGTGACCTCGACCGGAGCCGACGTGATCGACATCGGCCTGGCGTCCACCGACCAGCTGTACTTCGCGTCCGGGCGGCTCGACCTGCCCGGGGCGATGTTCACCGCGAGCCACAACCCGGCGAAGTACAACGGCATCAAGATGTGCCGCGCCGGCGCCGCGCCGATCGGCGCCGACTCCGGTCTGCGCGACATCGCCGACCTGGTCGCGAAGGCCCTCACCGAAGGCCCGGCGACCGGGTCGACGCCGGGCCATGTCACGCACAAGGACCTGCTCACGGCGTACGCCGACCACCTGCACGACCTGGTCGACCTGAGCGGCATCCGCCCGCTGACCGTGGTCGTCGACGCCGGCAACGGCATGGGCGGCCACACCGTCCCGGCGGTCTTCGCGGACGGCCCGGTGACGATCGTCCCGATGTACTTCGAGCTCGACGGCAACTTCCCGAACCACGAGGCGAACCCGCTGGACCCGAAGAACCTGGTCGACCTGCAGGCCAAGGTCTGCGAGACCGGCGCCGACCTCGGCCTCGCGTTCGACGGCGACGCCGACCGCTGCTTCGTGGTGGACGAGCAGGGCGACCCGGTCTCGCCGAGCGCGATCACCGCCGCGGTCGCGGTCCGGGAGCTCGCCAAGCACCCCGGTGCGACCATCCTGCACAACCTGATCACGTCCAAGGCGGTCCCGGAGCTGATCGCCGAGCACGGCGGCGTCCCGGTCCGGACCCGGGTCGGGCACTCGAACATCAAGCAGAAGATGGCCGAGACCGACGCGGTGTTCGGCGGCGAGCACTCCGCGCACTACTACTTCCGCGACTTCTGGCGCGCCGACACCGGCATGCTGGCCGCGCTGCACGTGCTCGCCGCGCTCGGTGAGCAGGAGCGCCCCGCGAGCGAACTGTTCGCGGAGTACGAGCGGTACGTCGCGTCCGGCGAGATCAACAACAAGGTCGCGGACGCGGCCGAGACGGTCGCGGCGATCGAGGATACGTATTCTGGCGTCGACGGCGTGACCGTGGACCACCTGGACGGGTTGACGGTATCGGCGGGACAGTGGTGGTTCAACGTCCGTGCATCGAACACGGAGCCGTTGCTGCGGCTGAACGTCGAGGCCGCGGACCGTGCCGGCATGGAACGCGTCCGTGACGAAGTACTGGCCCTGATCACCGGCGCATCGGTGGAGGAGAACTGAATGGCAGTCAATCTGGACCCGGACCTGCTGAGCATCCTGGTCTGCCCGAAGTGCCGCTCGGAGTTCCGCGTGGACGACGAGGCGAACGAGCTGATCTGCACCAACGCGTCCTGCGCGCTGGCCTACCCGGTGCGTGACGACATCCCGGTGCTGCTGATCGACGAGGCCCGGGACACCAGGGAAACCGCTGCGACGGAAAGCTGATGAGCGTCTTCGACGACACGAGGCTGGACGACCCGGCCGCGCTCGGGGCCGCGGATCACCTGCTGCGCCGGCTGGCGACGGCCGGTGCCCGGGTCCGGGCCGAGCTGGAGGCGTCCGAGGACGTCCTGTCCAAGCTGACCTCCGACGGGTTCCGCCCGCGCGCGGTGGTGGCGGTCGGCCGGGACGCCCGGCTCGTCCGCGCCGTACTCGAGCCGGTCTGCCCGGTTCCGTTCCTCGCCTGGCCCGGGCCGGGCCTGCCCGGCTGGGCCGGTCCGCTGGACCTGGTCGTCGTACTGGGTGGTGCGACCGAGGACCCGGATGCGGTCTCGGCGGCCGGTGAAGCGGTACGGCGGGGTTGCGGGCTGATGGTCGCGGCGCCGGAGGACTCACCCGTGGCGATCGCGTCCGCGGGCCTGCGGCACGCGATCCGGCTGCCGTCGCAGTCCGACGACCAGCTGGCGGCCGCGGTCGCAGTACTGCAGGCGTTGCACCAGATGGAGCTCGGCCCGGAAGTCGACCACAAGGCTGTTGCGTCGATGCTGGACGACGTAGCGATCGAGTGCTCGCCCAACAAGGACGTAGCGTCCAACCCGGCCAAGGACCTTGCTCTGGTGCTGGCTGACGCGCTCCCGCTGGTGTGGGGCGGTTCTGTGCTGGCAGCGCGTGCAGCTCGCCGTGTGGTCGAAGCACTGCGCCTGGCGAGCGGCAGGCCCGCTCTGGCTGCTGACGCGGGTCACCTGCTTCCAGTACTGAACCAGCCGCCGCGGGACCTCTTCGCTGACCCGTTCGACAAGCCGGAGGAGCTGCGGCCCGCTCTGGTCGTGCTGGACGACGGCATGGAGGACGGTGGCGTCGCGGAGCAGCGCCGCAAGCTGGAGGAGAAGGCGCAGGCGCATGACGTCCGCGTGTGCACCGTGACGCAAGCAGCCGGTACGGACATCGCCCGGTACGCCGCGCTCACCCAGCACGGCCGGTACGCCGCGGCGTACCTCGGTCTCGGCCTGGGCCGCTACGGTTCGGCGACCGGTACCGACCCGCTCGAGCCAGGTATCCCCTCGGAGGACCCAGCGTGGTAGTCCCGCTGCAGAACACGATCCGCGACTACGCGTGGGGTTCGCCGACCGCCCTGCCGAAGCTGCTCGGCGTCGAGCCGACCGGCAAGCCGCAGGCCGAGTTGTGGATGGGCGCGCACGAGTCCGCCCCGTCCGTCCTGCCGTCCGGGGACACGTTGTACGACGCGGTGTCGTTCGACCCGGCGGCGGTCCTGGGGGAGCAGACGGCCGAGCGGTTCGACGGCCGGTTCCCGTTCCTGGCGAAGCTGCTCGCGGCCGCGCAACCGCTGTCGATCCAGGCCCATCCCTCGCGGGAGCAGGCGATCGACGGGTACCAGCGGGACGAGGCGGCCGGCATTCCGCGGGACGCCACGGACCGGAACTACAAGGACGCCTGGCCGAAGCCGGAGATCCTGATCGCGCTCGAGCCGTTCGACGCACTGGTCGGTTTCCGGCCGCTCGACCGGACCGTCGCGCTGCTCGACGCGCTCCGGCCGGAAGGTTTCGGCGAGCTCACCGACCTGCTGCGCAACGGCAAGCTGCGCGAGGCGTTCACCGACTTCATGAGCCGCGACCGGGACGCGATCCGCCCGTTGGTCAGGGCGCTCGATCAAGCAATCGCAGGCTTCACCGGCGACTTCGCGCTGGAGCGGGAGACGCTCGCCAAGCTGTGCGCGGACTTCCCGGACGACCCCGGCGTACTCGCGGCCCTGTTGCTGAATCGTGTACGTCTGCAGCGGTTCGACGCGGTGTATCTGCCGGCCGGCAACGTGCACGCGTACCTCGACGGGCTCGGGTTCGAGGTGATGGCGAACTCCGACAACGTGTTGCGCGGCGGCCTGACGCCCAAGCACATTGACGTACCGGAGCTGGTTTCGGTGGTGGACTTCGAGCCGCTGGCCGATCCGGTGCTGACCGCGACGCCGGACGGTGTCTACGAGACAGGCTGCCCGTACTTCGCCGTGCGGCGGGTCGATCTGGACGGCGGTGAGCGGACCGTGGACGGTACCGGGCCGCGGATCGTCTGCTGCGTGGACGGGACGCTGGATGCCGCGAGCAAGGAATCGGCCGTGACGTTGTCCGCGGGCCGGTCCGCGTTCGCCTCGGGAACCGAGGGACCCTGTACCCTGCGTGGTTCCGGCACGGCGTTCGTCGTGTCCGCATCCTGATTCACGGCGTCATTTTTGGGGAGGACTCGAACAACCATGGCTGGTGGCGGGAACAAGGCCGTTGTCGCGGCTCTGGCGGCCAACCTCGGGATCGCGGTGACGAAGTTCGCCGCCTGGGGGCTGACCCAGTCGGCCTCGATGCTCGCCGAAGCGATCCACTCGCTGGCCGACTCCGGCAACCAGGGCCTGCTGCTGCTCGGCAGCAAGCGGGCCAAGCGGGCGGCTGACGAACTGCACCAGTTCGGCTTCGGCCGGGAGCGCTACGTCTACTCGTTCGTCGTGTCGATCGTGCTGTTCAGCGTCGGCGGGCTGTTCGCGCTGTACGAGGGGTACCACAAGGTTCACGATCCGCACGGGATCCACAGCTGGCAATGGGTGCCGGTGGTGGTGCTGCTGCTCGGCATCGTGATGGAAGGGCTGTCGTTCCGGACCGCGGTGCGCGAGTCCAACAAGATCCGTGGCAACGTGTCGTGGGTCCGCTTCATCCGGAACGCGCGGGCCCCGGAGCTGCCGGTGATCCTGCTCGAGGACTTCGCGGCGCTCACAGGTCTGGTGCTCGCGCTGATCGGCGTCGTCCTGACGCTTGCCACCGGCAACGGTGTGTTCGACGGCCTGGGCTCGATGGCGATCGGCGCGCTGCTGGTCTGCGTCGCGATCTTCCTGGCGATCGAGATGAAGTCGCTGCTGCTCGGCGAGTCCGCGACCCGCGAGGCCCAGCAGCGGATCGTCGCCGCCATCGAGAGCACCCCCGGCGTACAGCGGCTGATCCACATCCGCACCCTGCACCTCGGGCCGGAGGAGGTCCTGGTCGCCGCCAAGGTCGCGGTCGAGCCGACCTCCGACGCGGCCGTGGTGGCGCAGACCATCAACGCCGCCGAGCACGCGATCCGCGCGGCCGAGCCGATGAGCCGGCACATCTATCTCGAGCCCGACATCTACGTCGAGAACTACGTCCCCGAAGAACGCCCCGCCGTCCCCGAGGCCCCCTCGCACTAACGCGGTTTCGGTGGAAGCACACCCGACCGGCCCAGCCATCTGAGCGCGCGTTCGCGGTCGATCTCGGCCTGGGTGGGTGGGGTGCTGAGCCGGCCGGTGCGGTAGCCGAGGTTGCGGATGTCGGCGGCCACGGACGGCTCGGCCAGGGCTCTGAGGGCGAAGGCGAGCGCGGCCGGCGTCACGTCGTACCGGCGTTCGAGATCCAGCGCGAGACGTACGGCGGCCAGGTCGCGGTCGTCGTACTGGCGCTGCGCGGTGTGCCCGGATCGCGAGCGCGGGAGCAGCCCGAGGGCCTCCCGGTAGCGCAGCATGCGCGGAGTGGTACCCAGTTGGCGAGCGGCCTCGGTGATGCGCATAGCATCAATCCTGACATTTCGGTGTCAAAAACGCGCCTGGAGCGATCAAACCGCGTGGCTCGGCCCTCTAGGCTAAGGTCGGATCCAGCGACCCCACGCCTACTGCGGGGCACTCGGCACGGCACCTCGCCGCACGGGTGCAAAGGCCACGATGCTCCGCATCGAGACCTTCGCCCCCGCGCGCCGATGCACCGCACCGAGCACCTCCTCGCGACGGCGTGGTGTCACTGGATCCGACCTAGGTCGGTAAGAATCCAGTCTTCAGGGGAGCGGCATGACCTTCGACTACAAGGTGGCGGACCTCGGGCTCGCCGAGTTCGGGCGCAAGGAGATCCGGCTGGCCGAGCACGAGATGCCCGGCCTGATGGCGATGCGCAAGCAGTACGGCGACAGCAAGCCGCTGGCCGGCGCGCGGATCATGGGCTCGCTGCACATGACGATCCAGACCGCGGTACTGATCGAGACGCTGACCGCGCTCGGCGCCGAGGTGCGCTGGGTGTCCTGCAACATCTTCTCCACCCAGGACCACGCGGCCGCCGCGGTCGTCGTCGGCAGCGGCACCGCCGACGCTCCCGCCGGGGTGCCGGTCTTCGCCTGGAAGGGCGAGACGCTCGAGGAGTACTGGTGGTGCACCGAGCAGGCGCTGACTTGGCCCGGTGGTGAAGGCCCCAACATGATCCTCGATGATGGCGGCGACGCCACGATGCTGGTCCACAAGGGCACCGAGTTCGAGAAGGCCGGCGCCGTACCGGACCCGTCGACCGCGGACTCCGAGGAGTACGGCGTCGTCCTGAAGCTGCTCACCCGCACGCTCGCCGAGTCGCCGGACAAGTGGACCACGATCGGCCAGGGCATCAAGGGTGTCACCGAGGAGACCACCACCGGCGTGCACCGGCTGTACGAGATGCACAAGGCCGGCGCGCTGCTGTTCCCGGCGATCAACGTCAACGACTCGGTCACCAAGTCGAAGTTCGACAACAAGTACGGCTGCCGGCACTCGCTGATCGACGGCATCAACCGCGCCACCGACGTGCTGATCGGCGGCAAGGTCGCGGTTGTCTGCGGGTACGGCGACGTCGGCAAGGGCTGCGCGGAGTCGCTGCGCGGCCAGGGCGCCCGGGTGATCGTCACCGAGATCGACCCGATCTGCGCGCTGCAGGCCGCGATGGACGGGTACCAGGTCTCGACGGTCGACGACGTGGTCGGGATCGCCGACATCTTCGTCACCACGACCGGCAACAAGGACGTCATCACCGCCGACCACATGGCCGCGATGAAGCACCAGGCGATCGTCGGCAACATCGGCCACTTCGACAACGAGATCGACATGGCCGGGCTGTACAAGGTGCCGGGGATCGAGCGGGTCAACATCAAGCCGCAGGTCGACGAATTCCGGTTCCCCGACGGGCACACGATCATCGTGCTGTCCGAGGGCCGGCTGCTGAACCTCGGCAACGCGACCGGTCACCCGTCGTTCGTGATGTCGAACTCGTTCACCAACCAGGTGCTGGCGCAGATCGAGTTGTTCGTGAAGACCGCCGACTACCCGACCGAGGTGTACGTGCTGCCGAAGCACCTCGACGAGATGGTCGCCCGGCTGCACCTGGACGCGCTCGGCGTGAAGCTCACCGAGCTGACCAAGGAGCAGTCCGCGTACCTCGGCGTACCGATCGAGGGCCCGTACAAGGCGGAGGCCTACCGCTACTGAGGTTTGCTCCGGAACACCCCCGTGCCTCGGCGCGGGGGTGTTCGCGTTTCAGCCCTCGTTGCTGCCTGGCGCGGCCCACCCGTGCGCGTTGACCACGGCCGGCCTTGAATGCGCGGGCGGAGCAGGCGGCGCGAACAACCCGGGCGGTGCGACAGGCGGCATCAACCCATACGGGTCAGGTGGCGCGAACGGCCCCGCGGGAATGCCGTACGGACTGGGAGGG
>NZ_DASRVN010000369.1:0-21928 GCF_035655035.1 Kribbella sp. | reverse complement strand
CCCCGGTTCCTGGCCTCATTTAGAGAGCTTGCTTTGTTAGCCCGGTCACGGGGCTAGCACGGGACATTTACAGTGACTGAGCCTGTCAGCGAGATGTCTGTACAAACGCTGGGGCCGAGAAAAACGCTATTCAGACTGCGCTCGGAGAAGCCTTGGAGCAACGCCGAAGGACGCGGGTTCGATTCCCGCCACCTCCACCCCTCGAGAAGCGCCTGGCCGGTCCACCGGCCAGGCGCTTCGTCGTTCCACAACCTCAAACGCCGCGCAGCACGTCCTCGAAGCCCGAGATCAGACCTTCGTCGGGGAACCGGCGGTGCAGCTCTTGGTCGAGCTCGGCGCCGATCATGCGCAGGTGCACCTTGCTTTGCCGGCCGTCCTTCAGGCCTTCCACGCCGAGGCCTACCGCCTGTTCCAGGTCGCCGTCGCGGCCGGCGACAAACGCGAGGGTGAGGCGGCTCTCGGAGATCCGCATCGGGCTGAGTTCGGTGCCGTCGGGTGCTGTGTTGTCCGCGATCACGGCGCCGGCGTACTCGGTGGCCCGCTCGTTGTCGCCGCCGATCCGGTGGACGTCCATCGAGTAGTAGTCCCACTTCGACGGGTCGACCATGAAGTGGTTGTCCGGACGATCGGGGTACGGCAGGTGGTGGAGCAGTTCGCGCCCTGCTTCGAGCAGGCCGTTTAGCGCGGACTCGCCCAGCCGTGCTTTCGCCTTTGCCTCCTGCGCCATCAGTTGCACTGTGACGCTCGAGTTCGGTGCGGCTGCCTGTCCCTTGAGGGAGGCGTGTACGGCGCGCTTGAACTGGCCTTGCGTCAAGGCGAACCAAGCAGTCATTTCGTGGGCCCAGCCAATGATGTCCGGGTTGCCCGACTCGACGCCCAGTTGCAGTGCCGCAACCCGGGTCGACTCCGCGGCGGTCGCCAGCCCGAGGTCGTACTCGACACACCCGGCCAGCAACGCGAGCCATCCACCGGCGGTCAAAAGCTCCTTGTGGGCTCTCAACCCGACTGGACGGCGGAGCAGTACGCCGACGTGCTGGAGCCACTCGTGGGCCTCCTGGCGTAGCTCGAGCGCATCGCGGCGGTTGTACTGGCAGCACAGCTCCTCGATGGTTGAATGCAGCGTCGCCAGGGTCGTTGCGGTGGTGTCCGACGCCTGCAGCTTCGCCGCCAGTTCGGCCGTCTGCCAAGGAGTGTCGTTCAGCTTCGCCGCGGCGTCTTGCCGAGCGGCGGCGATCAGTTCCCCTTTGGCTCGCAGCGCCTTGTCCACAGCGGACGCAACGTCCTCGGTCGCGACCTTCCGGCCGTTCTCGACGTTCGACAGGTAGGAGCGGCTGTAGTTCGTAGCCCGCGCCAGATCCCCCAGCGACCAGCCGCGGTGGTCCCGGTACTCGCGCAGCCGACTCCCGAACGACACGCCCCAAGTGTTACCCACGGTCTGTATCCCTGCCTCCCTGAGTGACGGGATACGCGGGAATGATCCCGTTCGGGTCTAGATCAGGTGATGCTTCCACCATGAACGAGACCACACGCGGCGTGGAGAGCGCCGGCCGGTGGCCCGATCTCAAGGCTGCGCCTGGAAGAGGTCCTGCCCGCCCGGGCGGGAGGGAGTGGTGACGCTGAGCGGAAGCTGAGCGTCGGGGGGGCGGGGTTGGTAAGTCAGGGTTGCCTCATCTAACCTCCGAGCTGTATTTGCTTGCTCAATCAGCTCGGAGTGTCCCTGTGTCCAGCTCTCAGATCGCCGTACTCGGCGCCATCGCGGGTCTCACGATCTACCTCGGTCTGCCGATCGGACGCTTGCGGGCACCCGCGCCGCGGCTCAAAGCAGGGCTGAACGCGGTGGCGATCGGGATCCTGCTCTTCCTGCTCTGGGACGTCCTCGCGCACGCCTGGGAACCGATCGACCAGGCGCTGGCCGCCAAACACTGGGGGACTACGCTCGGTAATGGCGTCGTACTCGCGGTCAGCCTCGGGATCGGGCTGCTCGGACTGGTGTACTACGACCGCTGGGCCGCCCGCCGCCGCGAGGCCCGGGCGAGCATCGGCCCGGGCGCTGCCGCCACCGGGGACCCTGCACTGGGACCGCGAACGAAGTCCGCGGCAGCGGGCCTGGCCGCGATGATCGCCACCGGGATCGGCCTACACAACTTCGCCGAGGGCCTCGCCATCGGCAACTCGGCCGCCAGCGGCGAGATGTCGCTGGCCGTACTGCTGATCATCGGCTTCGCACTGCACAACGCGACCGAAGGCTTCGGCATCGTCGCACCGCTGGCCGCGGCCGGCGAACGCCCGTCCTGGAAATCGCTCGCCCTGCTGGGCCTGATCGGCGGCGGCCCGACCTTCATCGGAACCCTGGTCGGTCAGCGGTTCGTCAGCGACACCTTGTCGGTCGCGTTCCTCGGACTCGCCGCCGGCTCGATCCTGTACGTCGTCATCGAACTGCTCGCCGTCGCCCGCAGGGCCGGCCTCAAGGAACTCACCACCTGGTGCATCCTCCTCGGCCTGCTGGCTGGCTTCGCCACCGACGCAATCGTCACCGCCGCCGGAGCCTGACCCGCCAACTAGCGAAGCTCCTCAAGCTCAACCCTGACCAAGAACGGCTCGGTCGCGGCAAAGGTGCCCCCGACCACTTCGGCATCGAGGTAGCCGAACTTGCCGCCGAGGTGGCAGGCGAGCAGGGAGACCGGATCCTCCAGGTCGACGATCCAGTAGTGCGGGATGCCGGCGTCGGCGTACTCGGCCCGCTTGACCACGTTGTCCGTACGGCGTGAGCCGGGCGAGACGATCTCCATCACGACGACGATCTCCGACGCCCGGATCAACCCGCCCTCGGCGCGGACCCGGGGGCGGGCCGAGCGCCGTACGACGATGACATCGGGCCGCCGGGAGAACCCGGGCTGGTCGGGCGGCACGAGTTCGAGATCGACGTCCACATCGGTGATGACCTCGAGATCCTGCGGCAGTTGCGGCATCAACTGCAGCGCGATCCGCAGCGCGGCCATATTGTGGTCCGGGCTGGGGCTCGGCGACATCACAAGGTTGCCCTCCATGAGCTCGGACCGGCCGGTGTCGTCCTCGCCGAGTGCCGCGAACTCGGCAACGGTGAGCAGATGGGCGGGCGGCAGCGGGACAGCTGTCATTGTCTCCTCCTCATCTCCGGCGACCATTCTTCCATGCGTTCGCAGCTTCGCTGCCTATCTGAGCCCACGGGCCTTGCGGTTACGGTTGGTAGTGTCCTGGGGGTGTTGGGGTCGAGGGTTGATTCGCGGATGGATCATTTGGTGTTGGGGACGCCGGATCTTCGGGGGACCGTGGAGGAGTTTGCGGCGGCTACCGGGGTGCGGCCGGTGGGTGGTGGGCGGCATGTGGAGTTGGGGACCCGGAATCAGCTGGTGGCGTTGGGGCCGGCGTCGTACCTGGAGATCGTGGGGCCGGATGTGGAGAATCCGCGGCCGTTGGGCTCGGCGCCGTTCGGGGTGGATCGGTTGGTGCGGCCGCGGCTGGTGACGTGGTGTGTGCGGCCCGCGGAGATCGGTGAGGCGGTGTGGGCGGCGCGGACGGTGGGGGTGGATTTCGGGGCGGTGCGTACCGTCGGGCGGGTCACCCCGGCCGGTATGGCGTTGAGTTGGCAGGTCGCGGCGCTCGATCCGCCGCCGTACGACGGGATCGTGCCGTTCCTGATCGACTGGGGTACGACGCGGCATCCGGCGACGACGGGTGCGCCGACGGTGGAACTGCTGAGCTTCCACGCGACGCATCCGAAGCCGGCGGAGGTCACCGCGGTGACGGATGCGCTCGGGGTCAGCTTGATCGTTACATCAGGTCCGGCGGGGCTGGAGGCGACCGTGGCCGGGCCTGCGGGTGCCTATCTGCTTCGGTGATGTCTGTCTCGCGCAGAACCGTTCGTCGGTGGGTAAACGGACGAAAGGATGCGGGCATGCTGCGAGAGGTCAACGGGGTCGAGTTGTGGGTGGAGACGTTCGGGGAGCCGACGGATCCGCCGGTGTTGCTGATCGGGCTGAGCTGGCCGGATGAGCTGTGTGCGCAGCTGACCGGGCGGTACGTCGTGCGCTACGACCTGCGCGACACCGGCCGTTCGACGTACGTCGATCCTGATGCGCCGAAGTACAACCTCCGGGATCTGGTCACCGATGCCGCGGAGCTGATCAGCAGCCCTACCCATGTAGTCGGTATGGGCGTCGGCGGGTTCATCGCTCAGCTGCTCGCCCTCGATCACGAGGTCGCCTCGCTGACGTTGGTCTCGACGCGGTCGGTCGCGCCCGGGCCGGTGGATCCGGATCTGGAGGATCACGATTCGGCGGTGATGGGGCAGCTGTTCGGGCGGCCCGCGCCGGACTGGACCGATCGCGACAGTGTGGTCGACTACATGACCGGGTCCGCAAGACTGCTGGCCGGGTCGGAAGGCTTCGACGAGGAGGACGCGCGGACGGCGGCGGGGCGGGTGTTCGACCGGTCGGGGAAGTCGGCGGCGGCGCAGCGCGCGAGTCATCTCGGGACGACGTTCGCGGCCATCGACTGCCGACCGCGCTGGCGCGAGCGGCTCCCGAGCATCACGGCCAAGACTCTGGTGATTCACGGTGCCGAGGACCCGTTCTTCCCACATCAGAACGGCGAAGCGCTCGCTGCCGAGATCCCGCACGCCACCCTCCTCACGCTGCCAGGCATCGGCCAAGGCCTCCCACGCAGGAGCTGGCCGACTGTGGTGCCGGCGCTCCTAGACCACACCGCCTGAATGGCGTAGCCGTTCTCGGTCGGGTGGGGGATGTTGTGACAGCGCGTGGTCGGGACGCTGGGGGGTATGGGTGAGGGGGCGGTTACCGGGCTGGGGCATGCCGGGTTGCGGGTTGACGCGGACGGCGTGCGGGTGCTGGCGGATCCGTGGTTGTCGACGGGTGGGGCGTTCCTGGGGTCCTGGTTCCCGTTTCCGGACAACTCGCATCTGCTGACGCCGGAGCTGGTGGACGTCGACGTGGTGGTGGTGTCGCACGAGCATCTGGATCACCTGGATCTCGAACTGATCGCAGGCCTTCCGGACACGGTGCCGGTGGTCGTACCGCGGTATCCGTCGACGATCATGCAGCGCCGCCTGAAGGCGATCGGGCGGACGCGGATCGTCGTACTCGACGCCTGGGAGCGGTACCCGCTGAACGCGCGCGACTGGCTGACCGTGATCCCCGAGCAGTGCCCGATGAGCCACGACGCCGCCGTACTGCTGAAGGTCGGCGAGCGCAGCATCCTGCACACCAACGACGCCCGGATCTCGCTGGCCCAGGCGCGCCGGGCGATGACGGAGGTCGGCGGGCGGCTCGACGTGATGGGCGTGCAGATGTCGGGCGCGAGCTGGCACCCGGTGCGGTACGAGTACGACGAGGCGGAGCGGGAGCGGATCTCGACGATCAAGCGGGTCGGCAAGTTCAAGGCCGTCACCCGGCTGGTCCGGCAGGTGCAGCCGCGGCTGGTGATGCCGTACGCCGGTCCACCGTGCTTCCTCGACGACGACCTGTTCGAGCTGAACAGCGGCCTCCGGCCGGGCGGGATCTTCCCCGACCAGGACGAGGCGCTCAGCTGGCTCGCGGACCGGATCCCGGACCAGCGTGGAGCCTGTCTGCTGCCGGGGGACCGGATCCGGCTCGACGACCTGGAGGTCGTCCGGGACCCGCACTGGAAGGACTTCGCGCTGGACGCCGGCCCGGCGGAGCGGCGGCGGTACCTGACCGCGTACGCCGAACGCCGCCGCCCGGCCATCGACGCCGCCTGGGCCGCGAACCCCGTGTCGCGGCCCGGGCTGGCCCATCGCTTCAAGTCGCACGTGGAGTCGCTCGGCACGCTGTCGGAGTACTTCCTGGCCCGGATCGGGATGACCTTGCGCTTCGACGTTTCCGGGCCGTACGGCGGTGTCTGGGACGCGCACATCGGACCGGACCGGGTCGTCGTCGACCTGGATGGCGGGACCGGGCACGCCGACTACACGCTGACGATGGACGGCCGCTGGCTCGACGGCGTGGTGTCCGGGCGGACCCGCTGGGAGGAGCTGCTGCTCTCTCTGCGGTTCACGGCCCGCCGGCAGCCCGACCGGTACAACGACTACCTGGTGGGCCTGCTGAAGCACGCGGACCGGGCCGCGCTGCGGGCCGTCGAGCGGTTCGAGGCGGCGCGCGACCCGCAGGAGACCACCCAGATCGTTGTCGAGGGCAAACAGTTGCGGGTGAGCAGGTACTGCCCGCACGCCGGCGAGGACCTGGCCGAGACCGGCGTCGTGGTGAACGGCGTACTGCGGTGTCTCGGCCACAACTTCGAGTTCGACCTGACCGACGGCAGCTGCCTCAATGCCCGCTGTGATCCGGTTCTGGTGCAGCAAGAGGCAGTCTGACCGGCTGCTGCAGGTCCGCCAGCCCGACCACGAACAGTCCCGTCACCAGCACGTAGTACAACGTACGGCGGATCGTCGGCCGGTCCAGGTACTCCCGATCGGCGGCCACCCGCAGTGGCACGAGTACCTCGAGGTACCAGCGCTCCACGTCCGTCCAGGCAGCCGGCGGTACGGCGGAACGCTCGCGGTACCGCAGCTGCGCCGGACCGGTCAGACCGGGCCGCGCCATCAGGACCGGCCGGCACGCGTCCGGATAGCGCGCCGCCAGAATCGCGCTCTCCGGACGCGGACCGACCAGCGTCATCTGCCCGCGAACCACGTGCCACAGCTGCGGCAGCTCGTCGATCGCGGTCCGCCGCAGAAAGGCGCCGAACCAGGTGATCCGGTCGTCCGCGGCCGCCGTGACTTGGGGGCCGGAGGCAACCGTCCGCATGGTGCGGAACTTGTACAGCGTGAACGGCCGCCCGTTCTCACCCACCCGCGCCTGCCGGAACAGCACCGGCCGGCTGCTGGTGACGAGCACCAGGACGGCGACGATCGCCAGCAGCGGAGCCGCCAGCACCAGCAGCAGCCCGCCGACCAGTACGTCCAGCAGTCGCCTGCCCGGACCGACCTGTGCTGACATGGTTCTCTCCTAACCGGTGCCGGCGGCAACGAAAACCGCGGTGAACACCTGGGCGGCGAGATCGCACTCGTGGCCGAAGGCGTTGAGGTCGGTGGGCATCATCGACGGCGTCATGTGGGTGATCAGCCGGACCCCGATCCGGCGCTGGGCCAGCAGCGAGGTCCACAGCGCGTTCGTGCTGAGATCCGGAGCCAGCAGGCTGAAGACCTTGCCCTGGTAGTGCTGCCGCCAGGTCCAGATGTCCACCGCCTGCGCTCCGGCCGTGACGGGTGTCGTGATGTAGGTGGCCGTGTCGGTCGCGGCCTGGGTCGCGTCTCCTTGGTAGCCGTCGGCGGCAGCGAGAGCTTTGCGGGACTGGAGCGTCGTCAGCCCTTCCCATCCCTGGGCGCGGACGCGGTTCCAGATCTCGGTCTGCGCGGCCTGCTGGGTGAGTCCCCAGCTCGCGTAGGTACCCGGGCTGAGCAACCCGGTGCTGAGGTCCAGCCGGTCGATCAGGTGCGCCCGCAGGTAGCCCTCGACCGCGGCGGCGCTGGCCGCCGGATACTTCAGCCGGACCCGCTGCGCGCACCCCTGCTGGTTGCCGCCCCGCCACGGCAGACAACCGAGCTCCGGTACGACGGCGTCCACCAGCAGCTGCTTGCCCGGGGCAACTTGTGCCAGGCTGGTCCGCGCCTGCCGGAGGAAGTCGGTGGCCTGCTTGACCGAGGTCAGCCCGTCGCCGTACCCGATCTCGTCGGAGACCTTGAACCCCGCCGTCCCCGGCACCGCGGCCAGCTGCCCGAGCCGGGCGATCGCGCCCTGGAACGCGGCCGGCCCGTCGAGCCAGCGCTTCACCAGGTCGGCCTCCCACCAGATCGCGACGCCGCGGCGGTGCAGCGCGGTCGCGAGGGCGACGTACCGGTCGCCGGGAAGGACTGCCTGGACGGTGCCGGGCGTCGACGTACCGGGCGGCGCCTGCGTGGAGGTGGTCGGCGCCGTGGCCGACGGCCCACCGCCCGGAGTGGGCGGCGACTGCCCGCTCGGGGTACCACCCGAACACCCGGCCAGTACCAGCAGGAGACCGATCGCGATCGCTTTCTTCATGGTGTTCCCTCCCCGACGGCCACGGTGGTACGACGGCGCGCGGCCGGCGCGCTCAGCCGCAGCAGCAGGCCGATCAGCAGGGCATCGGTGGACAGGTATGTCACGGTCGACGCCACCGCAGCGCCCATAGCTCCATGGTGGGGTATCAGCGTGATGTCGAGCACGACCGTGATGACGAGCCCGGCGCCGAGGACGATCGAGTTGAGCCCGGGACTGCCGCGACCGTAGAGGTACCCGCTCGCGACCCCCGAGGCCCCGGCCAGGACCATGCCCGCGATCAGTACTTGGGCCGGTGCCACGGCCGATCCGAACGAGGCGCCGTACAGCAGCCGCATGACCGGCCCGGCGAGCAGCGCAACGGGTATTGCGGCCACCATGACCCCGGCCAGCGTCGGCCGGATCAGCCGGCGCGCGACCTCGGCGGCCCGTTGCCGGTCGAGTTTCGCCAGCCGCGGGTAGAACACCCAGGTCAGCGCGGTACCGGGCAGCCGCAGCAGTTCGGCGTACTTCGAGGCGACCGCGTAGCCGCCGAGGACGGCCGGACCGGCGAGCGCGCCGAGGATCGCGACGTCCAGCCGCAGGTTGAGCAGCGTGATCAGACCGCCCACCTGACCGCGCAGTCCGTACGACGCCACGCTCCGGGCGAGGTCCTTGTCCGGCCGTCCCCACCAGCTGGCGACACCGAGGCGGCGCCAGCCGAGCCGGCGGCCGACCCGGCGCCAGGCGTCGGCCGCGACCACCAGGTCGGCGAGTCCGAGGCCGAGGATGATCGCGCCGATGCCGTGGATGCCGACCACGAGCGGCAGCACGAAGCAGGGCAGGAACGCGAGCTCCTCGGCGGCGATCACCACGTCACCGCCACGCCGGTCCTCGAGCCCTTGCAGAGCGGTCTTGCCCAGCGTCAGCAGGAGCTGGCTCGCGACGGTCCCTCCCGCGGCTGCGATCAGCCAGGGCGCCTCGTGCGGGAAGAAGACCTTCGCGAGCAGCGGTGACGCGGCGATCCAGAGCGCCGTACCCGCGACCGCTCCGGCGGCGCCGATCGCCATCAGCGTCGGCCAGAGCCGGGGCAGGTCCCGCCGGGGTACGGCGAGGAAGTACGCCAGCGCTCCGGGCAGGCCGAGCACGCACAGTACGCCGACCAGGCCGGGCAGCATCCGGAGCAGCGCGTACTCGCCGACCGCCGACGGTCCACCGGTCCGGGCGACCAGGACCGTGGCCAGGGTCAACCCGAGTACCGCGAGCAGCCGGGCCGAGCAGTTGGACAGGACGTACCGGATCATGACGTCTCCTCACGCTGGTCCTGCATCGCGAGCACCAGCGCCGCGACCAGGCCGAGCCAGGTCCACAGGTGCCGGAAGTGCAGGACCTCGTAGAACCCGGCGGCGGTCGCCATCACCGGACCGATGATGGCCAGCAGCCACGGTCTGGGGACCAGTTCGGCGTACGCCTTCGGCAGGTTCCCGAAGACCAGCCGCAGGCAGCGCGCGAACATCGCGACGCCGAACAGCAGCAGGCCGATCGCGCCGATCACCCCGCGTTCCAGCAGCGTGGCGAGGTAGTCGTTGTGCGCTTCCTTGACGTACGGCGCCTGCGTGGCCTCCAGCGTGGCCTTCGTCCGGGCCGGTCCGTAGCCGGCGGCGTCGCCCTGCAGGTAGAGGTTCGCGCCCTCGCTGACGATCGTCGCGCGTTCGCTGCTGGAGCTGCCGCTGCGGGCGACCGAGTCGCGGAGCAGCGGGATGCTGCCGGCCGCCTGCTCGCGGAGCGAGGTGAGGTCGACGCGCGGCATCACGAAACCGGCGATCAGGCCGCCGAGCAGCGCGGCGCTCGCCAGCACGGCAACACCCGCGACGGCGCCCCGGCGGCGGTAGGCGGTCACCACGACGGACAGCAGTACGCCGATCATCAGCGTCAGCATCGCGCCGTTCGAGCCGGTGAAACCGATCGCGATCAGCACCAGGACGTACGCGATCCGGCGGACACCCGGGGAGCGCGGATGCTTGCACGCGGCGATCACGAACAGCGACACGACCAGGTAGTTGCCGGCCAGGTTCGGGTCGCCGAAGGTGTACGGCGCCCGGACGCCGTTCAGCGCGGTGACCCCGGTGATCGCGTTGATGCCGGCCAGGTACGCGAGCACCATGACGCCGGAGTACACGGCGGCCGTCCGGCACCAGGCCACCGTGACGGCGCGGACGATCGCGGGGTTGTGCCGGCCGAGGGCGAGCGTCATGCCCCACAGGAACAGCAGCAGGTCCTGAATCAGCACCAGCCCGGTGGCCGCCGGCGCGACCGAGATGTACGCCGCGAACGCTCCGCCGAGCATCATCCCGCCGACGCCGGCGGCGTACGGCAGCCGGATCGGCAAGTGCTCGCGGCCGGCCCAGAGCAGGCCGAGGACGATGCACAGCACGATGCCCGCGTCGGCGATGCCGGTGTTTCCCGGGCCGGCCGGCCGCAGGAAGGGCAGCAGACAGGTCGTCAGACCCATCATCGCCACGAGCATGTCGCCGCGCGGCAGGCCCGGCCAGCCGACGATGCCGACGGGCTCGGTGGTGCGCGTCATCGTCACAGGACCCCAACTCCCTCGGCGACATCGGTCAACGGCCAGTACGGGAGCGCCGCCAGCAGTTCCAGGTGGTGCGCGGCGAAGTCGTCGTCGTTCGCGGTCGCGGCGATCTCGCCGAGCCCGGCCAGCGCGGCGCCGTACCAGAGGATCGTCGGCAGGCCGAGGTGGTCGAGGCCGGTCCGCAGGTACAGCCGGACCAGGTCGGGGAGCCAGCCCGGTTCGAGCAGGCCGTACCTGATGCCCGCCCCGAATCCGGTACGCCGCAGCCCGCGGTGTCCGTGCACCTCACGGCCGGGCCGGGTGTGGCGGTCGAGGTACAGGCAGTAGCTGAGCGCGAACCGGACCAGGTCACGCAGCGGCGAGCCGGTACGGGCGCCGTTCTCCCAGTCGACGACCCCGGAGATCCGGCCGTCGTCGACGAGCAGGTTCCCGAACCAGTAATCGCCGTGCACGACCGTCGCGGCGACCCGGTGGCTGCGCAGTTGCCGGTCCGCGGCCGCGAGCCTGACCTGCGCGGCCTCGAGCTTCGGGTGTCCCGCCCAGCGCGCGCGGACCGCGCCGGACACCTCGCCCGCCCAGGTGATCCGGGAGCGTGGACCGGCGGTCGCCAGCTGCAGCTGCCGAAGCCAGCCTCCGGCCAGCGCGAAGTCCTGCGCCACCGCTCGCGGCCGGGACGTGTGCAGCCAGCGGTGGTACCCGACGCTCATCGGGACGCCACGCAGTACCGTCGTGACAACTGCCGGCAAGCCGTCGCTGTCGAGCGTCTCCAGGTAGCGCGGAACGGTTGTGCCGAACTCGCCGAGGTCCACGTCGCCGAGCGCGACCAGCATCCGTGTCTCGCGGGAGATCGCACCGGCGGCCGCGACCGTGACGGGGATCTTGATCGCCACCGGTCCGGCCGGACCGTCGATGTAGGTACCGGCAGGCGGGGTCACGATGAAGGTCCGCTTGGCGTCCGGATCCTTCGACGTCGCGATCAGCACACCGCGGCTGCCGGGCGCGAACAACAGGTCGTGGACCGACCGCGCACGGGGCTGGAACGCCTTCGGTGCTTCGGTCATCGCCGCCTCCCGACCACCACACGTGCCGGCGCGAGCGCTCCGGTCCACCGCCACGGCGCCCGCCGCGCGAGCCCGAGCAGGGCGGACGCCGGGACGGCGAACGCCAGCCCCGGAGGCACCGTGGCGACCGCGGTCCAGAAGTACCGGACCGCTTCCTCGACGTCGTCGACGACCACCATCGGCCGCTCGAGGGTCGGCAGTACGACGAACTCCCGCTCGAGTACGACACCTAGTTCCCGTGCGGTACGACGGAGCCGCCGCCTGCTCCACGGCCGCTGGTCCACCAGCACCACTGGTCCGTCGAGCGGCAGTTCGACCGGGCCGTCGCGCAGGTCGATCTCGACCGTGCCGGGTGGGCACAGCTGCAGCCAGGGCGCGATCGGTCGCGTGGATTCGCGGGAGGCGACGCGCCCGACGGGCCGCGTCTGCTCGCCCGGGGCGACGTGTTCGACGGGACTCGTCATGACGTCACCAGCTCCGTCCGGCGTCGGCCGGAGTACACCTGGTCGAGGACCGCGGCCAGGCTCTCCGCGTTGTATGTGCTGCCGGCGGTCGCCTGCCCGCGAAGGGCCATCCGTTGGGCCTTCCCACGATCGTCGAGCAGATCGTCGATCGCCTCGGCCAGCAGCCGCGGACGGCCGGGCGGTACCAGCAGACCGCTCTCGCCGGGGATCACCAGATCGGGCACGGAGTTGACCGCGGTCGCCACCACCGGGAGGCCGCAACGCATCGCCTCGACGACAGCGCACGGCAGCCCCTCGTACCGGCTGGCCATCGCGAACACGTCGAACGCGGGCAGCAGTTGCGGTACGTCGGACCGCTCGCCCACGAACCGGAACCGCTCCGTGAGCCCAGCGCGCCGGACCAGCTCCCGCGCCTCGCGCTCGCCCGGCCCGGAGCCGATCCAGAGCGCGACGGCATCGGTGTGCCGCAGTACGGCGATCGCCGCGATCAGGTGTTCCGGGGCCTTCTGGTAATCGATCCGGCCGACGGTGCCGATCAACGGGGTGGTCGCGTCGACCCCGAGCTCGGCCCGGGCCGCCGCCCGTGAGCTGTCGGTCCGCGGAACGGTGACCGCGTCGACCACCGGGGTGATCGTGCGCAGCGTGCTCGGGGTCGCGAGCCCGAGCCGCAGGGCCTCGGTCGCGACGCCGGTCCCGATCGCGAGCACGTCGTCGGTGATCCGCGCCAGCCGCCGCTCGATCGCGATGTACGCCGTACGCCGTACCGGGTTCTGGAACTGGTGGAACGGGAAGCCGTGGTACGTGTGCACGATCCGCGGCACCCGGGCGCGATGCGCGGCGAGCCGGCCGAGCGCGCCCGCCTTCGCGCTGTGGGTGTGCACCACGTCGTACCCGCCCGCGGCGCACAACGTGGTCAGCCGCCGCAGCGCGCGCCGGTCGTCGTTCGGAGACAGCGGCGCGACCAGGGTCGGCTCGATCAGCACGCGCATCCCGGCGGCGGCCGCGCGATCGGTCAGTGGGCCGCCTTGCCCGGTGATGATCGTGACCTGGTAGCGATCGGGATCGAGCGGCAGCACGCCGCGCAGGGCGACCCCGCCGGCGCCGGCGATGAACCGGGTGACGATCTGCGCTACCTGGATCTTCATCAGCCGACCCGTCCAGTTCGGATCGCGGCCAGCGGCCGGCGGAGCAACTCGGCCAGACCGGCACCGGGCTCGCGGTCGAGCAGCAGTTCGACGGCAGGCAACCGCGCGCTCAGCCGCCCGGCAACCTCCGTGATCGGCGGATGCACCGGCCCGCACCCGGTCGCCGTCGCGACCACCGCCGCGATCGACCAGAACCGCCGGAGCTCACCGGCCGCGTACGTCCCGGCGACGAGCCGCCGCGCAGCCGTTGCCGGACTCAGCTCGCGCAACTCGGGCTCCTCCTGATTCCCGCGCCGCAGTACGACGATCAGCTCCGGAGGCAACGACCTGACCCGGTGCGTCCAGGCTTGCTCGCGCCGCCCGTGCATCGCCCGGCGGCCGGTGCCGTCCAGCAGCCGCAGCGGTTCGGCCACGCCGTACGCGGCCACCCCGTCGCAGACCGCCAGGTTGTCGCACGTCGCCCGCGAACCGTCGGCCATCGCCCGCGCGACCAGCGTGGACTTGCCCACGCCGCCCGGCCCGGCCAGCAGGACCACGACACCGCCGACCTCGACGATCGACACGTGCAGCGGTACGAATCCCTGCTGCAGCGCGAACCACAGCGCCGGGTAATGCAGCAGCACCTGGCTGTTCAGCGCGCGCTGTCGCGCCGGAAGCAGCCAGGCGGCGGCGTTCTCCCGGTACGACGGCCGCGGCCGGCTGGCGACCCGGAGCCCGTCCTCATCGATCGACCACCGCTGGTCGAAGCCGGAGCCGCCGACGTTCCGCAGTACGACCTCACCGCCGGGCGTCGCCCAGACGCCGCGGGTGATCAGCTCCGCGCCGCGGATACCGAACGGCTGCCGGGTTTGCTCGACCGACAGGACCACGTTCGGCGGGTCCGCGGCCGCGAGCCCGGGCCGCTCCGGTCCACCCGCATCGGCGAGGAGCGTCCGTACGACGCGCTCCGACCCGTGCACCGCGACCCGCTGGCCCGCGGTGTGCAGGAGAGCTGTGTGCGGGAGGCCGGCGCTCACCGCGACCTGCCGAACCGGCGCTGCGCCGGACCGTTCACGATGCCCAGCACCGGCCACCGGACTGCCTTCAGTACGTCGTCCAAGTCGTCCAGGCGGCGCAACAGCACCGTGCCGCTGGACACCACGACCACCCCGGCCGTCATCTCGTCCTCGGGCGTGACCGCCGACAGACCGGTGAATCGCACGTCGTTGAAGCCGGACAGGCCGCTGTCGTCGAGGTCGAAGACCGGGCTGCCGTCGTCCCGACCGGCGGGCTGCTTCGACGGTTGCGGCGACATACCGGACAGCGCGAACAGCAGCGTGCTCACGGTGTCCTTGTCGCCCTCGTCGGCACCCATCAGTACGACCGCGTCGACACCTTGCCGGCGGGCGGCCAGCGCCATCGTGTTGCGGAGTGAGCCGATCTCCTCGGTCGACTTGCCCAGCACCGGAGCCTGCAGCAGCCGGGCCAGGGCGCGGATGCCGTTGACGCGGGGGCGGAACGTCTCCAGCACGGTCGCCGCGGTCAGACCGAGGACGAGACCAAGCAGCAGCGCCAGCGCGAGCTCCGGGAGGATCGAGCTCGGTTCCTGCCGGATGTCGGGCTGGTCGCTCACCAGCACGACCTGGTCGCGGGTCGCGTTGTTCGCCACCAGCGTCGCCCGTTGGCCGCTGAGTTCGCTCAGCAGTTGGTTGGCGGACTGGATCTGGACGCCGAGGTCGGCGCGGGCGGTGACGTCGGCGATGCCGCGCAGCTGGGCGACCAGCTTGTCGCGGCGCGCGGTCGCGTCGTCGATCTGGCTGGTCAGCGCGGCCACGGTGCTCCGGTACGTCGACTGGTCGCCCTGGTTCATGAACAGCGCGACCCGCGGCGCGAGCTCGCTGACGATCCGGCCGGCCGCGCCCGCGTCGTTGTCGGTGACGCTGAGCTCGACGACCGAGGAGCCGCCGATCCGCTGGGCGGACACGTTGTTCGTCGCGTACAGGTCGACGTCCCGCACGGCCTTGGCAGCCTGCAGCGCCGTACTGAGCAGGCTGGAGGTGGTCGCGACCGCGAGCACCCGGCTGTTCATGCCCTCGGCCTCGGTTGCCGACTTCGGCGCGCCGGCGATCACCTGCAGCCGGATCGAGGCGATGCTCGGATCCGGCCGGCGGGCCAGCAGGACCGCCGCGCCGGCGATCGGTATCAGTACGCACACCAGGATCAGCGCGAGGTGCGCCCGGACGATCCGGCGGAACATTTCTTCGAGGGTCATGATTGCGTCCTTCGTCCGAACTTGTTCGTCACAGCCCGACCAGCACGGTCTTGGTCGCGGTCGAGGACTGCCCGATGGTGTCGGTCACGGTGACCTTCACCGTGTAGAGCCCGATCGAGCTGTAGGTGCAACTTGTGGTCGCACTGGTCTGCGGCGGCTTCGTCGTCCCGTTGCCGCAGCTGAACGTGTAGGTCGCGATCGGCGTCTTGTCGACGTCGGTCGACTTCGCGGCATCCACCTGGACAGACTGCTTCGACTTGATCGTGGTCTTGTTCAGCGTGAGTACCGCGGTCGGCGGCAGGTCGGCGAGGATCTTCACCTGGACAGTCGCCCGGCTGGTCAGACCGCCGGTGTCGGTCACCGTCACCGCCGCGGTGTAGGTGCCCGCGGTCGTGTAGGTGCAGTTGGTCGTCGCCGTCGTGATCGCGCCGGTCGTCGTACCGTTGCCGCAGTCGAAGCTGTAGCTTGCAAGGGGCCGGCCGTCGGCGTCCGAGGACGCGGAGGCGTCCAGGACGACTTGCTGCGGTACGTACGCCTGGCTGGGCGTCGCGGTGATCCGCGCGGTCGGGATGCCGTTCGGCTTCACCACGATCGGTGCACCGGTCCAGGTGCTGGTGGCACCTGTGCTGTCGGTGACGGTCACCGTCGGCGTGAAGGTACCCGCGGCGGTGTAATGACAGACACCGGTCGCCACTGTCAGCACTGTTCCGTCGCCACAGACGATCCGGTACGACGTGATCGGCGCCGGGCCGGCACTCGCCGACGCGTCGACGGTGACGTCCAGCGGCGCGAAACCACCTGTCGGCGTTACCGTCGCCGTCGCCACCAGCGCGGCGAACTCGTACGCTCCGAGGTCGGCGTAGACGACCGGGCCGGCGCCGGTGTTGGCGACTGCCGGGTCGTCGTACGGCTGGACGCCGTCGTGGTCGGCCGCGCTCCAGCCGGCCGGCGTGGTGTCGGCGGCGTCGATCGCCGGTGAGGTGCCGGCCAGGTGCAGGTCGCGCCCGGCCAGGTTGACGAACATCGGGTTCGCGGCCTTGCCCGCGGCTTCCTGCGCGCTGGCGGTCTGGAACGTCGCGAGGGTCGTGTAGTTCGTCGACGACCAGGCGAACAGGGTGCCGCCCGCGGCGGTCTGGAAGACCAGGTCGCGATCGAGCGTGGTACCCGACGTCGAGGTGGCGTCCACCCGGATCTCGCCGACCGTCCGGGTGCTGCCGACGGCGTTGTCCATCGTCACGTTGTCCCGGGCGAGCGCGCCGGTGGAGCCGCCCTCGAAGTTGATCCCGGCGGTGGCGTTGCCCACCACGGTGTTGCTGATCACCTGCGAACCGGGCGCCTGGAAGTCGTCGATCCCGTGGTCGCCGTTGTCGTAGACCACGTTCCGCCGGACCAGGGTCCCGGTCGCGCCGGTGTAGGACTCGATCCCGGAGTCGTCGTTGCTGTACGACAAGTTGCCGTCGACAACGGTGTTCTGGGCCGCCGAGGAGACGTCGATGCCGGTCGCGATCCGGGTCGAGAGCCGCTTGTTCCGGTACGTCGTCACGCCGGTCACGGTGTCGCGCGCGCCGCCCTGGACGCTGACGCCGTGGAAGTTGTTGTCGTGCGTGACCGAGGCCCGGAGAGTGCTGTCGGTGGTGTTGAAGAGCCGGACCCCGATGGACTGGTTCGCCGACGCCTGGATGCCGCTCAGCGTGACGTTGGCGGAGTTGTCGGCCGTCACGCCCTGGGCGCCGCACTGGGCGGTGTTGATGGTGTCGACCGACACCCGCTGCACGGTGTCGAGGTACACGCCGCTCAGGTTGGTCTGCTGGACCGCGAAGCCGCTGACGTTCACGTCGGAGACCTGGCGGAGCAGGATGCCGAAGCTCCGGGCGCCGGCGCTGACGGTGTGCCCGGTCGCCGGGTTGGTGCCGCCGGTGTCGACGTACAGCGTCGCCGTCGGGGTGTCGTAGTACCAGCTGCCGTTGGTGGTCGTCGTACTGCTCGTTGCCTTGGTCAACGGTTGCCCGTCCAGGAAGACCTGCGACGGTACGGGCGTGAACGCGTGCTTCCAGGCGGTGGTCGACGTCGTGGACCAGCCGGCCGCGTCGGACACGTCGTTCGTACCGACGATGGCGGCCGACGGAGAGGTCGCGCGGAGGGTGATCGGGGCGCCGGGCTGGCCGCTCGCGGTCAGTTGCACCTGCTCGCGGTACTGGCCCGCGCCGACCAGGATGGTGTCGCCGGCGAGCGCCTTCTTCGTGGCTGCGCCGATCGTGCAGAACGGCGTGGCCGTGCTGCCCGCGCCCGTGTCGCTGCAGGACGGGCTCGTCTGCTCGACGGAGTACGTCTGCAACTGCCGGCTGCTGACGATCTCTTGCGCCGTCGAGGTGTCGGTCAGGCCCGCGGTGTCGGTGACCGTCGTGGTGACCGTGAACGTACCGGCCGTCGCGTAGGTGTGGGTCGCCGTCGCGGCGGTCTGCGGACCGACCACGGTGCCGTCACCGAAGTCGAACGTGTACGACGCGATGCCGTCCACGTCGGCGTCGCTGGAACCGCTCGCGTCGACGGTCACCGGTGTCGCCGGCGGGATCGCCACGGCGCTCGGGTTGAGCACGGCGGCCGCGTGCGGCGGGTAGTCGGTGGCCCCCGCGACCGGCTGGAACTCCAGCGCCCCACGGTCCGCGTACGTCGGCGTCCCGGCGCCGGTGTCCGGCACGATCGGGTCGTCGGCGAGCGGGTTGCCGCCCTGGTCGGTGGTCACGAAGTTCGTCGCCGAGGAGTCGGCGGAGTCGACCGCGGCGGAGCCCGCCGTCAGCCGGAAGTCCCCACCGGCCGGGTTCACGAAGTCCGGGTCGACCGCCAGCCCGTGGGCCTCCTGCCCGGTCGCGGTGGCGAACGCGGTCAGCGAGTTGTAGATGACGCCGTTCACCTTGACCGCGGGCGCGGCCACGTGGTTGTAGGCCATCTCGCGGTCGGCGGTGAGACCGGAGTACGAACCGGCGTCGACGTACAGGTCGTACTCGGTGGCCGTCGTGCCGTTGTCGACGAGCAGATTGTTGACAACCGTCGCGCCGGTCGAGTTGCCCTCGATCGAGATGCCGTCGCGCCGGTTTCCGTACGCCGTGTTGTTCAGGTACTGCACACCGGTCGAGCTCAGCGTGTCGAAGCCGTGGTCGCCGTTGCCGTACGAGATGTTCCGCGCGACCAGGGCACGGTGGCTGCTGCTGTAGACCTGGATCCCGCTGTCCTGGTTCTGGTACGCGATGTTGCCGATCACCTGGTTGTCCGGCGAACTGGTGTCGACGTCGATCCCGTTCGCGGTGGCGTTCGGGTTCAGCGAGACGTTCGCGTACGTCGTGTTGCCGGTGAGTAGGTTCTTCGGCGAGGTGGCCAGCCCGATCCCGTGCAGGCCGTTGTCGTGACTGCTGGAGGCGGTGACGGTCACGCCGCTGGACGCGTTCAGCTTGATGCCGGTCGACAGCGCGTGGTCCACGGCCGCGGAGCGGATCGTGATCGAGCTGCTCGGGCAGGTGTCGACCAGGACGCCGTTCGCCGCCGACTGGGACGTGGTGACATGGTCGACGGTGATCGCGGACGACGAGAGCAGCCGGACGCCGGCCAGGTTCGCGCGGTCGGTCTCGAGGTTGCTGACGACAACGTTCTGCTTGCTGCTCGCGGTGACGCCGAACGACTGGGCGCCGGCCTCGACCTGGTGCCCGTCGCCCGGGTTCGCGCCGCCGAGGTCGACGTACAGCACCTTGGCGGTCGAGTCGTAGAACCAGCTGTTCGCGGTGGTCGTGGTCGCGGAGGTCGCGGCCGCGAGCCGCTGGCCGTCGACGAAGACCTGCTTCGGTGCCGACGGTGGCGCGTACGGCGTGGACCAGGCGTTGGTGCCGGTCGCGGTCCAGAGCGCTGCGCCGGCCAGGGACCGGGTGCCGAGCACGATCACGCCGGGGGCGTCGCCGGTGACCGTGATCGGGTCGGTGGCGGTGCCCGAGGCGTTGATCGTGACCTGCTCGCGATAGGTGCCCGGGGCAACGTGCACGGTGTCGCCGGGGTTGACCGCCTTCTTGGTGCCCTGCGAGATCGTGCAGAACGGCGCCGCCTGCGTGCCGGCGCCGGTGTCGCTGCACGCGACGGTGTTGTTCACCCAGTAGCCGGTGCCGACGGCGTTCGCCGTGGTGCTCGTCACGACCAGCACCACGGCCGCGGTCATGCTCATGACCGTGGCCGCCGCCAGACTCCGTAGCCGCTTGTTCATGTTCTCTCCCGAACCGTCAGTGCAGTACTGCGACAGGTCGCATCCGCGCCACCGGCCGGACCAGGCCGTGCCGGACGAGGACGTCGAGGGCCGCGTTCACACCGCGGTCGTCGAAGTGTTTGGCATCGGTGGGCGCGCCGTCGTCGTACCGGTAGCGCAGCGTCTTCCGTTGCAGTGGGTCGTCGCCCGAGATCCCGCGGGCCACCAGGTCGGACACCACGGTGCCGGCGCCGTGACAGGCGGAGTACAGGCTGGTCGCGGCGCGGTCGCCGGCCACGGCCAGGTAGCTCGAGGTGCGATGCGTACCGGGCAGCAGTACCGCCTGGCCGGTCTCGGCGAACGTCGTACCGGGCGTCATCATCGAGGCCGGGAAGGCGCGGCACGAGTTGTGCCGGTGCACGACGCCGGTCCGGTCGCCGACCGGTTCCTCGTAGATGCTGTTGTGCGGCGAGTCGACGACCAGCCGGCCGACGGCACCGCCGAACGAGTCCGCCGCGATCCGGCGCAGCGCGGCGTACGTCGCGGTCCGGAACGCGAACCCGTAGTTCATCGCGGCCGCGGTCGCGAGCATCAGCCGCTGTCCCTCGTCACTGGTCAGCGGGAGCGGCGTGCAGCCGGCGGTGAAGTACAGCCCGAGCCGGGCGCGCAGTTGCGCGAAGGACCGCGCCGAGCGGAGGTGGAACCACGGCTTCAGGGCGGCGTTCACGGCCTTGATCTGGGCCGGGTAGTCCTTGCGGCGGAAGAACAGCCGGCCGATCTCGCCGGTGAACACCCCGCCGCCGCCGTGGTACTGGATGGTCAGCTGCCCCTCGGTGACCCCGAGCTTTTCCGCCCGCTCGGGGTCGATGATCTCCTCGACCCGCTGGAGTTCGACGAAATGGTTGGACGGGCCAATGGTGCCGAACCGGTACCGGGCCAGCTGGAACGCGATCCCGGGCAGCTCGGCGCGCAGCCGGTCGAGGCCGCCGTACCGCTCGAGGTCGATCCGGCCGCCCTCCTCGATCCGCTCCAGGTCCGCGGCCGGGGCGTCCCAGCGCTCGACGCCGAACTCGGAGCCGGCGCCGACCGCCCGGAGCACCTCGCTGCGGCTGAGCTCGGCGGCGCCGCGGGTCGGGTACGGGTAGCGTTCCCGGACCGCCCGCATGAACACGTCGATCGCCTGCGCGTCCGGTACGTCGGAGTCGACCGCGATCAGGGCCATCCCGCAGTTCACCGACGAACTGGTCAGCTCCGGGCGGACGGTGCCGCGGGTCGCGACCGCGACGCTCGACGGCAGCTCCATCTTCGACTTGTGGTGGAAGTCCGGCAGCACCACCGGTGCCGCCGCCAGGTCCGCGCCCTCGACACGATGTCCGAGCGCCGCGATCGGCGCCCGGCCCGCGGGGAGCAGGGTGGGGTCATCGAAGACCGTCGGGGGGTTGATGACGGTACCGTCGAGGACGCGGACGTCCGGTGGCGGAGTGGCCTCAGTGGTCATGCTCTACTCGCAGTCTGCTCGTCGTCGGGCGGTACTCCGGGACCAGCCGGCACAGGTGCCGGAACACCTCGTCGGGGCGGTTGTGCGCGGCCGCGTCGTACAGCTCCCGCAGCCCGGCCCGGAAGCCCGCGGGCGGGTCGGGCGCGACCGTCATCGAGATCCGCGGGTGGTCGGTCGGGATGGCTTCCTCGCCGGCGCCGAACAGCTCCTCGGTGAGCTTCTCGCCGGGCCGCAGCCCGGTGTAGCGGACGTCGACGTCGCGCACGTTCAGCAGCCCGGCGAAGTTCCGGACCAGGTCCACGATCCGCACCGGTTCGCCCATGTCCAGTACGTACGTCGCGGAGCCCTGCGACATCCGGGCCGCCTCCAGGACCAGCCCGACCGCCTCCTCGATGGTCATGAAGAACCGGCTGATGTCGGGATGCGTGATGGTCACCGGGGTGCCGCTGGCGAGCTGGTCGCGGACCACGTGCAGCAGCGAACCGCGGCTGCCCAGCACGTTCCCGAACCGCACCGCGGTCAGTGTCGTGGCGGCCGGCTGCTGCGACTGCAGCACCAGCTCGGCCAGCCGTTTCGTTGCCCCGAGCACCGACGTCGGGTTCGCGGCCTTGTCGGTGGAGATCAG
>NZ_DASRVN010000368.1:0-26393 GCF_035655035.1 Kribbella sp. | reverse complement strand
AACCTGCATCACCCAGTCCGAACAATGGTGGGACGACAACCAACACCCCTACGCCCTCCAACTAGCCCGCACAGTAGAACTAGCCAAAGGCCAAGGCATGGCCTTCACCAACCACACCACAGTCCCCCTGGAGTGGAACGCAGACGGCCGCTACTACTGGCACTACTGAGACGCAACATGCCACGGCTCGTGGTTAGCGCCTGATGCCGGAAGTTGTCACCACGCTGCGTGGCACGCGTGGGGTGCTGGCAGCTCGTCTCTCGACCAGCTCGTGTAGCGCGCGTGGGGATGGGGGGGTGGTGGGCACGCTAGGGTTGGCGTCCGTGAAGGTTTTGGTTATCGGGGCTGGTGGGCGTGAGCATGCTCTGGCCTGGGCGTTGGCTCAGGATGCGGAGGTTGAGCTGGTTGTGGCGGCGCCCGGGAATCCGGGGATTGCGGCGTTGCGGCCGGTGTACGACGGGCAGGTGGTCGGGTGCCGGGACGTGGACGTCGAGGACCACGACGCGGTGGTGGCGCTGGCTCGGGAGCTGGACGCGGATCTGGTGGTCGTCGGGCCTGAGGCTCCGCTGGTAGCGGGGCTTGCGGATCCGTTGCGGGAGGCGGGGATCGCGGTGTTCGGGCCGTCCCGGGAGGCCGCGCAGATCGAGGGGTCGAAGGCGTTCGCGAAGGACGTGATGGCGTGCGCGAGCGTGCCGACCGGTCGCGCGTACGTGTGTACCACCCCCGAGGAGGCCGCGACCGCGATCGACGCGTTCGGGCCGCCGTACGTCGTGAAGGACGACGGGCTCGCCGCCGGTAAGGGGGTCGTGGTCACGTCGGACCGCGCGGAGGCTCTCGCGCACGCGGCCGAGTGCGAGCAGGTGCTGATCGAGGAGTACCTCGACGGTCCCGAGGTGTCGCTGTTCGCGATCACCGACGGTACGACCGTACTGCCGATGCAGCCCGCGCAGGACTTCAAGCGGCTCGGGGACAACGACGAGGGCCCGAACACCGGCGGCATGGGCGCGTACACGCCGTTGCCGTGGGCACCGGACGACCTGGTCGCCGAGATCACCGAGAAGGTGCTGCAGCCGACGATCGACGAGCTCCGGCACCGCGGTACGCCGTTCAGCGGCCTGCTGTACGCCGGTCTCGCGCTGACGTCGCGCGGTGTCCGGGTGATCGAGTTCAACTGCCGCTTCGGGGACCCGGAGACGCAGGCGCTGCTGCCGATGCTGAAGACCCCGCTCGGTGGCCTGCTGTACGCCGCCGCGACCGGCAAGCTCGCCGACCAGGGTGACCTGAGCTGGCGGAACGCTTCGTCCGTGGCGGTGGTGGTGGCCGCCAAGAAGTACCCGGCCAGCCCGCGCAAGGGCGACCCGATCACCGGGATTGACCAGGCAGAGAACGACGACGTCCGCGTCTTCCACGCCGGTACGGCGCTGACCGACGACGATCTGGTGACGTCCGGCGGCCGGGTGCTCGCGGTGAGCGCGGTCGGCAAGGACCTCGCCGAGGCCCGGCAGCGCGCGTACGCGGCGGTCGGCCAGATCCGGATCAAGGGCTCCCAGCACCGCACCGACATCGCCCTCAAGGCCGAACGCGGCGAGATCACCGTCTAGAAATACCCGGTGTTGGCGGGCGGGTCGATGGTGCCGTCGATGGTGTTGTCGCGGACCGGGGTGAATGGGTCGATCTTCGGCATCGCCGGCAGTGGGTGGGCCAGCATGGTTCGCAACCGCTCGTCATCGACCCCTGGTACGCCGAGGACCGCGACGCGCCGGATGCCGGTGCCGGGGTGCTTGAGGAGATCGCGGTACGCCGGGCTGAGCCGCCGTACGAGCCGGAGTTGACCCTTCGCACGTACCGCGGCGGCGAGTTCGGCGACCGCCGGGGTGGCCGCGAGCTGACGGAGCAGGTCGGGTACCGCGAGCCCGCTGTCCGGGATCAGCTCCAGAGCCGTCGCCTCGACGGGGTACTTCGACTCGGTGCGGGCGACCTTGACCCGCTGACGGTTGTGCGCGACGTCGAGCCGGCCGTCGGTGGCCAGCGCGACGAAGACGACCAACGCGGCACGCTCCGCGCCGCCCACCAGCCAGGCGAGCTCGTACGCCGTCAGCGTCTCCATTCACCCATCGTGACCACGGAGCAGGTCATGGGAACCATCTGATTTGATGGCGGTTGTGTTGCGAAGCTGGGGCTCCGGTGTGGTCGTACTGGCTGCGGGGATCGTGCTCGCCGTGGTCACGTGGACCGGCGGGTCCCCCGGGGGCGCGGTGACTCAGCTGGTGCTGTTCGCCGTACTGGCCGCGGTGTTCTCGCCGCTGGTGTTCCCGCGTTCGGTCAGCGCCGCCGAGGCAGCACGGGCGGGGAAACCGATCGTCTACTGGCGGCCTGGGTGTCAGTTCTGTCTGCGGCTGCGGTTCGCGCTGGTCGGGTCGGCAAGGCGGGCGTCCTGGGTGAACATCTGGGCCGACCCTGAGGCGGCCGCGGCTGTACGCGCGGTGGCCGACGGGAACGAGACGGTTCCGACCGTGGTGGTGGGCGGCGAGAGTAGGGTCAATCCGAGTCCGCGATGGGTACGCGAGCGGTTGGCCGGATGATCCCGAAATTCGATGGAACCGGATCAGCGGGTCGGGGGTGTAGGTGGGTATGGAGACCGAGGGGCTGCGGGAGTTCTACAGCGCCCACCAGCCGCGGCTGGTGGGCGTCGTCTCGCTGCTGACCGGATCGCGCGCCGAGGCCGAGGACATCGTGCAGGAGGCGTTCGTCCGGTTGGTGCCCCGCTGGGAGAAGGTGTCGCGGTACGACTCTCCGGAGGCGTGGGTGCGGCTGGTCGCGATGCGGCTGGCGGCGAACAGGCACCGGGACGGCAACCGGGTCAGCCAGCTGTTCCACCGGCTGCCCGCGGAGCACATCCCGGACCATGCCGACGGATATTCGGGCGACCTCGAGCAGGCTCTCGCCGGCCTGCCGATGCCGACCCGTCAGGTCGTCGTCCTCCATTACGTCTGCGACCTGAGCGTGGCTCAGGTGGCGGACACGCTCGGGATCGCGGAAGGCACGGTCAAGTCGCGCCTGTCCCGCGCCCGGGACGCCCTGTCCGAATCTTTGCTGTTGAGGAGTGACGACCATGCCTGAGCTGCAGGAAGACCTGCAGGCGCTGGCCGACCGCCGTGCCGCCGAGTCCACCGGGGACTTCGAGTCGGTCCTGGTCGCGGCCCGGACCCGCAAGCGCCGCCGGACCGCCGGCCTGACCGTGATCGGAGCAGCCGCGGTGGTCGCGGCGGTTGCCATCATCCCTACGCTCCGCCCTGCGGCTGACAACGCACCGGTGGCCGGCAGCCCGATCCCCACCAACGCGGTCCAGCCGCCGACGGTGGAGACGCAGCCGTCCACCGCGGCGCTCCCGAAGATCGCCGGCCCGCTGGCGCTGCGGACGTCGACGGTGGCGTCCGGTGCCCAGTTCGTGGTCGGGATGTTCCCGGACAAGGCGGTGCGCGCGGCGACGTTCGCGCTGTTCTCCGCGGCGAATCCGACCGAGCAGCTGTACACGCTGGTCGCGAAGGTCCCCGGCGACCCGATGACGCCGTACGCGTTCAAGCTGCACGGCGAGATGGGCGTCGGCCTCCCGTCGTACACCGGCGCCGGGCCGTACACGCTGGCGATGCCGAAGGGCCTCCCGGCCGGTGCGTACCAGGTCTGCACGCTGACCGGTGCCCGCCTCTGCAGTCCTGTGACCGTCAAGTAGCAAGAGGTCCCGCGGAGCGGTGGTGCCTGCTGCGCGCCGCCCCGCTCCGCGGGACCTCAGCCGTCTGGGAGAATGGGGTTCGTGACCAAACCCCGGATCCCCAACGTTCTCGCCGCACGCTACGCCAGTGTCTCGATGGCGGAGCTGTGGTCGCCGGAGCACAAGATCGTGCTCGAGCGGAAGCTCTGGGTCGCCGTACTGCGGGCCCAGAGCGCGCTCGGCGTGCCGGTTCCGGACGGCGTGGTCGAGGACTACGAGCGGGTGATCGACCAGGTCGACCTGGGCTCGATCGCCGAGCGTGAGCGGGTCACGCGGCACGACGTGAAGGCGCGGATCGAGGAGTTCAGCGCGCTCGCCGGGCACGAGCACATCCACAAGGGCATGACCAGCCGTGACCTGACCGAGAACGTTGAGCAGCTGCAGATCCGCGCCGGCCTCGAGCTGGTCCGCGACCGGGCGGTGGCGACCGCCGCCAAGCTCGGGCAGCTCGCGGCCGACAACGCCGCGCTGGTGATGACCGGGCGTTCGCACAACGTGGCCGCGCAGGCGACCACGCTGGGCAAGCGGTTCGCCTCGGCCGCCGACGAGCTGCTGGTCGCGATCGCGCGGGTCGAGGAGCTGATCGAGCGGTACCCGCTGCGCGGCATCAAGGGCCCGGTGGGTACGTCGCAGGACATGCTGGACCTGTTCGGCGGCGACGCGGACAAGCTCGAGACGCTGGAGACGACGATCGCCCAGCACCTCGGCTTCAGCCACACGCTGACCAGCGTCGGGCAGGTGTACCCGCGGTCCCTCGACTACGAGGTGGTGTCCGCGCTGGTGCAGCTGGCCGCGGGGCCGTCGAGCCTGGCGACCACGATCCGGCTGATGGCCGGGCACGAGCTGGTCACCGAAGGGTTCAAGGAGGGCCAGGTCGGGTCGTCCGCGATGCCGCACAAGATGAACACCCGGTCCTGCGAGCGGGTGAACGGCCTGACGGTGATCCTCCGCGGGTACGCGTCGATGGCCGGTGAGCTGGCCGGCAACCAGTGGAACGAGGGCGACGTCTTCTGTTCCGTCGTACGGCGGGTCGCGCTGCCGGACGCGTTCTTCGCGCTCGACGGGCTGTTCGAGACGTTCCTGACCGTGCTGGACGAGTTCGGGGTGTACCCGGCGGTCGTGGCGCGGGAGCTGGAGCGGTACCTGCCGTTCCTGACCACGACCAAGGTACTGATGGCCGCGGTGAAGAACGGTGTCGGCCGCGAGACCGCGCACGAGGTGATCAAGGAGCACGCGGTCGCCACCGCGCTCGACCTCCGCAAGGGCCTCGCGGCGAACGACCTGTTCCACCGGCTCGGTACCGACGGCCGGCTCGGCCTCACCGAGGAGCAGATCGTCGGCATCGTCGGCGAGCCGCTGTCCTTCACCGGCGCGGCCGTCGCCCAGGTCGGCACGGTCGTCGCGAAGATCGACGAGCTCGCCAAGCGCTACCCGGAGGCCGCCGCCTACACCCCGGGTGACATCCTCTGAGCTGTGTTCGCGCCGCTCACCTGGTCTCTCGTCGCGCTGTCGCTGGCAGCGATGGTGTACGCCGTCGTGCTGGCCGCTCGGAACAAGCGGATCGACTGGCCCGTGCTCGGGGCGATCGGTGTCGTCGAGGTCGGGCTGCTCGCGCAACTGGTCGTCGGGATCGTGCAGTTCAGCGGTACTGATCGGGACGTGTCCGGGCCGTTCTTCATCGGGTACCTGATCGGGTCGCTGATCATCCTGCCGATCGGGGCGTTCTGGGCGCTGGCCGAGAGCAGCCGCTGGGGTGCCGGTGTGCTGGCGATCGCCTGCGTGGTGATCCCGATCCTCGAGCTCCGGCTGCACGACGTGTGGACGGCCTGAGATGAGCGATCCGGCAGCCACCAAGCACGGTCCCGGGCGGATCCTGATCGCCGTGTACGGCATCTTCGCGCTGGCCGCGACCGCGCGGGCCGGCGTACAGATCGCGACCAAGTTCGGCGACGCCCCGCTCGCCTATCTGCTGTCGGCCGTTGCCGCGGTCATCTACTGCGCGGCGACGTTCGCGCTGGCGAAGGCGACGACGGTGTCCCGCAAGGTCGCGACGGCGGCGATCGCGGTCGAGCTGGTCGGCGTGGTCGGGGTCGGCGCGTTCAGCTACGTCGTACCGGGCGACTTCCCGGACGCCACCGTGTGGTCCCACTTCGGCCAGGGGTACGGGTTCGTACCGCTGGTGCTGCCCGTGCTCGGCCTGCTCTGGCTTCGTCGCACGCGGTAACTGCCAGGAAACTGCCAGCCACGCGCAGGGGCTGACTCAGGTTCACCGACCAGCATCGGTGCCATGGAGATTCCAGGTCAGCGCAGTGGTCCGGCGGTGGAGATCGTCGTACCCGTCAAGAACGAGGAAGACGACCTCGGACCGAACATCAGGCGGCTGCGTGAGTTCCTCGACACCGCCTTCCCGTTCTCGGCCGAGGTCTGCATCGCGGACAACGGAAGTACGGACGCGACCTATGAGATCGGCATGTTGCTCGCCAGTGAGCTGCCCGGGGTGCGGGTGGTCCGGCTCGAGCAGTCCGGGCGTGGGCGCGCGCTGAAGCAGGTCTGGTCCGCGAGTACCGCCGAGGTTCTCGCGTACATGGACGTCGACCTGTCCACGAACCTGAACGCCCTGCTGCCGCTGGTCGCGCCACTGCTCGCCGGGCACAGTGATGTTGCCATCGGCACCCGGCTGGCGAAGGGCTCGCGGGTGGTTCGGCGGCCGAAGCGGGAGTTCATCTCGCGCTCGTACAACCTGTTGCTGCGGGCAACGCTCAGCGCGCACTTCTCGGACGCGCAGTGCGGGTTCAAGGCGATCCGGGCCGACGTGGCACGCGAGCTGCTGCCGCTGGTGCAGGACACCAGCTGGTTCTTCGACACCGAGCTGCTGGTACTGGCCGAGAAGGCCGGGCTGCGGATCCACGAAGTACCGGTGGACTGGATCGACGACCTGGACTCCCGGGTCGCGATCGCGAAGACAGTGGGCGAGGACCTGCGGGGGATCGCCCGACTGATGCGCAGTCGCGTCGACCTGGAGCCGGTCCGGCAGAAGTACGGCCGTCCGCGCGTCCTGGACCCGCGGACGGCGTTCGCGGCCCGGGTACTGCGGTTCTGCGCGATCGGCGTACTGAGCACCGCGGCGTACGCGCTGATCTACCTGGTCCTGCGCCAGGGCATGCCGGCCCAGGTGGCGAACCTGCTGGCGCTGCTGATCACCGCGATCGGCAACACGACGCTCAACCGGCGGATCACCTTCGGCGTCCGCGGGGTGGAGGGCCGCTGGCGGCACCAGCTGCGCGGACTCGTTGCCTTTGGCATCGGGTGGAGCTTGACCGCCGCGTCGCTGTGGCTGCTGCACGCTGCGGTCACCGCGCCGCACCAAGCGGTGGAGATCACCGTGCTGACCGTCGCCAACCTGGCCGCCACCGTGGTCCGGTTCAGCCTCTTCCAGACGTGGGTGTTCGACGACGACGCGCCTACCTTGCCCGCCTTCGAACCCGAACCGGTTCTCAACCAAACCCGGAGCAACTGAATGACAACCGTCTCCGATCCCGTCGAGGCGACCCGGCCGCGCGCGATCACGACGCAGTACACCCTTAGCCGCGACAAGATCCTGTACGGCGGCCTGCTGGCGCTGACGGCGATCGCGTACCTGTGGGGCCTGTCCAAGAACGGCTACGCGAACGAGTACTACGCGGCCGCGGTCCAGGCCGGCTCGAAGAGCTGGAAGGCCTGGTTCTTCGGGTCGTTCGACTCGTCGAGCTTCATCACCGTCGACAAGACCCCGGGTTCCCTGTGGGTGATGGGGCTGTCCGGGCGGATCTTCGGCTTCAACAGCTGGAGCATGCTGGTCCCCGAGGCACTGATGGGCGTCGCGAGCGTCGGCTTCGTGTACGTCTCCGTACGCCGCTGGTTCTCCGCGAACGCCGGGCTGCTCGCCGGGGCGATCCTCGCGCTGACGCCGGTCGCGGTGCTGATGTTCCGGTTCAACAACCCGGACGCGCTGCTGATCCTGCTGCTCTGTGCCGGTGCGTGGGCGGTGACGCGGGCGATCGACTCGACCAAGCACGCGGCGCGCTGGATGATGCTGGCCGGTGCGCTGGTCGGGTTCGGGTTCCTGACCAAGATGCTGCAGGCGTTCCTGATCCTGCCGGCGTTCGGTCTCGCGTACCTGGTGGCCGGCAAGCCCGCGCTGGGCAAGCGGCTGCTGCATCTCGTACTGGCGACCGTGTCGCTGATCGTCAGCGCCGGGTGGTGGGTCGCGATCGTCGAACTGCTGCCGGCGTCGGCGCGTCCGTACATCGGCGGGTCGTCGACCAACAGCATTCTCGAACTGACGCTCGGGTACAACGGTCTCGGCCGGTTGAGCGGCAACGAGACCGGCTCGGTCGGTGGCGGCGTTGGCAACCCCGGCTGGGGCGGTGCTACCGGGTTGCAACGCCTGTTCGGTGGGGAGTTCGGGTCGCAGATCTCCTGGCTGATGCCGGCCGCGCTGCTGTCCACCGTCGTACTGGTCGTTGCCGCGGGCAAGGCGCCGCGGACGAACCGGACGCGCGCGTTCGCGCTGCTGTGGGGCGGCTGGCTGGTCGTGACCGGGCTCGTGTTCAGCTACATGCAGGGCATCATCCACCCGTACTACATGATCGCGCTGGCGCCCGCGTTCGCGGCGGTGATCGGTGGCGCGATGGCGATCCTGTGGCGGCGCCGTGCCGAGTGGTTGCCGCGGGCAACTCTCGCCGGTGGTGCGCTGCTGACGGCCGGGTGGAGCTTCCACCTGCTGAACGCCACGCCGAGCTGGCAGCCGTGGCTGCGCTGGGTGGTGCTGTTCACCGGCGTACTCGCGGCCGGCCTGGTGATCCTCCTGCCGGAGCTGAAGCTGCACCGGACCGCGGCCCGGCGGGTGGGTCTGGTCGCGGCCTCGGCGCTGACGATCAGCGCGCTGGCCGGACCGGCGGCGTACTCGATCGACACGATCAGCTCGGCGCACGCCGGTGCGATCCCGACCGCCGGGCCGGCCGGCTTCGGCGGGATGGGCGGTGGCCGCGGCGGCGGCTTCCCCGGTGCGCGGATGGGTACGCCGCCTGGTCAAGGCACCGGTACGACGCGGCAGCCCGGGACAGGTACGACGCAGCGTGGTGGCGGAATGGGCGGGTTCCTCGGTGGTGGTGGGACCAGCGGGGTGTCGAGCGAGGTCGTGACGCTGCTGCAGCAAGGAGCGAAGGGGTACACCTGGACGGCCGCCGCGGCGACCGCGATGGGGGCCGCGCCGCTGCAGATCGCGTCCGGCGAGCCGATCATGGCGATCGGCGGGTTCAACGGGACCGATCCGGCGCCGTCGTTGTCCGAGTTCAAGGCAATGGTTGCTCAGGGCAAGATCCATTACTTCATCGGTAGCGGTGGTGGGTTCGGTGGGTTCGGCGGGCGTGGTGGGAGTGACGGAGCGTCCAGTGAGATCGCGAGCTGGGTGAGCCAGAACTTCACGTCGCAGACCGTCGGTGGAACAACCATCTACGACCTTTCCAGTGGAACAGGAGCATGAATATGACGCAGTCCCCGGAAGCCCAATTCCAGGCTGCCAGGACAGCCCAGCCGATCGCCGGTCAGTACCCGGAGCCGGCGCAGGAGTCCGGTGTGGTGGCCGGCGGTGATGGGGTGGGGCGGAAGCGGCCGAGCAACTTGATGTTGGCGGGGGCCGGGTCGGTGCTTGCGGTGCTGGCGTTCCTGGGCGGGATGGCGGTCGGGCACTCGTGGGACGGGAGCAGTAACCAGCAGGGGCAGTTCGGTGGGCCGGGTGGTGGTCGCGGCGGCTTCCCGGGCAACGGTCAAGGCTTCGGCAACGGGAACGGCACCGGCCAGGGCAACGGGAACACCCAAGGCAACGGGAACACCCAGGGCAACGGGAACACCCAGGGCAACGGCACTGGCCAGGGCTTCGGTCAGGGGAACGGGAGCGGTCAGGGGAACGGGACCCAGCAAGGGACCCAAGGACAGAACCAGACGAGCTGACCAGCAGTTCGAGTTGGCAAGGCAGCCCGGCGGGTCGTGAGCGGACATTCCCGACCCGCCGGGCGTTGTTCTGGACGGGTGTCAAGGTGCGCGGAGGGTTCACCGGGGTGCCGAGTGGGGTATGGATCGGGCGTGGAATGGTCGAACGTCACCTGGTTCCTGACCGCGCTCGGGGCGGTCGTCGTACTGATCACGCGCGTCCGGCTCGGTGGGACCGTTGTCGACGGCACCGGTCACGGCGCCGGGCGGCACGGGTACTCGGCCATCCTGCTGCGGCTGCACACGATCGTCGGCGTCGTCACGCTGCTCGGCTGGGTCGTTGCCCTGATCATCGGTCGCCGTGAGCTGGCGCTGGTGATGCTGGCCGGCTGGTGGTTGCTGACTGTCGTCGGTCTGTTGCTGCTGGCCCGGTGGTTGCCGAGCGGCGGCAAGCACTCGGAGGACACGAAGAGTGATTCCTGGGGTTCCGGCGCGGGCCTCTCGGTGCTCGGCCACGTCGGCATGCTGCTCGGCGTCTGCTACTTCACGTTCGTCGCCGTCACGGACCGTCTCTGAGCCCGGCGATCAGCGCCGTCACGGAGCGTCGTACGGCGGCCTCGAACGCTTCCGGTGAAAGCGTCGACCCGGCACCCGCGACCCGGTCGTACAGCAATCCGTCGAGCATCGCGGCGACCGGCCACGCCGCACCTTCCGGATCGGGTACGCCGAGCCCGCCGAGCAACTGCGCCAGCATCGTCCGCAACTGCCGCCCGCCCTCGTCGATCGCGGCCCGCAGTTCGGGCTGACGGCTGGCCTCCAGCGACAGCTCGTACCGCGCGACCAGGTCGTCCGGCCGGTGCTCCGCGAGCCCGGCGGTCATCGCGACCATCAGCTCGACCGGGTCCGCCCCGGGCGGCGGCATCCCGGTGACGTCGCGCGCGAGCATCCGTCGTACGCAGGCCGTGAGCAGCGCGTTCCGGGTCCGCAGGTAATACGACGTGGACCCGGGCGGCAGCCCCGCCTCGGCGTCGACCGCGCGATGCGTGAGCCCGCGCAGCCCGCGGGTGGCGACGAGATGGATCGCGGCGTCCGCGATCGCGTCTTGCCGGTCCGCCCCCCGTGGCACTGTCACGGCGCACAGTCTCGCACTTCCCAGCCGGACTCTACAGATGTAGAGTCGAAGGCATGAGTACGGCGATCGTGGTCGGAGCGGGTATCGGAGGGGTGACCGCCGCTGTCGCGCTGCAGCGGTGCGGCCGGCAGGTGACGGTGCTGGAGCGCGCCCCGGAGCTGGGCGAGGTGGGCGCCGGGATCTCGGTCTGGCCGTCGGCGGTCGCCGTGCTCGAGGAGCTCGGGGTCAAGGGCGTCGAGAAGGCGTCAGTACCGTCCAAGCCGGCCGGGATGCGCAAGCCCGACGGCCGCTGGGTGGTGAGCGCGGCCGAGCTCGGCGTGGAGATCCCGGTGATGATCCACCGCGCGCAGCTGCACGACCTGATCACGGCAGAGTTCGGTCCGGCGATCACGGTCCGGACCGGGTACGACGTACGCACGGTCTCGCAGGACGCGGACGGTGTCACGGTGAACGACGACCTGCGTGCGGACCTCCTGGTCGCCGCGGACGGGATCCGCAGCGTGGTGCGCGGCGCCCTGTACCCGCAGTACGCCGGACCGCGGTACTCCGGGTTCACGGCGTACCGTGGGATCGCGGACCTGGAGCTCGACGACGGCGGCGGGGAGACTTGGGGCCGTGGGCAAGTGTTCGGGTTCGCGCGGCTGATCGACGGGCGGTTCTACTGGTACGGGACCGCGAACCAGCCGGCCGGGACGACCAGTGAGCCGACCGTGTTCGAGAGCTGGCACGACCCGATCCCGCGGCTGATCGCGGGCAGCGAGAAGATCCTGCAGAACGACATCTACGACCTGACCCTGCCGCTGGTGCCGTTCGCGCAGGGCCGGGTGGTGCTGCTCGGCGACGCGGCGCACGCGATGACGCCGAACCTGGGCCGCGGCGCCTGCTCCGCGATCGAGGACGCCGGCGCACTGGGCCGGCACCTCGGCGGCACCGACCTGCGCACGGCGTTGACGGCGTACGACGCCGAACGCCGCCCCGCCACCACCAAGCTGGTCAAACGCTCCCGCTCCCTCGGCCGCCTCGCCCAAACCGAGAACCCGGTCGTCTGCACGCTCCGCGAGGGCCTCTTCACTCTCGGCGGGAAACTGATGTCCCTGCGCGCCCGCAAGTGACCGGATGGAACAATTCCCGGGTGACCACTCCTCCGCAGGCTGTCGAGATTCCCGGCGCGAAGCATCTGCACTCCGGCAAGGTCCGGGATCTGTACGAGTTGGAGTCCGGCGACCTGCTGATGGTGGCGAGCGACCGGATGAGTGCGTTCGACTGGATCCTGGAGACGCCGATCCCGGACAAGGGCAAGGTGCTCACCGCGATGAGCCTGTGGTGGTTCGAGCAGCTCGACGTACCGAACCACATCGTCTCCACCGACGTACCGGCCGAGGTCGCCGGGCGGGCCGTGGTCTGCGAGAAGCTCGCGATGTTCCCGGTCGAGTGCGTGGCCCGCGGGTACCTGAGCGGCTCCGGCCTGCTGGACTACAACGCGACCGGCGCGGTCTGCGGGATCCCGCTGCCGGGCGGCCTGGTCGAGGGCTCGCGCCTGGAGACCCCGATCTTCACCCCGGCCACCAAGGCGGAGCTCGGCGAGCACGACGAGAACGTCTCGTACGACGCGGTCGTCGCGACGGTCGGCGCCGACACCGCGGACGCGCTCCGCCGGACGACCCTCGACGTGTACACCACGGCCCGGGCGATGGCCGAGGCGCGCGGGATCATCCTGGCCGACACGAAGTTCGAGTTCGGCGCGCGGACGGACGGGACGATCGTGCTGGCCGACGAGGTGCTGACGCCGGACTCGAGCCGGTTTTGGCCGGCCGACCGGTGGTCGCCGGGCAGGCAGCAGCCGTCGTACGACAAGCAGATCGTCCGGGACTGGCTGCAGTTCGAGTCCGGCTGGGACCGGACGTCCGGCGAGGCGCCGCCGCCGTTGTCCGACGAGGTGATCGAGCGCACCCGGTCGGCGTACATCGGCGCCTACGAGCAGCTCACCGGCCGGAAGTTCGACGGCTAGAAAGCGCTGACGCCGAGCGCGAGCAGGACGAAGCGGGCGCCGCGTCCGACCAGTACGGACAGCGTGAAGACGACGGTCCGCATTCGCGAGGCGCCGCCGATCAGCGCCACGCCGTACAGCGGTGGGACGCCGACGAACGCGCTCAGCAGCGTGACCGGGGCGCCCCAGCGGCTGTCGCTCATCGCGTCCAGGAGGCGCTTGCTCAGATCGCGGTTCCACTGCACGAACCGGCCCCAGCGGGTGTCCAGGTCGACCGGCTTGGGCTCCTTCCTGGTCTTCCGGGCGGCGTACCCGGGCCGGTGGCGGACGGCGAGGAACATCGCGAGCTTGCCGATGGTCTGGCCGATCGTGACCCCGACCGCGGCGACCACCGGGTTCAGGACGTCGGTGGCGCCGAGCGCGAGGATGTACGCCTCCGCGTTCATGAACGGTACGACGGCGGACCCGATGCCGAAGCCCACTGCCAGTACCAGTTGCCACGCCCACATACCTCCGAGGCTAAGCGTCATCGCGGCCGTTGCCACGGATCTCAGGCCCCCTTCCAGGGGTGGACCAGGGTCCACCCGGTCATCGCGACTCGACCGGCGCGGCCTCCCGGCGGCCGCAGAGGATCGTGATCAGGCGGTATGACGAGACGACCTTCACCACCAGGGCCGCGCCCGCGATCGTGTACGGCAGCCACTGCGCACCGGTCCGGCCGGCCACGATCAGCGAGATCACCACGGCGCCGGTGTTCATCGCCTTGGCGGGCTTGGACCAGTTCCACAGGTAGATCGGGCGGTCGACCTTGTAGAAGTAGTTCGGGCTGAGCAGCCACGGCCAGAGCAGGAACGAGAACGTCAGCATCGTGTCCAGCACGCCGAACTGGACCAGATAGAGCGCCAGCGGGCCGATCGTGCCCGGGTACGTCGCCATGAACGCGGCCGCGAGCAGGAACGAGCAGGCCCGGTCGCAGACGATGTCGAACACCGCACCGGACAGCGACTCCTCGTTCCGGCGGCGGGCCACCCAGCCGTCGAGGCTGTCGCCGAACCAGTAGGAGAAGTACCCGATCACGAGCCAGGTCAGCTTCCCGGTCTGGAACGCGTACGTCGCCACCGCCATCGCGATCACGGTCCGGATCAGCGTGATCCGGTTCGGTACGCCGAGCAGCAGCGCCGGTCGGATTGCCAGTGGGACTGCGGTCATCAGGCTGCCCTCAGGTTCTCGGGATCCAACGCGTCCCGGAGTTGGTTGCGAAGCAGGAAACCGGCGACCGTGCCGCCGAGTTGGCCGAACAGCCAGCCGACGGCGGCCAGCACCACTGCGAGGACCAGCACTACCGGGTCGAACCCCCAGCCGGTGCCCCCGGCGACCCGGTTGATGCCGAGCGCCGTACCGACGAGGAGGCCGACCGCGAGCGCGGGTGCCGCCACGGCGGTCAGCTGGCGGCGTACGACGAGGCGCAGGAACGGCAGGTCCACGCCGAGCGCGGTCAGGCTGGCGAACTGCCGGCGTTGGTCGACGAGCTGGTCCGCGACCCCGACGAACAGCGCGGCCATCGCGGTCAGGACGACGATCAGCAGTCCGACGATCGCGAGTCCGAACCCGGTGGTGTAGAAGGTCCCGCTGCCCGACATCGTGTCGCGGTCGCCGAGCACGCTCTCGATCCCGCTCGCCATGTTGCCGATCAGGAAGCCGCAACAGCCCAGCAGTACGGACATCCGCGAGGAGGGCCGCCCGTCGGTGAGCAGGCGGACCCCGGCCAGCAGGTCGGCCGGGTCCCCCGAGCGCCGCATCCGTCGCCCCAGCCAGCCGATCCAGACCGTCGACGAGCCGAGGAAGAACAGCGCCGTACCGGCCAGGACGACCGTGGTCGCGATGTACCCCAGGTACGGCGCGGAGAACAGACCGAGCACAAGCAGCACCGGACCGGCGATGAGGCCTGTACGGCGTTGGGTCATGGGTCGTGGCTCGGGAGACGACCCGTCGCGGTGCAGCAAGCTGCCGATGACAGCACCGGCCGCTGTCGTCACCACGATGACCGGGATCCACAGGACCGCGTCCAGCACCTCGGCACCGGGTAGCACTCTGGCCATCCGCGGTAGGGCGCCGAAGAGCAGGCTGAGCACCAGGTAGGTCGGCCCGGCCAGCAGTCCGGCCGCCAGCCCAGCCATGCTCGCGTCGGCCACGGTCAGCTGCCGTAGCTGCTTCCTGGATGCTCCTGCGAACCGGAGCGCAGACAGCCGCCGTTCGCGAGCCGCAGTACCCAGCCGCAATGCCTGGACCGCCAGACCACCGGTCAGGACCGACAGGATGATCAGGACCGCTATGAGACCAGAGCGCAGCCCGGGCTCGGCGATGTAGTTGCTGTAGAACCCTTCGCTCAGCGGGTCCTTGCCCAGGCGGGCGATGCGCAGTGCGCCGAGCAAGACAGCCCCGCTGATTGCCAGGGCCGCCGTGGCGAGCTGGACCCGGCCGCGGTCGGCAGGAGTCCTTGAGCGAGCCAGCTGAACCAGTGTCTCCAGCGTCATCAGAGCGAGACCTCGTGCTGGATCAGCCCGTCCCGCAGCCTGATCTCACGGTTCGCGGACGCGGCCACGAGGTTGTCGTGCGTCACCATCAGCACCGCGGCCCCGCGGTACCGAGCGGCCTTGAGCAGTACGTCGAGGAGTTCCTGGCCGGCCCGGCTGTCCAGGCTGCCCGTCGGCTCGTCTGCGAGTACTACGGAAGGCCCTGTGATCAGTGCACGCGCTACCGCGGCACGCTGCGTCTGCCCGCCGGACAGCTCGGCCGGTACCGCGTCAGCGTCGTCTGCGATCCCCACCTGCTCCAACCAGTTCATCGCGGACACATGTGCTTCACCGCGTTCATGTCCCCCCAGTAGTAGCGGCAGCGCCACGTTGTCGACGAGCGGCAGGTCCGGTACGAGTTGCCCGAACTGCAGCACGATGCCGATCTTCGTACGCCGGAGGGCTGCACGATCCGCTTCCGGCAGCTCTGCCAGGTCCTGGCCGTCCACCTGGACCGTCCCGGCGTCCGGCGTGAGGATGCCGGCCGCGCAGTGCAGCAGCGTGGACTTGCCGCAGCCGCTGGCTCCGGTCACGGCCACGACCTCTCCCGGTTCGAGCCGCAGGCTGACGCCGCGCAGGGCGGTGTTGCGACGGTACGAGTACTCGAGCTTGTCCAGTTCCAACGCGTTCATCAGCGAGTCCCCCTCTGCTCGGCGATGCGGTCCAGTGCGCTGTCCAGCCAGCGCAGGTCGGCGTCCAGGTGGGCCACGGTGTACTCACGGACCAGTGGTGAGGTCGGGTCGTCGTCCGCGGGCGTCTCGCGCAGCTCCCGGATCCGGCGCAGGTGGCTGGCGCGCTGTCGGGCCAGGAACCCCGCGGCGTCGCCCCCGGTACGGATCGCGGCCACGAGCTTGCGCAAGACCTCGTCGGCGCTGCCCCAGGCCGGTGGGACCGGATCGTTCAGCCAGTCCGCGAGGTGGTCGCGGCCCTTCGCGGTGAGCGCGTACACGGTCCGGTCCGGGCCGCCGCCGGAGGTCTTGTCGACGACCTCGACCAGTCCGTCCCGCTCCAGCCGGCCGAGCGTCGTGTACACCTGGCCGAACGCCAGCGGGCGGCTGTCCGGGAACCAGGCGTCGTGCCCGCGTTTCACGTCGTACCCGTGCGCGGGTCCGGCGGAGAGCAGCCCGAGCACGAGCTCCGCAGTGGCCATGGCCAGAACTATACATCGCGTGTATGTACTGAGTGAATAGCGCGATTCGGGAGACTCCTGTGTGGATCGGTACTCTTTACGTGTCCACCCAGCTGAAAGTTAGGACCTGTCAGTGGCCCGCGTTGTCGTCGACGTCATGCTCAAGCCCGAGATCCTCGACCCGCAGGGCAAGGCGGTGCACGGCGCGTTCGGCCGGCTCGGCTTCGACGGCGTGGCCGACGTCCGGCAGGGGAAGCGCTTCGAGATCACCCTGGACGGTGAGGCCACCGAGGAGCGCGTCGCCGAGATCCGGAAGGCCGCGGACACGCTGCTGGCCAACCCGGTGATCGAGGACTACACGCTGCACGTGGAGAACGGGCAGTGAAGATCGGGGTCGTGACCTTCCCGGGGTCGCTGGACGACGCCGACGCCCGGCGGGCCGCAGCGGTGGCCGGTGCCGAGGCTGTCGCGCTCTGGCACGGCGACGCGGACCTGCACGGCGTGGACGCGGTCGTGCTGCCCGGCGGGTTCTCGTACGGCGACTACCTGCGCGCCGGTGCGATCTCCCGGTTCGCGCCGGTGATGGAGACGATCATCGCGAAGGCCGGCCAGGGGATGCCGGTGCTCGGCATCTGCAACGGCTTCCAGGTGCTGTGCGAGTCCCACCTGCTGCCCGGTGCGCTGATCAAGAACCACCACCGCAAGTTCGTCTGCAAGGACCAGCCGCTGCGGATCGAGAACAACCGCACCGCGTGGACCAGCGACTACGACGCGAACCACGAGATCACCATCGTGCTGAAGAACCAGGACGGTTCGTACGTCGCGGACGAGGCGACGCTCGACCGGCTGGAGGGCGAGGGCCGGGTGGTGGCGCGGTACCTCGGCAACCCGAACGGCTCCTACCGGGATATCGCGGGCGTCACCAACGAGCGCGGCAACGTGGTCGGCCTGATGCCGCACCCGGAGCACGCCGTCGAGACTCTCACCGGCCCGACCACGGACGGCCTGGGCTTCTTCACCTCGGTGCTGAAGGCCGTCGTCGCCGGCTGATGGGCTGGTCGGGCGCTCGACGGGCACTCCTCCGCGCCGCGGCACTCGCAGCAGCAACCGTCGCAGCCGTCACCGGAACCACCCTCGAGCACGCATCCGCCGCGCCGGCGAGTTTGTTTGCGACGGTTGTGGTGGTGGGGGTTCCGGGGCTGACCTGGGACGACGTGAAGGCTTCGCCGGAGCTGACTGCCCTGGTGGGGCGGGCGCATGCGGGGTCGATCTCGGTGAAGACCGCCGGGCCGCACACGTGTCCGGTCGACGGGTGGCTGACGATCAGCGCGGGGACGCGGGCCTGGGGGAGCGTGCCGGACCAGCCGTGTGGTGACCTGCCGGCGGTGACCGACGGCAAGGTGGACCGCTGGCAGACGTACGTCGACCGGCAGGCCGAGCACCACACCGGTGCCCCGATCGGCCGCCTCGGCCAGACCGGCTACCCGATCTGCGGCTTCGGCCCGGGTGCCGCGATCGCCCTGGCCCGGACCGACGGCTCCGTCAGCAGCTGGCAGCCCACCTTCGACCCGTCCCGGCTGGCAAAAACCGAGTGCGGCGACGCGATCGTCGACGCCGGCCCGATGCCGCCGCGTGAAGGCCGAGCTGAGGCCCGCCAGAAGGTGGCCGAACTGGTCGCCCAGGCGCGTGCCGCCGGCGGCTGGGTCCAGCTGGTCGGTGTGAGCCAGGAGGACCTGAACGCGCGCAAACAGACCTTGGTCGCGATGCAACTGCCGCCGGACAACGGCGCCATTCGCACACCCACCCCACCAACCCAACATAGGCCGCGCTGGCTGACCAGCGACAGCACCCGGCGCCCGGGCCTGATCCAGCTGACCGACATCACCGCGACCATCCTCAAGGGCCGCGCCCCGGCCCGCGAGGACACCGTGAACCCGCTGGACGGTGGTGAGATCCACTTCACCGGCAAGCCCCACACGGACGCGTCCGCCGTGATCGAGGACCGCCTGGACGCCAACCAGCGGTTCGAGCAGCCCCGCCCGGTCCTGTTCTTCGTAGCCCTGACGATCGTCGGCGCCGAAGTACTCGCCCTGATCTGGTTCCTGGTACGCCGCTCACCCGCGTCCCGCCGCGCCGCGATCTTCACGCTGCTGATGCAGGGCGGGTTCTACATAGCGGTCTTCCTGGCACAGACCACCGTCTGGTGGCGCTGGCCTGCCCCTGGGCTCTCGCTGTACGCCGTAACGATCGGTATCAGTGCCGTGTCTGCGGTCCTGGCTCAATTACTGCTGAAGAAGTACGCGTACCTCGGCCTGGCGCTGGCGACGTACCTGCTGCTGCTCGTCGACGGCGTACTCGGGACACCAATGCAGCTCGGCAGCATGTACGCCGACGGACCCGTGATCGGCGGGCGGTTCTACGGCTTCGGTAACTCGACGTTCGCGGCGTTGGGGGTCGGGGCACTCGTCACAGCCGGGTGGGCCGCGCAGAAGCTGCTAGACAAGAGCAAGATGCAGGCCGCGGTTGCCGTACTGGTCATCGGCGGCGCAGCAATCGCCGTCGACGGCCTACCGCGCTGGGGCACCGACTTCGGCGGCATCCTGGGGCTTACGCCCGCCGTACTGCTGATGGCCTGGATCACGTGGCGTGGCAGCATCTCGCTCCGCGCCTTTATCGGCGTCTGCGTGACTGCCGTGCTGACGGTGATGGCCGTCGCCTATCTCGACTACCTCCGGCCGCCGGAGCAGCGCACCCACTTCGGGACGTTCTTCGCCCGGCTGCTCGCGGGTGACGTCGACGACGTGTTGATCCGCAAACTGAAGATGGCCACGATGTTCTTCCACGGCCCGGCCGGCTGGGCGATGCTGGTCGCGGTGCTGCTGTGCGTTTTCGCCACTGTGTTCCCGGACCGCGTTCCCTCGCGGGCGTACCGCGAGTTCTACCGCAGCAGCCCGATGGTCCGCCCGACCCTCCTGGCGCTGTCCGTCTGCGGCGTCGTCGGCATGCTGCTCAACGACGTGGGTGTCGCCCTGCCCGCGATCATGGGCGGTTTCGCCGTACCGATCCTGGTGGCCCGCCTCCTGGCTTCCCACCGGCCAGCTACCGTTTCACCTGAGTCCCACCTAGTGCAGGAGTCCTGAAGTGTCGACCGACACCGTTAGCAACGCGACCACCACCCCGGACGTCGAGCAGCCCTGGGCCGAGCTCGGGCTGAAGCCGGACGAGTACCAGCGGATCCGGGACATTCTCGGGCGCCGCCCGACCAGCTGCGAGCTGGCGATGTACTCGGTGATGTGGAGCGAGCACTGCTCGTACAAGTCGTCCAAGGTGCACCTGCGCAAGTTCGGCGAGATCCCGCAGGAGACGCCGGCCGGGAAGATGCTGGCCGGGATCGGCGAGAACGCCGGCGTGATCGACATCGGCGAGGGGTACGCCGTCACGTTCAAGGTCGAGTCGCACAACCACCCGTCGTACGTCGAGCCGTACCAGGGCGCGGCCACCGGGGTCGGCGGCATCGTCCGCGACATCCTCGCGATGGGCGCCCGCCCGGTCGCGGTGATGGACCCGCTGCGGTTCGGCCCGCTGGACGCGCCGGACACCAAGCGCGTGCTGCCGGGGATCGTGTCCGGCGTCGGCGGCTACGGCAACAGCCTCGGCCTGCCGAACGTCGGCGGCGAGGTCGTCTTCGACCCGACGTACGCCGGGAACCCGCTGGTGAACGCGCTCTGCATCGGCGTCATGCGGCACGAGGACCTGCACCTCGCGAACGCGACCGGCCTCGGCAACCAGATCATCCTGTACGGCGCGAAGACCGGCGGTGACGGGATCGGCGGCGTGTCCGTGCTGGCGTCGGAGACGTTCGCGGACGGCGGCCCGACCAAGCGCCCGGCCGTCCAGGTGGGCGACCCGTTCATGGAGAAGCTGCTGATCGAGTGCACGCTCGAGCTCTTCCAGGCGAACGTCGTCGAGGGCATCCAGGACCTCGGCGGTGCGGGCCTGTCCTGCGCGACGTCGGAGCTGGCCAGTGCGGGAGACGGCGGCATGCACGTGTCGCTCGACAAGGTGCCGCTGCGGGACGCGTCGCTGGCGCCGGAAGAGATCCTGATGAGCGAGTCGCAGGAACGCATGATGGCGGTCGTCACGCCGGACAACGTCGAGGCGTTCCTGAAGATCTGTGCCAAGTGGGACGTACAGGCGGACGTGGTCGGTGAGGTCACCGACACCGGGCGGCTGGAGATCGACTGGCACGGCGAGCGGGTGGTCGACGTACCGCCGCGGACCGTCGCGCACGAGGGTCCCGTCTACGACCGTCCGTTCGCCCGGCCGGAGTGGCAGGACGAGCTGCAGGCGGACGGCGCCGAGAAGTTGCCGCGGGCAAGCAGCGGCGCGGAGCTCCGGGACACCCTGCTGCAGCTGGTCGCCTCGCCGAACCTGTGCGACAAGTCCTGGGTGACGGACCAGTACGACCGGTACGTGCTCGGCAACTCGGTGCTCGCGCAGCCCGAGGACAGCGGCATGATCCGGGTCGACGAGACCAGCGGCCTCGGCGTCGCGGTGTCCACCGACTGCAACGGCCGTTTCGCCAAGCTCGACCCGTACACCGGCGCGAAGCTGGCGCTGGCCGAGTCGTACCGGAACGTCGCGACCACCGGCGCCCGGCCGGTCGCGGTCACCGACTGCCTGAACTTCGGCTCGCCCGAGGACCCGGCGGTGATGTGGCAGTTCGTCGAGGCCATCCGCGGCCTGGTCGACGCCTGCAAGGAGCTCGGCATGCCGGTCACCGGCGGGAACGTGTCGTTCTACAACCAGACCGGTGAGACTCCGATCCTGCCGACCCCGGTGGTCGGGGTGCTGGGCGTGATCGACGACGTGACCCGCCGTACGCCGATCGGGTTCACGCCCGAGATGGAGGGCCACCAGCTGTACCTGCTCGGTACGACGGAGGACGAGCTGTCCGGGTCCGAGTGGGCGCACGTCGTCCACGGGCACCTCGGCGGGCGGCCGCCGGCGGTCGACCTGGAGGCGGAGAAGCAGCTCGCCGACATCCTGATCAACGCGTCCCGGGACGGCCTGATCGACGCGGCGCACGACGTCAGCGACGGCGGTGTCGCGCAGACGCTGGTCGAGTCGGCGTTGCGCGGCGGCGTCGGCGCCCGGGTGTGGGCGCCGGACGGGCTGGACCCGTTCCTGTTCCTGTTCGCGGAGTCGGCCGGGCGCGCGGTCGTCGCCGTACCGCGGACCGAGGAGGTGCGATTCACCGACATGTGCACCGCGCGCCGCTTCCCGCACGCCAAGGTCGGCGTGATCACCGGCGACTCCCTGGACGTCCAGGACCAGTTCGAGCTCCCGCTCACCGAGCTCCGCGAGGCGTGGACAGGCACCCTGCCGGCCGCGCTCAGCTGAGCTGACCCAACCCAACCCCGCCAACCTCTGGTGGGTGCACCCACCAGAGGCAGGACGGTGGGGTTTTGCGGTCTGGCACACTCGGAGGGACGAGTGTGAGGTGAGGCGGATGGCTGAGCGGCGACCGGTGAAACCGGCCGACCTGATCGGGTTTGCGACGGCGGCCGGGCAGGAGGCGCGGGAGGTCGCGGCCCGGCGGCGGATGCTGAACATCCGTCTCACCGACGAGGAGCGGCACGTCTGTACCGACGAGCTGGCCGAGCAGTTCGCGATCGGCCGGCTGGACGAGGACGAGCTGCACCGCCGGGTCGACCTACTGAACGACGCGGTCACGCACGGCGACCTGGTGCCGATCTTCGCCGGGCTGCCGACGCCGTCGCTGTACAAGCCCGCTCCGCGCAAGCCCGGGAAGTGGCGGTGGGCGGCGTTCATCGGCGCGGTCTGGATGGCGTTGCCGTTCGCGCTCGCCGGGCTGCTGTTCCTGGTGTTCGGCCGCGAGATCGTGGCGGCGATCTTCGGCCTGCCCGCGCTCGCCTGGGTGTTCTTCACCTACCGCTGGGCCTCCCGCCCGCAACGCGAGGAACGCAAACAGTCAGGCTCCTAGCGTCGACTCCCGGGTGATCAGTCTGGCCGGGAGTTCCACGACGCCGCGGTGCCGTTTGCCGGCGATTGCCTCGAGGAGCAGGGTGGCGGCGCGCCGGCCGAGGTCTTCGAGGCGGGGGTCGACGGTGGTCAGCGGCGGGCGGCTGGCCAGCGCCATCACCGACCAGTTGTCGTAGCCGGTGACCGCGATCTCGTCGGGGATCGCGTGGCCCAGCTCGCGGAGGCGGTCGCAGACCCCGCGGGCGATCTGGTCGCTGCCGCAGCTGATCGCGTCCGGGCGCTGCCGCAGTACCACGTCTGTTGCCTGGCGCCCCCAGCGTTCGCTCCACTCGCCGTACAGCGGATCGCAGCACAGGGCCTCGCCGGCGGCGCTGACGACCGCCTCTGCGCGTGCCGTAGCGGAGCGGTGGTTCGCGGGGCCGGTGATGTGTGCGATCCGCTGCCGGCCGAGGCCCTGGAGGTGCGTGATGGCGGCGGCCGCCCCGCCCGCGTCGTCGACGATCACCGAGGCGTCGGACGGGTTGGTCGAGGCGGCCAGCGCGTAGACGACCGGGATCGACACCTTGATCGGCGGCCGCGGCTCGGTACGGCGGCCGGTGACGACGATGCCGTCGACGCCGCGGGCGACCATCGAGCGCAGGTACGTCAGCTCGCGGAGCGGGTCGTCGCGGGTGTCGCACAGCACGGTGGCCAGCTCGCCGGCGCTGAGCACGTCCTCGACGCCGCGCATGATCGGGATGCTGAACCGGCCGGTGCTGTCGGTGGTCAGCAGCGCGACCGTGTACGTCCGCCCGGAGGAGAGTGCGCGGCCCCGGCTGTCAGGCGTGAACCCGAGCTGCGCGGCGGCCCGGCGGACCCGGTCGCGGGTTTCCTGGCTCAGCTGACCGGTGTCGTTGAGCGCCTTGGACGCGGTCCCGGCGGACACGCCCGCGAGCGCGGCGACGTCCACCATTCGCACTGTCGGCGGTCTCATTCGTGATTCCTCCCGGTCGTTCCGTCTTGCGGCGAAGCCTAGCTGAGACCTACGTTGTCAACGACGGAAAACGTGTGCCGTTTTTCCGTCGGTGTGATGTCCGCCCCCGTCACCCGAAAGGCCTGTCATGACCGATCCCAGCCCCGAAGGAATGCCCCGACGTGACTTCCTTGGTGTCTCTCTCGCCGCGGCGGCAGCCGTGACCGCCCTCGACCCGGCTCCGGCAGAGGCTGCCCGCCCGTCCGGACCGCCGGCGAGCCGTGGCGGCCACTACGTCCCGCAACGGGCGCCGCTGCGCCCTGTCCCGTTCCAGAAGCTCCCGCCCGGTGCGATCGAGCCCCGCGGCTGGCTGGCCCAGCAGCTCGAGCTGCAGGTCAACGGGCTCTGCGGCCGGTACGACGAGATCTCGGACTTCCTGGTCTACGACACCAACGGCTGGGTCGACCCGGCGCTGGGGGCGTGGGAGGAGCTGCCGTACTGGCTGCGCGGGTTCGGTGACCTCGGCTACGTGACCGGTGACACCGGCGTACTGACCAGGACGCAGCGGTGGATGGACGGCATCCTCGCGACGCAGGCGGACGACGGGTGGTTCGGTCCGGAGCGACTGCGGACCTCACTGGAGCAGGGCCCGGACTTCTGGCCCGGTATGCCGCTGCTGGCAGCGTTCCGGTCCTGGTACGAGTACTCGGGTGACGAGCGGGTCATTCCGTTCATGACGAAGTACCTGCGGTTCCAGAACACGCAGCCGCCGGAGGTGTTCAACCGGTCGTGGGGTGCGTTCCGTTGGGGCGACAACATCGACAGCGCGTACTGGCTGTACAACCGGACCGGTGAGCCGTGGCTGCTCGACCTGGTGACCAAGATGCACAACGGGTCCGCCGACTACGTGGACGGCATCCCTACGTGGCACAACGTCAACCTGGCGCAGGGGTTCCGGGAGCCGTTGCAGTACTGGCTGCTGTCCGGGGACGCCAAGCACCGGCAGGCGACGTACCGGAACTATGCGACCGTCATGCGGTTGTACGGGCAGTTCCCGGGCGGCGGGTACGCCGGTGACGAGAACTCGCGGCCTGGGTTCGGGGATCCGCGGCAGGGGTTCGAGACGTGCGGGATCGTCGAGCTGATGCACAGCTGCGAGATGCTGACCCGGTTCACGGGTGATGTCGCCTGGACGGACAGGTGCGAGGAGCTCGCGTTCAACTCGCTACCGGCGTCGTACGACCCGCAGCAGCAGGTGATGCACTACATCACCTGTGCCAACAGTGTGCAGCTCGACGACGGCCGCAAGCATGGGCAGTTCCAGAACGCGTTCGCGATGGGTGCCTACAAGTACGGCGTGCACCAGTATCGGTGCTGCCCGCACAACTACGGCATGGGCTGGCCGTACTACGTGCAGGAGCTGTGGCTGGCTACTACCGACAACGGTCTGGCCGCGTCGATGTACGCCGCCAGCAAGGTAACCGCTCGCGTGGGAGACGCGGGTGAGACGGTCAGCGTCGTACAGGACACGCAGTACCCGTTCTCGGACACCATTAGGTTCACGGTGGAGTCGCAGCGCCCGGTGCGGTTCCCCTTCTATCTAAGGCGTCCTGGCTGGGCGCATGACGCGTCGGTGAAGGTCAACGGGGAGCAGGTGCGCACAACAGGCGACTGGATGAAGGTAGAGCGCACCTGGCATCCGGGTGACCGCGTAGAGCTGAAGCTGCCGATGCGTACCACCACCAGGGTGTGGAACGACAACCACGACTCGGTGTCTGTCGACCGCGGCCCGCTGACCTACTCGCTGCAGATCGACGAGCGGTACGAGCGCATCGGCGGGACAGAGGAGTGGCCCGAGCTGTCCGTGTACCCGGAATCCCCGTGGAACTACGGGCTGATCGCGGGTGCCTCTTTTGATCTCGTACGACGGGACGGTGGCGCCAACCCGTTCACGCAGGACGGAGTACCGCTCGCACTCACCACGCAGGCCCAGCGGATCCCGCAGTGGGAGACGGACACCGAAGACGTCGTAGGGCTGCTCCAGCAGAGCCCTGCGCGATCAGAGCAGCCTGTGGAGACCGTGACACTCATACCGATGGGTGCGGCCCGGCTGCGGATCACGTCGTTCCCACAGGTGTCCGCACAGGGCGAGGAGTGGTCGTACCGCACCAGGATCACCGCGTCGCACGTGAACGACGGGGACTCGCTCGAGGCGCCCGACTCGGGTCGTACGCCGGAATCCTCCGCGGACACGTCGATCCCGCGCTTCACCTGGTGGGACCGCCGCGGGACGACCGAGTGGATCGAGTACGACCTGCGCGCGGTACGGGACCTGTCGAGCGTGTCGGCGTACTGGTACGACGACACCGGCACCGGCCAGTGCCGCGTACCGCAGTCGTGGCGGATGCTGTGGCTCGACGGCGAGACGTGGCGGCCGGTCGACAACACCTCTCCGTACGGCGTGGCGGTTGATCAGGTCAACAGCACGTCGTTCACGCCAGTACAAGCTCAACGCGTCCGCGTGGAGGCCGTGCTGCGCCCGACGTACTCCGGAGGGTTGCTGCTTTTGACATTCGGCTGAGCGCCTGGTTCTGCGACAATGCTCTAGGGCAAAGCCGAGGGGGGAACCTGTGGCGGTCGACGTCGTGCTGGAGCATGTGCTGCTCCTGAATTTGCGGCATGCTCCGCTGACGCGGACCGAGCTGGCGCGTCGTACCAGCGCCAGCGAGCGCACGGTGCAGGCTGCGCTGGACGAGCTGGTCGGGGACACGTACGTCGTGCGCCGGCCGCAGCAAGGGATGCCGGCCGAGTACGAGCTGAGCGCGGCCGGCTCCATGCGCCTGAAGGTCGTCGCGGAGCTCGCGGAATCCCCGTC
>NZ_DASRVN010000367.1:0-8983 GCF_035655035.1 Kribbella sp. | reverse complement strand
CCCGCTACACTGTTCGAGGTGTCGGGCCGGTGCAAGCCCCGGGTCCCAAAATAAGCCGCTACGAGCGGCCACGCGCCGTGAGGCGCTTCCCGGCCCGACGCCACCATCCTTCACCCCGGCGGGTAACCACTCGGTGCACGCCTTCACCCCCCGGCGGGTGACCACCTGGTGCACGTGGTGCACCGACTGGCGGGCATGGTGGGTAAGCATGTGTGCTGACGGGTGGGGGTAATCGCCCCCGCGTGCTACGCAGGCGCTCCGGTCGCTCCGCTCCCTCCCGCACCCGCTCCGCGCGCTCCCACCCACCCACCGGCTTAGCGCCGGCAGTGCCCGGCTGACGCGGGGAGTTGCGAGCTACCGCTCGCGGGTGACAGCTAGCCGGACCTGCTATGTGAGGCCGGAGGTGGTGAGTGGCGCATGTGGTCCCCCACCGGGTGGACGTGGTTTGTGAGCGGGTGTGGGTGACGGGTAGACCTGGGTGACGGGTGGATGTAGTAACCCCGCGTACGAGTGACTACTAGGCGGACGTGCTGCGTGAGGCCGACCGTGGCGAGTGGTGCATGTGGTGCACCGACTGGGTGGACCTGGTAGTGACCAGGTGTGGTGACAGGTGGATGCAGTCACTCCCACGTCCTGCGCAGGATCCACCGCACCGTCTCGTCCACCGCGCCGGGGCCACGTTGACACGCTCGCCGTCCACTCTGGGGCAGCCGCGCCGGACACAGGCATCGGCGAGGAGGCTGAAAGAAGGTTTCAGCCGTCGCGGCCCTGCCAGGTGGTTACGCAGGCTTCGTTGCCCTCCGGGTCCGCGAGCACCCAGAAAGCGGGGGCACGCGTCGCGGACACGAGCCGGCCGCCGGCCGCCAGTGCCGTCTCGATGCGCCGGGATGCCTCGTCATGCGGGACACAGACGTCGAAATGGATGCGATTGCGCTGCGGGCGCGCCTCGTTCATCTGCTGGAACCAGACAGCCGGGCCCTGCCCGACGGGGTCGATGAGCGGATCTTCCGGCCCGTCGGCACCAGCCTCATCGGTGTAGCCCAGCACCGCCTTCCAGAACGGCCGAACGCGGGCGATGTCCAAAGCATCGATCGCGATCTCCAGAATCTGGACCGATCGCGGTGCCGTCGTTCCGATCCCGGGCTCCGTCCGAAGCCCGACCCTGTCCACAGTGGCAGAGATCTGGAGCGCGAGTTCGACATCCCGGGTGGTAACCGCCGCATGCTTCAACGACTGCAGAGTGAGGACGAGCCGGTCAGCGCGGGCATCAACCACGAGATGCCCATCGGCGTCGCCGCCGCACACCGCGACAGCATCCGCTGCCAGACCCATCGCCCCAGCCAGCGACTCGACCGAGACCGAGGTGCGCAACGTGCCCAACAAGAAGCGCCACCCGGAGTCCTCAACTGCCTCCGACGCTTCCTGCCGACTCAATACCTGTTCCATGGCAGCATCCTTGCAGCCCACACCGTCAGTCCCACCAACCGTTCCTTCTGAAACAGTCTCTGGTGCATGCGCCGTGGGCCTAATAACGCTGGTACTGGCGACTGTTCCACAGTGCAGTCAAAAGACGTACGGACAGTGGCATCACCGCCACTGGCTCTGACCGTGTTCTCTGACGTCAGATCTCCGTGAATTGTGACGGCGCCCGGTGGTTGGGCCGGAAGTTGTCAGCCAATTTTGAGGTCACTGACGTTGGTGACGCCGTTTGCCAAGGCCGCAGGCTTCAGCATGCAGGAGGCCTCCGTAGATCGGCTCTCGTGGGGCACGCGGACTTGCATCAGGCTGCAACGGTCTGCATCTTCCAAATCGGCTCGAGTGCTCGTAACATCGCGATGGGGCAGAACGTGTCTAGACCGGATTTGAAACTGTTGGCTCTCGTTACGATTGCGACTGGTCTCGTTGCGCTTCAGAGGCCAACGCGGCCGGGTTCACTACTTCACAGCAGCGGCCGCAACATCCCAGGGTGGCAGGGCGTCCTTCGCGTAAAGGCTTCGCGATTGAGGTGAGTATATTGCGGACATGGAGAACACGATTATCTGTTCTCGTCGCGATCGGAGTATTCTGCTCGGCCTGCGGCAACCAGGTCCCGACGAGTCACTCGGCCGCGAAGGCGACGGACTGCGTGGTACTGGAACGTTTGAATGCTCCGGCTTACTCCCTCGCCTTCGACAAGGTGAAGGACGCGTTGTGGTTCCCCGTTATGGAAATCGGAGGCAAATCGATCCTCCATCGCTATGATCTCGCGACTGGAAAACAGTTTCAGTATCCGCTCCCGGACTCCGGCTACAACGGCCTTGTCGCGACCACCGTTATCACGAGCGATGGCGCTGTGTGGGTCGATCTTCCGTACGCTGTCGCGCGCTGGGATCCAATCCGAGAGACGATAACCACAACGTCGATCCCTGCGGACGCCGAAGGTCAACTCCCTGGAGCAGTTGACACGACCCAGCCCTTGGCTGGGACATGGGTTTCAACCCTCATTGCGGACGGCGACGGGGTGCTGATCGGCCGCCTAAACGTTCCCTATATCCAACGGGTGTCCAGCAACGGCACAACGGCGAGGGCCTTTGACTTGCCCAATGGGTACGAGGGCACCAAGCAAATCGCTCGAACGGGTAGCACGCTGATCGTGACTCCAGGTTGGTTATCCAACGAGTCGGCAACAGACGTCCTAGCAATTGCGTCGAGCACAACAAGGCACACGGATGTCTTCCCATTGAACGGTCTCTTCGACCTTGGCGGGACCATCGCGGCGGAGACTCAGAACGGTTTGGTAAAGGCCGACACTGGCGAATCCCTGTCGACGGTGCTCGTACCGGATCCGTCCGCGCATGCCTTGTTGGCACAGAACGGTGTAGCCGAGGTCGCGTACAGCCCATCCAGGCACACTCTGGAACGTGCGGTGGGAACCGAGGTCGCGACCCTTCAGTTGAACAGCCGCACAGCACCTGCCGCCGGAGGGAACGGGACTGCAGTGAAAGCTTGGGAAGGCGTTACGGCGTTGGCACAAGGTCCCGATGCCACCGTGTTCGCCCTTCGCACCAATGGAACCGAGCTGTGCGAGTGGGGATCCGGGTAACGCCATTCCCGGCCCGGTCTACCGACCGGCGAGAGTCCGGCCGAGCAGCGCCCGGCGGGGACCCGCCCCGGGTGCTGGTCGACCTCGCGCTGATGCTGTCCGATGGTGGCGAGGCGACCTCGGATCTGGCAGGTGTTACGTGACCAGCCCGATCTGTTCGGTCCAGTCGCCTGGACCGCCAAACCCTGTTGGGGTCGTGGGCAGCATCGACGAGATGGTGTTGAGTCGGTTGCGCCAAGCGCGTGCGGCGGCTCGGGAGCGTGCCTGGCCGGCACGGACAGAACTTGGGCGCGTGTTGCCGGCCGCGGGTAGGCGTGTGCTTCCGGGCCAGGTCATCGACGTCGACACCAGCCGGTCACCTGTCACCGGCGAGAACGAATCGGCTGCTGCCACCTTCAAAGGCGACTATGGGTACCACCTGCTGCTGGCGTTCCTCGACAGGACAGATGAAGCACTGGCCCAGGTCGTTGCGGCCCGGGCCAACGCCTGACAGCACCCGATCCGCTCGCGCTGACGTAAAGGTCGCGGAGATCAACTCAGCCCCCGCCCGAGTGCCGCTAGCTTTGACGAGCAACCGACGTCAGGATTCGCTGTCCATAGCCACCGCCACCCACGTCGTCACACTCCCGGGAACCAACCGACGTCGCGAACGTGAGCGTGTCGTACCGCGTCGGCTGAAAGCCGGCTGCGAGTTCGCAGCCGGCTCCGCCTGGGCGCATGTCCGTCGGATGACACGTGAGTGTCCTGTGCCGGTCATGGCGATGACCGGCCGCACGGAGGGAAGCTTCCAGATACCAACAGTCCCGACCGCAACGCGGGGTGACGCTACGTGAGACCGGAAATGTGGCTCCTCTGGCTGACAGCAGCCGTGCTGTACGCCTTCATGATCCGTGACATCAATCGAGAGATCCGCGGCTGATGAATGCCTGTGTCGAGATCCCAGCCCCGGATGCCCGCCGCGTCCGTGTTTGGTTCGGTGCGCACGTCATCGCGGACTACACCGCCGCCCCGGCAGCTGCGGACCGATACCAGGCGGCGATGGCGCGGCGTTTCACCGGCCTGCGCATCACCGTCGAACCGGCGACCCTGTCCGTGTCCGACGGTGCCGCCGACTTGTAAACGGCCGTTGGCGACCTGACGCTCCCCGGCGACGCGAGCGGCCAGTACGCGCGGTTTGGGCGAATCACGGGCGGCTCGGGTGGTCCCCTGCGTAAGAGCACGCGTTGAGCTGACCGGTACCGGTGGGACCGTCCTCAGCTCCTCGCGTATGCAGCGTGATCGCTACACACCAGTTGGCCCCGTTGTACCGCGGTCCTTGTCCGAGCCCTCCCCTCCCCTGTGGACGGCTCGGCCAGGGACCGCACAAAGCCGGCTGGTGCGGGACGTGAAGCGAGTCCGTCCTGCACCAGCCGCTCCACCACCGCGCCTTCCGTCAGCCCTTCCGCGCCCACCCAGTACCAGAGGGGGGCGGACACCTGCCCCAAGTCGACCTGCACAGGCGGTTGACCACCTCGCCCTGACCGACCAACTGGTGCTGTGCGGTGCAGTCCTTTCCACCACCTCCGGCTACAGACCACCTCCACCAGTCGCCACACCACACGCACCACTCACCATCTCCCGACCACATGCACCACGCCCGCCAAGCAGTCACTCGCGAGCGGCAGCTCGCAACACCCGGCGCGCCAGCTGGGCACAGCCGGCGCTAAGCCGGTGGGCAGGTGGGTAGCGCGCGAAGCAGGTGCGGGAGGGAGCGCAGCGACCGGAGCACCTGCGCAGCACGCGGGGGTTGACCACCTTCACCTGTCACCACGTCCACACACTCACAACCTCACCCGTCACCACATCCGCTCACAAACCACCCTCACCAGTCGCCGCACCACACGCACCACTCATCACTTCCCGACCAGACGCACCACGCCCGCCAAGCAGTCACTCGCGAGCGCCAGCTCGCAACAGCCGGCGCCAAGCCGGTGGGCGGGTGGGTAGCGCGCGTAGCAGGTGCGGGAGGGAGCGCAGCGACCGGAGCACCTGCGTAGCACGCGGCGGGCCGTACCAGCCGACGTGCGTAGTTCTACCCGCGCGGCTAGACCTCTGCGTTGCTAGCTTCGTCGGCTGTGAAGCGGATTGCAGCAGGTCTGATGGTGCTGGTAGTGGCGGGTTGTTCCACAGTGCAGTCGAAGGACGTGCGGACCAGTGGGATCAGCGCGACCTACGTCGTCACGCTCCCGGAAACAACGGACGTCGCGAACGTGAGTGCGTCGTACCGAGTAGGCACCCTCACCTTCATCGAGCTCGGTGACGGCGAGTCGGTCACGTCGTCGGGAGGCGGCAAGGACGTGAAGCTCGAGCATCACAAGTCCGCCGGCGTCACCGACTACGACGGCCAGCTACACGGTGTGGTCGCCGCAGGTACCGAGATCACGTTCAACCTGACCCGCGCCAGCGGTAACGACTCAGCGCCGAGGTCCACCGTGAAGCTTCCCGGGCGCGTCAAGCTAACGGCGCCACAGACGGGTACGACGTACTCCCGCCGCGCCGCGCTCCCGGTCCGCTTCGACAGCGGCCCGTCCGACCTCTCGTCGCTGGTCACCTGGGCCGGCGACTGCATCCAGCCAGGCAGCCTGCAACTGGAACCCGGCCGTACCGAGGTCAGCCTCCCGCCCGGCTCCTTCCACCCGGTGACCGGAACCCCCAACCCCGGCCGCAAGCCCGCGACCACCTGTCAGGTCACCCTGATGCTGACCCGCCGCACCGAAGGCACCCTGGACAAGGCCTTCAAGGACGGCTCGATCACCGCCCAGAGCGAATCCTCCCGCCAGATCACCTCGGCGCCATAGGCGTCTCAGCTATCAACCAGGGGCTTGACCTCCGTGACGGCGACCAGGTCGGCGCCGTCATGGAACGCCTTCCGCTGCTTCACCGCGCCGTTCCCGTCGCGGAACGCCCGTTCGACACCGTCGCGCACAAGCTCCACCGCGTCGAGCCTCTCCAGCGCGGGTTCAACCGAGCGCCGTAACTGTTCAACCACCTGCGCCATCGGCATCACCTCCGCACGCAGTACGTCGAGGCCGCGTCCCGTGAGCCCGTCACGCGCGGCGAGCCAGTACCCGGCCCGCAGTACCTCAGGCTCCAGCTTCGGACCCCGCGTGCCGGCTTCGAGGGCCGTGAGCACGATGGCCCGGATCAGCGTTGCGATCAGTACGGTCTCGTCCACGGTGAGCGGAATGTCACTCACCCGTACCTCGACCGTCGGCAGGTGCGACGACGGCCGGACGTCCCAGTAGACCATCCGCTCGTCGATCAACGTGCCGGCCGCCACGTGCATGGCCACCAGTGCGTCGTAGTGCTCGGCCGACTCCAGGTACGGCGGCGGGCCGGCGCTCGGCCACCGGGTGGTCATCAGCCATCGCCAACTGGCGAACCCTGTGTCCTGCCCGAGGTAGATCGGCGAGTTGGCGCTAAGAGCGAGCAGAACGGGCAACCACGGGCGCAGGTGATTGCTGACCTTGGTTGCGGTCTCCTTGTCCGGCACAGCCACGTGAACGTGACAGCCACAGACACCCTGCTCTCGCGCCAGCAGGCCCCACTCACGGGCCAGCTCCTGGTACCTCGGCTTCCTCGTGATCGACTGCGCAGCACGCCCATGTGGTGGTACGGCGATCGCCAGCAGCCGGGCGCCCTGCTCCGCCGCGGCAGCAGCGAGCTGGGATCGCAGGCGGATCAGGTGCCCCCGCAGCTCCTCGGCCGTCTGACAGACCGGAGTGTTGATCTCGACCATGGCCCGCGTCAGCTCGAGCTCGACGTCGGGCAGGTCGGTCACAACGGACCTGCTGCGGGGCAGCGGATCCCCGGTCGCGGACACGAGGAGTAGCTCTTCCTCTACTCCGAACGACGGAACCTTCATGCCGATCAGGTACCCATGGCCTAAGCTGCCCGGCGTGAGTTTGTCTGTGGTCACCGCGACGCGGTACGTGTTGCCGCTGCGGGAAGGCGGGTCGTTGCCCGGCGTTGTCGAGGGCAACGACCTGGGGACGTACGTGATCAAGTTCCACGGCGCGGGGCAGGGCCCGAAGGCGCTGGTGGCCGAGGTGATCGTCGGGGAGCTGTTCCGGCGGCTCGGACTGCGGGTGCCGGAGCTGAAGCTGATCGAGCTCGACCCGGCGATCGGGAAGTCGGAGCCGGACTTCGAGATCCAGGAGCTGCTGATCCGCAGCGCGGGCCTGAACCTGGCCGTCGACTTCCTGCCGGGTTCCTTCGGGTACGACGGGTCGGCCGGCAACCCGGGCGACGACGCGATGGCGCGGATCCTCTGGCTGGACGCGTACGTCGCCAACGTGGACCGCTCGTGGCGGAACCCGAACATGCTGGTCTGGCACAAGAACCTGTGGCTGATCGACCACGGGGCCGCGCTGTACTTCCACCACTCGTGGATGTCCGCGGCGAAGTTCGCGTCGTTGCCGTACGACGCATCCGATCACGTCTTCGCGGTCGCGGTACCCGGTGTGGCGAAGGTGGATGCCGAGCTGGCCGCGGCGATCACCCCGGACCTGTTGACGGAAGTCGTAGAGCTCGTGCCGGACGAGTGGCTGGGCGACGGGGACCGCGAGCGGTACGTCGAGCATCTGCTCAAGCGCCTGGAGAACCGGGCCGCGTGGGTTCCGGGAGGTGTGCGGTGAAGCCGTTCGACTACGTGATCCTGCGGGCAGCGCCGCGTATCCAGCGTGGTGAGTTCATCAACGTCGGCGCTGTGCTGTACTGCCGAGCCCTGGACTACCTGGGTGCCGGCTGGGACGTGCAGCCGGAGCGTCTGAAGGCCCTGGACCCGGCTGTCGACGTTGACGTGGTGTGTGCCGCGCTGGAGCAGGTTCGCTTGATCTGTGCGGGTGAGCCGGCAGGTGGGCCTGCAGCTGGTACCAGCATCGGTGAGCGGTTCCGGTGGCTCGCGGCGCCTCGCAGTACCGTCGTGCACCCCGGTCCGATCCACAGCGGGATCACCACGGACCCCGCTGCCGAGCTTGAGCGCTTGCTGGACGCCTTCGTTCGTTAAGCGAGTGCCGCCGACACGACCTCGCGAGCCTGCTCGAAAACCTGCTCCAGGTGCTCAGCACCCTTGAAGGACTCGCCGTAGATCTTGTAGAGGTCCTCAGTCCCCGACGGGCGCGCTGCGAACCAGGCTGACTCCGTAGTGACCTTCAGCCCGCCAATAGCAGCTCCGTTCCCAGGAGCGTGCGTGAGCCGGTCCACGATCGGCTCACCCGCCAGCTCGGTCGCGGTGACCGCTTCTGGCGTCAAGGCGGCCAGCTTGGCCTTCTGATCGCGGGTAGCCGGCGCGTCCACCCGTGAGTACGCCGAGGCTCCAAAACGGTCAACCAACTTCGCATGCGCCTGTGAGGGCGTCTCCCCCGTCACCGCGGTGATTTCACTCGCCAGCAGCGCCAGCAGGATCCCGTCCTTGTCAGTGGTCCACACAGTGCCGTCGAAGCGCAAGAAGCTTGCCCCTGCCGATTCTTCACCGCCGAACCCAACAGAACCATCAATTAGCCCCGGTACGAACCATTTGAACCCAACGGGCACCTCCCACAACCGCCGACCGAGGTCACCGACCACACGGTCGATCAGCGACGACGACACCAGTGTCTTGCCGACAGCGACATCCGCACCCCACTGGCGATGACTGAACAAGTACGAGATCGCCACGGCCAGGTAGTGGTTCGGGTTCATCAGCCCCGCGTCCGGCGTGACGATGCCGTGCCGGTCCGAGTCCGCGTCGTTCCCGGTCGCCAGGTCGTACTTGTCCCGCTGCGCGACCAGCGAGGCCATCGCGTACGGCGAGGAGCAGTCCATCCGGATCTTGCCGTCGTGGTCCAGCGTCATGAACGACCAGGCCGGGTCCACCCGCGG
>NZ_DASRVN010000366.1:0-4036 GCF_035655035.1 Kribbella sp. | reverse complement strand
CTGCGGTCCGGGCTGCGGCTGACCAAGCCGTCCGAGCGCGACGAGATCAAGCGAGTGGTCGCCGAGCGTACGGCGGACCTCCCGGACGAGGACCTCGGCGTGCTCGGGTACCACGACTTCGCCGAGGCGCTGTCGCGCGGGATCGCGGCGCACCACGCGGGCATGCTCGCGGCCTTCAAGGAGGTCGTCGAGGAGTTGTTCGCGCGCGGGCTGATCAAGGTCGTGTTCGCCACCGAGACGCTTGCCCTGGGCATCAACATGCCGGCGCGGACCGTCGTACTGGAGAAGCTGTCCAAGTGGAACGGCGAGGCGCACGTCGACATCACGCCGGGGGAGTACACGCAGCTCACCGGGCGGGCCGGCCGGCGCGGGATCGACGTCGAGGGGCACGCGGTCGTGCTCTGGCAGCCCGGGTTCGACCCGCGGGCGGTGGCCGGGCTCGCGTCGACGCGTACGTATCCGCTGCGGTCGTCGTTCTCCCCGTCGTACAACATGGCCGTGAACCTCGTGCGTCAGGTCGGGCGGACGCGGGCGCGGGACATGCTCGAGCTGTCGTTCGCGCAGTTCCAGTCCGACCAGGCCGTGGTCGGGCTGGCGCGGCAGGTGCAGCGCAACACCGAGGCGCTCGAGGGGTACAAGGAGTCGATCGAGTGCCACCTCGGCGACTTCCTCGAGTACGCCGCGCTGCGCCGCCGGATCGGTGATCGCGAGGCGTCCGGGTCGAAACGGCGCAAGCTCGACCGCCGGGTCGAGGCGCAGGAGTCGATCGAGAAGCTGAAGACCGGCGACATCATCCGGATCCCGGCGGGGCGGAGTGCGGGCTGGGCGCTGGTGCTCGACCCGGGGATGCGGTCCGAGCGGGAAGGGCCGCGGCCGACCGTACTGACGCTGGACCGGCAGGTGCGGAAGCTGTCGATGGTCGACTTCCCGACGCCGGTGGAGGCGATCGGGACGCTGCGGATCCCGCGCAAGTTCAACCCGCGGAACCCGCAGCAGCGCCGCGAGCTCGCCCAGGTACTGCGGACCCGGACCGACCTGCTCGGCGAGGACGGCCCGCCGTCGTCGCGCCACCGGGACGTGGTCGCGCACGCCGACGACCCGGAGCTGCAGGAGATGCGGGCGCAGCTGCGCGCACACCCGTGCCACGGCTGCTCGGACCGCGAGGACCACGCGCGCTGGGCGGAGCGGTACTTCCGGCTGGACCGCGAGAACCGCGAAGTCCAACGGAAGATCGAGCAGCGGACCAACACGATCGCCCGGCAGTTCGACCGGGTCTGCCAGGTGCTGGACGCGCTGCACTACCTCGACGGCGACAAGACCACCGAGGCGGGGGACCGGCTGGCGCGGATCTACACCGAGCTCGACCTGGTCGCTGCCGAGTGCCTCCGGCAAGGTGTGTTCGACGACCTGACGGTGCCGGAGCTGGCGGCGTGTTTGGCGGCGCTGGTGTACGAGTCCCGCTCGAAGGACGACCCGACCTCACCCAGGCTGCCGCGCGGCGACGTACGGGATGCCTTGGAACGGATGGGCTCCATCTGGCGCGACCTGTCCGCCCTGGAACGCGACATGCGGGTCGACTTCCTGCGCTCGATGGACCTCAACTTCTGCTGGCCGGCGTACCGCTGGGCCTCCGGCGCCTCCCTCGCCGAAGTCCTCTACGAATCCGACCTCGCCGCCGGCGACTTCGTCCGCTGGGTCAAACAACTCATAGACCTCACCGAACAAATAGCCGACGCCGCCGGCCCCACCCCCCTCCGCACCACCGCCCGAGCCGTAGTAGACCAAATCCGCCGAGGCGTAATCTCCTACGCCACGGTCGTCGACTAACAACCCCACCACACACAAAGCCCACCTCCGGCGGCGGCCGTTTCGTTGGCCTCCCGCGGCGAGCCCGCGCTTCGCGGCCGCTGCCTTCTGGCCGCCTTCGGCGGTGTGCTGCTGCTCCGGGTGCTGGTGAACCTCGGGGCGAGTTACGGATGGTATGAGGCGGTCACAGCTTCGCGGGGGCCGTCCTGTGAGCCGCCTCCGGCGGCGTGCTACCGCCCCCGGGCAGGTCGTGTCCGCGGTCGGCAAGCGTGCCGCGTAAGAGGTCACCGCTTCGCGGCGGCCGTGCGGTCTCCCCCTCGGGGCGTCGTCCGCCTTGCTGGCCGCCCTCGGCGGCGTGCTGCCGCTCCGGGTGCTGGTGAACCTGTCCGGGTGGCGAGCTGCAGATGGTGGAGAGCGCACACGAAGCGGACACAGCTTCGCGGCGGCTGTCCTGTTACCCGCCTCCGTCGGCGCGCTACCGCACCGAGTGCTGGTGCACCGGTCCGGCTGGCTACGGACGTTGGATGAGGTACACGAAGCGGATATCGCGCTGCTGTAGCCGAACGCCCGCTCAGTTCCGCGGCGGCTGTCGTGCCAGCCGCCTCCGGCGGCCTGCTACCGCTGCCGGACGGGATGTGTACGCGGCCGGCAACCCGTGCCGCGAGTAGAGGTAACCGCTTCGCGGAGGGTGTCTTGTTGGCGGCCTTCGGCGGCGTGCTGCTGCTCCGAGTGCTGGTGAACCTGTCCGGGTTCTGAGCTACGGATGGTGGAGGAGACACCCGAGGCGGACACCGCCTCGCGGCGGGCTGTCCTATTGGCCGCCTCCAGCGGCGTGCTACCGCTCCGTGTGCTGGTGGAGCTGTCGGGGTGCCTGCTACGTCTGGTGGGAAGTACGCGAAGCGAGCATCCGTTCGCGGCGGCTGTCTTGTTGGCGGCCTCCGGCGGCGTGCTGCCGCTCCGCGTGCTGTGGACCCGCAGGGGCAGCGGGTACGGGATGGTGGGGTGGTCCGCGAAGCGGTCACGGCTTCAGGGCGTCTGCCTGTTGGCCGCCTCCGGCAGCTGGCTGCCGCTCGGAGTACTGGTGGACCTGTCGGGGTGGCGAGCTACGGATGGTGGAGAGGGCACACGGAGCGGACACTGGTTCGCGGCGCTGGCTGTTGGCCGCCTCCGTCGGGGTGCTGCCACGCCGCGGATGCATGCCGCCAGCAGGTGGCGCTCGTCCAGAGATCGCCGCTTGCGCGGCAGGCGTGTTCGGGGCGGCTGGAGCGGGATGCAGCCGCAGGCCTGTGTTGTTGCTATAGGCAACTGGTTGTGCGCGGGATGGATACAGCTTCTACGAGGGAAGGGCGCCGTTCGGCGGTGATGGTCCGCCGGCTGTCTCCGGTGGCGCGCTCCTGCCGTGGTGTGAGGTGGTGTGAGGTGGTGTGTGAGAACTGACTTCAAATCTGTGGATAACTAAATCTCCTTGAAAACAAGGGATTCTAGCTTTGAAACTGTCGGAGGTGGTGGGTAGAGTTATCGGCATGGATGTTCTCGGTGGACGCTCTGTGGTTGCGTTGGGCAACCATGAGCTGATGCCTGCGCTCGATGCGCTGGACGCCGAGATCATCCGGCTGCAAGGGATCCGGCTGCAGATCGTCGCACGCACCGAGGAGAGCGGCTTCGCGCAGGAGCTCGGCGCGCGGGACACGGTCGAGCTGCTCGCGCTGCGGCATCGCCGGGACCGTTCGGAGGCCTGGCGGGACGTGCGTTTGGCTCGCGCGTTGCCGAAGTACGCCGCGGTTGGTGCTGCGCTCGCCGACGGCATCACGTCCGACGACACGGTGCGGCCGATGCAGACCGCGCACGCGGCCGCGATCGTCACCGAACTCGAACGCGTCCGCACTCGAGTCCCGGTGGAGGATCTGGATGTCGCGGAGGAGCAGTTGGTTGGGCTTGCGGCTCACCTGTCTCCCAAGGAACTGCGCACCGCTGCGAAGCAGCTGTGCAACCTGCTGGACTCCGACGGCCCAGAACCCGAGGAGCAGAAGGCGTACGGGCGTGAGTCGCTGACGTTGAGCGCGGCCGAGAACGGTGTGAAGTTCAGGGGTTATCTGGCCAACGAGAACGCGGAACTGTTGCGCGCGGTGATCCATGCCGGTGCCCGCCCGCACAAGACTGCTGATGGTGAGCATGATCCCCGTGCCCGGGACAAGCGGCAGGCGGATGCGCTCACGACTGCGTTGACGGT